>NZ_CP019724.1:1550000-1860000 GCF_002005225.1 Streptomyces pactum
CACCATGTAGTGCGGCAACTGCGCGGAGAGGTGCTCCTTGAGGGCGCGGGCCAGTGACGGCGCCCTGCGGCCGAGCTGCGGATGGTTGGTCGCGGCGGGCGCCCGGTAGGGCTCACGCGCCCGTACGCGGGGCAGTTCGCCGCGGCCGAGCACCAGGTCGAGGCCGTCGAGCCGGTCCTGTGACCAGGTGGCCGCCACCTGGAAGCCGAGTTCCTCGGCGTGCCGGAGGACGGCTTCGAGCTCGCGGACCTCGTCCGCGGTCCGCGACCGGGGCGTCGGCGGCTCGGCCGCTCGGGCGTGCGGCCGCTGCCCGAGCTCCGCGCCGAGGCGCACGGCGTCGGTGACACGGGGGTTCGTCAAGCCGCTCACCCCGAACCGGTCGGGGACCTCGCCGTCCAGCAGGTCGCGCAGCTCCGCCGGGGAGGCGGCCTCCAGCCACGGCAGGGGGACGGCCGGTGCGACGTCCTTGCGCAGGATCACGTCGTAGCGGTAGGCGAGTGCCCCGTCGGCGCCCTCGCCCCGCCCGACGACGAGGTCGACCGCCCCCAGCTCGGGGAGCCGCTCCGGCAGGCGGGCGAAGTACGTCGGGCTGACGAGCAGTTCCCGCTCCTGGCGCCGGGCGCGTGCCACGCGGGTGGCCGGCGTGTCGGCGGTGTCCGCGGGCTCCGGACGATCCCGCTCGGCCGCGCAGAGCTCGGCGGTGAACAGATCCAGGTTCCGGACGCCGCCGACGAGGACGCCGCCACCGTCTTCCAGGAGCGGCACCAGGAGCTCGAGCACCTTTTCCAGGTACTCCTCGTTCGGGAAGTGCCGCACCACCGAGTTGAGCACGATCGTGTCGAACTTCTCGCCGGACAGCTCCGCCGCGGACAGTGCGTCCCCCTGGGTCAGGGTGACGTGCGACCAGCCGCGGCGTGCCACCTCGCGACGTGCCGCGTCGAGCGCGGCGGCCGACGGATCCAGCGCGTGCACCGAAGCGCGGCCCGCGGCGTAGCGCAGGAGCAGCTCTCCCCCGCCGCAGCCGATCTCCAGCACCCGCTTCGGGCCCATGCGCTCCACCTGCCGGGCCACTGCCTCGGCGGCTGCCGGGTCGGCGGACGCGGTGCCGAGGGCGTACCGGTCCTCGGAGTCCTGCCGCCACTGTTCGAGGTGGGCGGCGTTCTCCTCCCGGGCGGCGGTGTGCAGCCACTGGGGGGTCGGGCTCAGGTAGGCGGCGAGGGTGCGGGCGGCACCGCTCCCCTGCGGGACGACCACGGCACGGTGCACCGAGGGGTGCTGGAGCAGCACGTTGGCGACTTCACCGGGCTCTACGCGGAAGCCGCGCACCTTGATCTGGTCGTCGACACGGCCGAGGTAGTCGAGCGTGCCCCGCACCCGCCAGCGGACCAGGTCGCCGGTGCGGTACATGCGGGTTCCGGGGTCGAACGGATTGGCCACGAACCGCTCGGCGGTCAGGTCCGGCCGGTTCAGATAGCCGCAGGCCGTGCCGTCACCGGAGACGTACAGCTCACCCGGCACTCCGAGCGGTACCTGTCGCAGCGCCTCGTCCAGCACGTACACCCGGGTGTTCCACACCGGGGGGCCGATGGGCACGGCCGTCGCTCCGGGCTCGGACCGGTAGCGGCAGGCGGTGAGGGGACCGCCCTCGGTGGGCCCGTACAGGTTGTGCAGTTCGGTGTCCGGCAGTACGCGTGCGAACCGTTCGGCGAGCTCGACCGGCAGCGCCTCGCCCGCGGTCTCCACGCGGCGCAGGCCGGTGCAGTGTTCCGCGGCCGGTTCCGACAGGAACTCGGCCAGCATGGACGGGACGAAGTGGAGGTCGGTGACCCGCTCGTCGCGGATCAGCCGGGCGAGGTACTCCGGGTCCTTCTGTCCGTCGGGGCGGGCGATCACCACGGCCGCGCCGACCTGGAGCGGCCAGAACAGCTCGGGCACCGAGACGTCGAAGCCCACCGACGTCTTCAGCAGCATCCGGTCCTCGCCGCTCATGCCGTAGTGCCCCTGCTTCCACGCGGTCCAGTTCAGGCCCGCGCGGTGGGGGATCACCACGCCCTTCGGCCTGCCCGTGGAACCCGAGGTGTAGAGCACGTACGCGGCGTCGTCCCTGCCCACCCGGACCAGGGGGTTGTCGTCCCGGCGGCCGGTGGTGTCCGGCAGTTCGTCCAGCACGAGCAGCGGCTCACTGTCGGTGAGCACCTGCTCCGCGCGCTCGTCCGGGAGGTCGGTCTCCATGGGGAGGTACGCCGCTCCGGTCTTCACCACGGCGTGGACGGCGACCACCAGGTCGAACGAGCGGGGCATCCGGATCGCGACCCGCTGCCCGGGCCCGGCGCCCCGCTCGATCAGCCAGTGCGCGAGCCGGTTGGCACGGGCGTTCAGCTCCGCGTACGTCAGGGTGCGGCCCTCGAAGACCAGCGCGGTGCGGTCCGGAGTGCGTGCGACCTGCGCCTCGAACGCGGCGGGCAGCGTCTCGTACGGCAGGGGCTTCGCGGTGTCGTTCCACTCGGCCAGGCGCCGCCGGTCGCCCGCCGGCAGGACATCGACGTCCAGGGCGGCGGTACCGGTCCCGTCGTCGGTGGCGAGGGCGTCGACCAGGCCCGCCAACGCGGTCTCGAGGCAGTCGGCCACCGCCTCGCAGGTGACCGTCTCCTCCACCTGGACGTCGAGCGACAGCTCGGTGCCGAAGTCGTCGAGCGACACCGTCACGGGGTAGTTGATGGCGTCCACGGCCGCGCGAAAGCGCACCCCGTGGTCGTCGATGCGCGGCAGCTCCTCGTCGTGCTCCGCCTCGAAGTGACGGAAGTTGACCACCGCGGTGAACAGCGGGGCGTCGCCCTCCAGGCCGCTGCACCGCTGGACCAGGCTCAGAGGGCTCTGCTCCCGCGCGATCAGTTCCCGCAGTCCGGTGTCGACGTCCGTGAGCAGCTCACGCACGGACCGCCCGGCGAGCCGGGTGCGCAGGGGGAGCGTGTTGATGAAGTTGCCGAGCATGCGCTCCACCCCGGGCACGCCCTGCAGGCGTCCGGACATCACGGCGCCGAACACCACGTCGTCGCGCCCGCTGGTGGCGGCGACGAAGCAGGCCCACGCCGCGTGGAAGAGACAGGCCGGGCTCAGTCGCAGACGCTGCGCCTGGGCGCGCAGGTCGCGTGCGAGGGGCTCGGGCAGCGCTCGGCGCAGCCGGCCGACCCGACGGCCGTTGCCGTGCACGTCGGTGAGGCCGAACGGCGCGGTGGGCTCCGTGACGTCCTCGAGGGCCGCCCGGAAGTAGGCCACCGTGTCGTCCTCGGTGTGCCTGGCCAGGGTGTGGGAGACGAAGTCGCGGTAGGGCGCCGGGGTGGACAGCAGGTCGGCGCGGCCCGCCATGTGCGCGGCCAGCTCGTGCAGGATCAGCCGCAGGGAGGTGGCGTCCTCGATGAGATGGTGGGCGGTCAGGAGCAGGTGGCGCCGCGGCGAGTGCGGCTCCTCGGCGACGACCAGGCGCAGCAGCGGCGCGCTGTCGAGGCGCATCCGTTCCTGGCGCGCGAGCAGTTCCCTCGCCTGCTCCTCGGGGTCGCGGCCGGCGGCGAGCCTGGTCCGCAGCACGGGGAGCCGCGCGGCCCGGAGCACGACCTGGACCGGTTCGGGCAGGCCCGCGGTGAGCACGGCGGTGCGCATGACGTCGTGGCGGTCGACGATGCGCTGCAGCGCGTCGATGAACCGGGCGCACGCCTGCTCGTCGTCGGCCCGGTAGAGGGTGGAGACGAGATACGGGTCGTTGTCCGGGTCCATCAGGTGGTGGAAGAGGATGCCCTCCTGCGTGGGCAGCAGGGGGTAGACGTCCTGGATGGCGAAGGCCCCGCCGGGCACCGCGGCCACGACGGTGTCGATCTGCTCCTGTGTCAGGTCGATCAGTGGAAGCAGGTCGGGGGTGAGGCGCTCGCAGCCCTCCGGTATCCGGTTGGCCGGGACGGTGTGCGCGGGCGCGGTCCCGGCCGCGTCGACGCGCGCCGCGAGATCGGCCAGCGTGGGTGCGGTGAAGACGTCCTGGACGGTGACGTGCAGGCCGCTGTCCTTCAGCCGCGCCACCAGCACCGTGATCATCAGGGAGTGGCCGCCGAGGGCGAAGAAGTTGTCCTCGGCGCTGACCCGGTCGGCGTCGAAGCCGAGGAGTTCGGCGCAGACGTCGGCCAGGCGCCGTTCGGTGTCGGTGACGGGTGCGACGTAGTCGCGCCGGGCGAAGGCGTCGATGCCCGGGGCGGGCAGGGCACGGCGGTCCAGCTTGCCGTGCGCGGTCACCGGCAGGGCGTCGAGCTCGACGAACGCGCTCGGCACCATGTACTCGGGCAGGGCACCCTCGAGGTGCCGGATCAGGTCGGCGCGGTGGTCGGCGAGGGGGTGTCCGGGTTCGGGCACCACGTAGGCGACCAAACGGGGGCTGCCGGGCTGGTCCTCACGGACCAGGACGGCCGAGGAGCGGACGGCGGGGTGTTCCGTGAGCCGGTGCTCGATCTCGCCCGGCTCGATGCGGAAGCCGCGCACCTTGACCTGGTCGTCGGCGCGGCCGAGGAACTCCAGTTCGCCGCCGGGCAGTCGGCGCACCAGGTCGCCGGTGCGGTACATGCGGGCGTCGGGGGAGGCGTCGAACGGGTTGGGCACGAACCGCTCCCGGGTCAGCCCGGGCTGGTGCAGGTAGCCGCGGGCCAGTCCCGTGCCGGCGATGTACAGCTCGCCGACGCAGCCGACGCCCTGCGGTGCGAGAGCATCGTCGAGCACGTGCAGTTGGATGTTCTGGATCGGCCGGCCGATGGGCACGACGCGGGGGGTGCCCTCGGCGGGGACGGTCCAGTGGCTGACGTCGACGGCCGCCTCGGTGGGCCCGTACAGGTTGTGCAGCGGGGCGGTGTGCCGCTCGTAGTGGCGGGCGCACAGGTCCGCGGGCAGCGCCTCGCCGCTGCAGAAGACCTGCCGTACGGTCGTGCACCGCGCCCAGCCCGGCTCCTCGACGATGCTGCGCAGCATCGACGGCACGAAGTGCAGGGTGGTCACGCCGAACGCGCGGACGGCGGAGAGCAGGTAGGCGGGGTCGCGGTGACCGCCGGGCGCGGCGATCGCGAGCCGGGCGCCGCACAGCAGCGGCCAGAAGAACTCCCAGACGGACACGTCGAAGCTGTAGGGGGTCTTCTGGAGGACGACGTCGTCACCGGTGAGCCGGTACTCGTTCTGCATCCACTCGATGCGGTTGACCGCCGCCCGGTGCTCGATCATCACGCCCTTGGGGCGGCCCGTGGAACCGGAGGTGTGGATCACGTAGGCCAAGTGGCCCGCGCGCACCTCCGGTTCGGCCGTGGGGGCGTCCGCGTCGCGCGCGTCGAGGACGTCCGCGCCCGCCCGGTCGCGCAGGGTGCCGTCGGGGTGCAGGACGAGCAGGTGCTCGACGCCGTGCAGCGGTTCGGCGTCCAGGTGCGGCTGGGTGAGGACGACGGTGACACCGGTCTGGTCCACGAGGCCGGTGCGGCGGGCCGCCGGGTAGGACGGCTCGACCGGCATGTAGGCGCCCCCGGCCTTCAGGGTGCCCAGGATGCCCGCGACCATCTCGGCGGAACGCTCGGCGTGCAGACCGACCAGCGTGTCCGGTCCGACGCCGAGGTGGCGCAGTCCGCGGGCGATCCGGCCGGCCCAGGCGTCGAGTTCGGCGTACGTCCACGAGCGGTCGGTGGTGACCAGGGCGGTGCGCCCGGGGTGCCGGGCCACCCGCTCCTCGAAGAGTTCGTGCAGGCACCGGTCGTCGCTGAAGGGGCGCCCGGTGTCGTTGAACTCCTCGACCACCTGGCGACGCTCCTCGGCGTCGATCATGGCGAGCCGGGACACGGGCAGCGCCGGATCGTCGGCGACGGCGGCGAGCAGCCGGGTGTAGTGGCCGATGAAGCGCCGGATGGTCGCGCGGTCGTACAGGTCGGGGTTGTACTCGACGGTGCCGACCAGTCCGTCGGGGGTCTCCCGCAGGTCGAGCGTCAGGTCGAACTTGGTGAAGCTGAGGTCGACGTCGACCGGGGAGACCTCGAGGCCGCCGAGGGTGGCGTCCCGTCGGGTCTGTGCCTCCTGGAGGACGAACATCGTCTGGAAGACGGGCGAGTGGGCGAGGCTGCGCTCGGTGTCCAGGGACTCCACGACCGCCTCGAAGGGGACTTCCTGATGCTCGTAGGCCTCCAGGGCGGTCTGCTTCACCTGGGCCAGCAGGTCGCGGAAGTCCGGGTCGCCCGCGAGGTCCGCGCGCATCACCAGGGTGTTGGCGAAGAAGCCGACGAGGTCCTCGAGCTCGCGTCGCCCGCGGCCTGCGACGACCGTGCCGACGGCGATGTCCGTCTGGCGGGTGTAGCGGTTGAGGACGACGGTGTAGGCGGCCAGCAGGGTCATGTAGAGCGTGGCCTCGTGGACCTTGGCGACGTCGCGCAGGGCGCTCAGCAGTTCCGCCGGGCAGGTGAAGTTCTCGCCTGCCCCCGTGTAGGTCTTCAGCCGCGGGCGCTCCCGGTCGACGGGCAGCGTCAGCCGCGGGTCGATCCCGGCCAGTTGGCGCTTCCAGTAGTCCGTCTGCCGGTCGTGCAGGTCACCGGCGAGCCGCTCACGCTGCCAGTGCGCGTAGTCCGCGTACTGCACGGCCAGCGGCTCCAGCGGGTCGGGGCGGCCCGCGCGGAACGCCTCGTACAGAGCGACCAGGTCGCGGAAGAACACGCCGACCGACCAGCCGTCGGACACGCTGTGGTGCGTGGTGACGAGCAGGTGGTGTTCCTGCTCCGACTGCCGCAGCAGCCGTACCCGGATCAGGGGTCCGCGCTCCAGGTCGAACGGGGCGGCGGCCTCCTCGCGGCAGATCGCGGTGAGCCGCGCCGGGTCGGTCAGCTCCTCCTCGGCGACCGTGAAGTCGCCGCCGTCGCCGATGACCTGGCGCGGTACGCCGCCGACGTCGGTGAAGCGGGTGCGCAGCACCTCGTGCCGCTGGACGACGGCCGCCAGGGCGCGCAGCAGCGCCGGACGGTCGAGGCGGCCTCGCAGCCGCATCGCCATCGGGATGTTGTAGGCGGCGCTGGTGCCGTCCAGTTGGGCGAGGAACCACAGCCGCTGCTGGGTGAAGGACAGCGGCACGGGTGTGCCGTCGGTCCGGGGCAGCCGGGGAATGGTCTCGAGCGCGGAGAGGTCGACGCCCTGCTTGCGCAGCAGCGCGATCAGGGCGCGCTGCCGCTTCTTCGGCAGGGAACGGATCCTGCGGATGAGATCAAGGCCGGTGTCCTGCGTGGTGGTGCCCATCGTCGTCCCCCTGCCTCAGCTCTCGGTGTCCAGCGCGTCCAGCTCCTCGTCGCTCATGTGCTCGACGAGGGCCATGCTTTCGAGGATCAGATCCAGCTCGGGTCTGCTCGTGTCCCCGGCCACGAGGAGCCGTTGGCGCAGTTCCCCGGCCATGTCGGACAGGCGCGGGGCGGCGAAGACCGCCTCGACCGGCAGCTCGACGCCCGCCCGTTCCTTGAGCAGGTTGATCAGCCGGGTGGCCAGCAGCGAGTTGCCGCCGAGCGAGAAGAAGTCGGTCCGTGCGGTCAGCGTGGCCGCGTCGACCTGGAGGACGTCGGCCCAGGCCTGCCCCATGACCTGCTCGGCGTCGGTGGCGGCGTCGGCGGGCGGCACGGGTTCCGGTGCCCTCGTGTGCGGTACGGCCGCCTGCGCGTCGCGGCCGACCCAGTAGCTGCCCGCCTCGAACGCGGTGGCCGGCAGCGGCGCCATCCGGCGCCGCCCGGTGTGCAGCGCGCTCCAGGGCACCCGGACCCCGCGCACCCAGAGGGCGGCCAGTTCCTCCAGGGCCCGGTCCTCGGCGAGCCCGGCGAGGAAGGCCCGGCTCCGGGCGCCGGACAGGACGGAGGTCCAGGGTCCGGCGTCGTCGTCGGCGTTGCCCCGGTACACGGGTGCCGCCGTGGGGGTGCCCGCCAGGTGGTCGGCGAGCGCCCGGGCCAGTTCGGCTCGGTCGGCGGCGACCACGGCGAGGCGCTCGGCCAGCGGCTCGCGGCCCAGTTGCGTGGTGTACGCGATGTCCGCGAGGCTCACGTGGGAGCCGGTGCCGTCCTCGCCGGGCAGGTCCGCCAGGTGGTCGAGCAGGCGCCGTACCGCCGTGCGCAGGCGTTCCTCGGTCCGGGCGGAGACCACGACGACCTGCGGCGCGGTGTCCGGGGTGGCGGGCCCGGCCTCGGCCGCGGCCGGCGGTGCCTCCACGACCATGCTGACGTGCGAGCCGCCCGCGGCGACACAGTTGATGAGGGCGCGGCGGGGCCGGGAGGGGCCGCCGGTGTCCGTACCGCCGCGCGGCTCCCAGTCGGTCAGCCGGTCGCACAGCTCGAGCGGCGAACCGTCCAGGTCCAGGCGCGGGTTGGCGGTGCCGGCTGCCACGAGCGGAGCTATCCGGCCGTGCTGGAGCTGCAGGACGACCTTGGTGAGCTGGGCGATGCCGGAGGCCGCCTCGGGGTGCCCGAGGTTCGACTTCACGGCGCCGACCGGCACCGGCGTGGTGACGCCGGTGAACACCTCACGCAGGGCGCGCAGTTCGACCTCGTCGGAGAAGGCGGTGCCGTTGGCGGCGGACTCGACGTAGCCGATGGAGCCGGGTTCGGCGCCGGCCCGCTCCAGCGCCCGGCGCATGGCCGCGACCTGGGTGCGGTGGCTGGGCGTCATGAAGCCGTTGGAGCGGCCTCCGTGCAGCGAGGACGTGCTCTTGAGGACCGCGAGGACGGTGTCGCCGTCGCGCAGCGCCGCGTCCAGCGGCTTGAGCAGGACCGCGCCGACCGCCTCGGCGGGCAGGTAGCCGTCGCCGTCGCGGAAGCTGCGGCTGCCCGGGTGGGTGCCGAGCAGTTGCATCTCCGAGAGCGCCACGTACTTGTCCTCGTGGACGGTCAGGTTGACCCCGCCCGCGACGGCCAGCTCGCACTCGCCGCGCAGCAGGTCGGCGCAGGCGAGGTGGACGGCCATCGCCGAGGAGGTGCACATGCTGTCCACGGCGAGGCTCGGGCCTTCGAGGCCGAAGAAGTGCGAGACGCGGTTGGCTATCAGGTTGTACGAGGCGGACGAGGTGAGCGCGGCGAGCACCGGTTCGGAGGTGTCCGCCCGGTACATCTGGTAGGCGGCGCCGACGTACACGCCGACACGCCGGCCGTAGCGGCGCTCGATCACCTCCTGGGTGACGCCGCCCTGTTCGAGCAGGTGCCAGACGGTCTCCAGGAACAGCCGCTGCTGCGGGTCCATCGCGGCCGCCTCGCGGGGCGAGATGCCGAAGTGCAGCGGGTCGAACCGGTCGATGCCGTCGAGGAAGGCGCCGTACCGGGCGCCGCCCTCGGTCTTCCAGCGGTCGCCGGGGACCTCGGTGACGCAATCCCGGCCCTCGCGCAGCACGGCCCAGAACTCCTCCAGGTCGTCGGCGTGCGGGTAGCGCCCGCCGATACCGATGACGGCGATGTCCCGGTCCGTCGGAGCCTGGGCCGGGGCATGGGCCAAAGCGGGAACGGGAGCGGGGGCGGTGGAGTCCGTCCTGGCCGTTACGGGTGCGGCGGTCCGCGCCCGAGGGGCCTCGGGTGCCGCCTCGCCGACGAGTGCGCGCAGCGCCTGCCCGTGCTCGTCGGCGAGGTACCGGGCCAGACCGCGCACCGTCCGCACCTCGAAGAGCAGCGTGCGCGACAGCGGCCCGAAGGTGTCCTCCAGCGGCTGGACCATGGTCACGGCGAGCACGGAGTCCATGCCGTACCGCTCCAGCGGTGTGTCGGGGTCGAGGCGCTCGGGCCCGAGCTTGAGGGCCGCGGCCAGCACGCGCCTGAGGTGCGCCACGGCACGGTCCTCGACGGACGGCGCGGATCCGCCGCCGGCCACCGGGGCGGGCGCGGGGGCCTGCGGTGCCGCATCCGTCGTGGTCCGCGCCGCGGGGTTCTGCGGTACGGCGGTCTCCGCTGCGGCGTTCTGCGGTACGGCGGTCTGCGCCGCGGCGTTCTGCGGTACGGCAGTCTCCGCTGCGGCGTTCTGCGGTACGGCAGTCTCCGCTGCGGCGGTCTGCGGTACGGCGGTCTGCGGTGCCGACTCCCCGGCGCGCTCGGTCAGCCGGCTCAGCAGCGCCTCGCGGTCGCCCGCCACCACCAGCAGCCTGCCGTCCGTGACGCCGCCCTCGGCGCCGGCCAGGGCCTGACGCAGGGCGGCGAGGCCACGCCGCGTGTCGAGGGGGGCGAGGCCCAGTGCGCGCAACTGCTCGCGGACGGGGCCCTCGGTGCCCATGCCGCCCTCGTCCCACAGCGGCCAGTTGACGGACACGGTACGGCCGCTGCGCAGGCCCGCGCCGACGAGCCGGTCGCGGTGGGCGGCGTAGGCGTCCATGAAGGCGTTGGCGGCGGCGTAGTCGCTCTGCCCCGGGTTGCCGAAGGCGCCGGCGAGAGACGAGAAGCAGACGAACAGCTCCAGCGGCTGCTCCTGGGTCAGCTCGTCCAGGTGGACGAGTCCGGCGACCTTGGGGGCGAGGACCCGGTCGAGTTCCTCGGCGCTCTTGCGGACGACGAAGTTGTCGTGGACGACGCCGGCGGCGTGCAGCACGCCGGTCAGCGCGCCGTGTTCGTCGGTGATGCGGGCCAGTAGGGCGGCAAGGGCGTCCCGGTCGGTGACGTCGACGGCCTCGTACCTGACGGTCAGGCCGGTGGTGCGCAGGGCGTCCAGAGCGGCGCGCCGCTCCTCGGTCAGTGGCGAGCGCCCGGTGAGGACCACGGTGGCGCGGCCGACGGCGGCCGCGATGTCGCGGGCCGTGATCAGACCGAGTCCGCCGATGCCGCCGGTGATGAGGTAGACACCGCCCTCCCGCCAGGGCGCGGCGGCGGCCCGGGCCCCGGTGACCTCGGTGAAGCGGCGGATCAGGCGCCGGCCGTCGTGGTGGCGCACCTCCGGCTCGGGGTCGGTGGTGGCCTCGCTGGTGAGGCGGGCGGCGACGGTGGCGGGTGAGGCGCCGTCCAGGCACTCCAGGTACTGGGTGCGCAGCTTGGGGTTCTCCAGGTGGGCCGTGCGCAGCAGCGCGCCCAGGCCGCTGAACCAGACCGGCCGGTCGCCGTCGCCGACGGCCGCCACCTGGAGCAGCGTGGGCCGGCGCACGCCCCGCTCCAGCAGCCGCCGGGTCAGCGTGAACACCTGCCGCACGGCATCGGCGTACTGCCGGTCCGGCGATGCGTCCGCCGGTGCGAGGAAGGTGCACTCGGTCCCGGCGGGCAGGGCGGCCCGCAGGGTGTCGCGTGCGTCGGCGGTGAGCCGGCCGAGCACCACGACGTGCCGTTGTGCGGAAACGCCCGCCGCCCCGGCCGTGGCCTGCCGCTCGGCCCATTCGGGTCGCAGGAGCACGACGTCAGGGATGTCGCCCTCGGCGGCCGGGGAGCCGGCGGCCGGTGCGGGTCGGTGGGGTGCGCCTTCGGTGTCGAGGTCGAACCAGCAGCGTTCGCGGGCGAAGGGGTAACCCGGAAGGCTGATGCGGCGCACGGCGCTGCCGGCCGGCCAGGCGTCCTCCCAGCGCACCTCGGCGCCGTCGGCCCATCCCGCGAGCAGCTCCTCGGGGGCCCCGTGCCGGGTCCAGGCGTCCAGGGCGGCGCGTTCCGCCGGGGCGTCGGCGGGCCGGCCGGGGCGGACGGTACCCCGGTACCAGGGGCCCCTCGCGGCGGGGTCGGTGGCGAAGGCGGCGAGCCGTTCGCGGGCCTCGGCGAGAGAGGTCACGGCGAGGGCGAGACGCTCCTCCAGAGCCATGCGTCCGGTCTGCAGGGTCCACGTTGCGGCCCAGAGGTCGGCGTCGGTCAGCCGGCCGAGCCGGGCGTGCAGACGACGGGCCTGCTCGACTAGCTGGGCCTCGCTCTTGGCGGAGAGCACCAGCAGCGCCGGGCGGCCGTCGGCCGACGCGACCGCGGGGCGGGCGGGTGGCTGGTACTCGGCGATGACGAGATGGGCGTTGGAGCCGCCGCCGCCGAAGCTGGAGACCCCGGCGACGCGGGGCAGGGTACGGCCCTGAGGCGCGGGCCGGTGCCAGGGCTCCAGGGTCCGCTGGACGCGCAGCGGGGTGCGGTCGAAGTCGATGTGCGGGTTGAGGGTCGCGGAGTGCAGGCTCGGCACGAGTTCGCCGTGGCGGAGCTGGAGCAGCACCTTGGTGAGCGCGGCGATGCCGGCGGCGGACTCCAGGTGTCCGATGTTGGACTTCACGGAGCCGACGGCGAGCTGCTCCGGTGCGCCGCCCGCGCGGCGGAAGGCCTGTTCCAGGCCGCTGACCTCGATCGGGTCGCCGAGGGACGTACCGGTGCCGTGCGCTTCGAGGTAGCTCAGGGAGCGTGCCTCGACACCGGCGGCGGCGAGCGCGTCCGCGATGACCTCGCCCTGCGCCACCGGGGTCGGCACCGAGTAGCCCGAGGTGCGCCCGCCGTGGTTCACGGCCGTTCCCTTGATGACCCCGTGGATCTGGTCGCCGTCGGCGACGGCCCGCTCCAGTGGCTTGAGGAGGACGGCGCCGACGCCCTCGCCGGGTACGTAACCGTCGCCGCCCTCGCCGAAGCTGCGGCACCGGCCGTCACTGGAGAGGAACTTGCGCTGCCCGAGCACCAGGTGCTTGTTGGGATGCGGGGTGAGGTTGACACCGCCCGCGAGCGCGGTGTCGCACTGACCGCTGCGGATGGCCTCACAGGCCAGATGGATGGCGGTGAGACTGGACGAGCACATGGTGTCCACGGCCAGGCTCGGTCCGTGGAAGTCGTAGAAGTACGACACCCGGTTGGCGACCGTGGAAGCGCTGCCCCACAGGGCCGCGGGCTCCCCGCGCTCCTGCGCCTGGGCCCCCAGGAGCTGGTACTCCTGGTACATCACACCGACGAACACACCGACCTTCGCGCCGCGCGAGAGCCGGTCGGCGGTGTATCCGGCATCCTCCAGGGTGTGGTGAGCGCACTGCAGGAACAGCCGCTCCTGCGGGTCGAGGTAGTCGGCCTCCAGCAGCGAGATCTGGAAGAACAGCGGGTCGAACCGGTCGATGTCGTCCAGGAAGCCACCCCAGCCGCCGGCCCCCGCCTCCGCGTACCGCCCCCGGTTCCAGCGATCGGCCGGTACCTCCCGGACACAGTCCCGGCCCACGCGCAAGTTCTGCCAGAACTCATCCAGGTCGGCCGCCTCCGGATACCGGCCGCTGACACCGACGATCGCGATGTCACCGGGACGCACGGACCCCGGCCCGGCGGGTGCCCCGGCGGTCCCGGCGGTCCCGGCGGTCGGGACGGTCGGGACGGTCTCGAGCTCCGGGACGGGCTCGACAGCGGGCAGCGGACGGCTGGAGAGCCCGGTCAGCTCCGCGCACACACGGCCCCGTTCGTCCAGGACGGTGACGTCCAGCCGGGCGGAGGCCCGGTCGGTGCCGCCGCCGGGCCGGTGGCGGATCCAGGCGTACGCCCGGGCGGGCGAGGCGGCGAGGGCCTCGGCGCGGGTGAGGGCGAACGGCAGCGCGAGCGCCGCCGAGCCGCCGTCGCCCAGCCACAGGCCGATGGTGCTCTGGAGGGCGCCGTCGAGGATGCTCGGGTGCAGCAGGCCGCCGGGCAGCGCTTCGGCCGCCTCCGGCAGGCGCAGCTCGGCGAGGACCTGGCGCCGGCCCTCCGCGTCCCCGCCGGTGCGCAGCTCGGTCAGGGACCGCTGCGAGGGGCCGTACGCCAGGCCGAGGCCGTCGTAGACGCCGTAGACGTGCTCACCTGTGTACGTCGCCCCGGTGCATGCGGCCCGCAGTTCGGCGAGGGGCAGGGTGCGCCCGGTGGCATCCTCGGCCAGGGCCGCCCGGCCCTGGCCGCACAGGGTGGTGCCACCGTCGGCTCCGACGGTGAGGATCTCGTACGTGCAGACCTTGCCGCCGGTGCGCACGCGCACCCGCAGCGTCAGTCCGTCGGGGCCGTACACGGCGGCCCGGAGCCACACCACGTCGGTCAGCCGGACGGCGGCGGTGTCCTCCCGGCCCAGCGCCCGGGCGACCGCCACGCGCGCCATCTCCAGATGCGCTACGCCCGGCAGCACCCGGCCGCCGCGGATCCGGTGGTCGCGCAGATACGGTTCCGAGCCGTCGAAGCGGGTCTCGTACGTCGCCTCGTCCGCCGGGCCGCCGGGCACGGTCCGCTGGAGCAGCGGGTGGCTCCGCGGGGCGGTGGTACTCGGCGAGTCCGCCTGGGCGGCGGGCGCGTTCCGGACGCCGTGGGCGCCGACGAGGTGGGTCGCCATGGCCTGCAGCGTGCGGTGCTCGCCGAAGACGCCCGCAACCAGCGCCGTCCCGTACCGCTCGTTCACCCGCTCGGCGAGCCGCGCGCGCCCGCCCAGGTCCAGCCCGAACTCGCCGAGCTCCGCGTCGGGGTGCACATCGTCGGGGTGCACCCCGACCAGGGCCGCCACCTCTTCGGTGAGGGCGGTGCGTACGCCGGCGAGGGAGTCGGGGGTGCCGGGGGCGGTCGGAGCGGGGGCCGTTTCGGCCGGAGCCTCGGCGGCGGGACTCTGCGCGGGGAAGGACGGTGCGGCGGGAGCGGGCACGGCAGGCGCCACGGAAGCAGGCACGGCGGGAGGGTGCACGGCCGGCGCTGCCGCCACCGCACCGGCACCGGCACCGGCACCGGCACCGGCACCGGCAGGCACCTGAGGCTCCAACCACGCCGCGAGCTCCGCGATCGTCCGGTGCTCGAACATCACCGTCGGCGACAACTCCACCGACAGCCGCCCCTCCAACTCCCCCACCAACGCCAACAGATCAGCCGACCCCAACCCCAACTCGTAATAACCCACACCCACATCCACCACATCCACCGCCACACCCAGCCGAGCACCCACCAACTCCCGCAACACGGCGGAAACGGACAGCGACTCCACCACCGGCACCGCGACAGGGCCGGAAACGGGCACCGCCGACGCGTCGGGAGCGGGCACGGCGGGAGCGGGCGCGACGGGAGCGGGCACGGCGGGAGCGGGAGCGGGAGCGGGAGCGAGCACGGCGGGAGCAGGCGCGGCGGGAGCGGGCGCGTGCGCGGCCGACGCTGCCGCCACCGCACCGGCTCCAGAACCGGCACCGCCACCGGCACCGGCACCGGCAGGCACCTGAGGCTCCAACCACGCCGCGAGCTCCGCGATCGTCCGATGCTCGAACATCACCGTCGGCGACAACTCCACCGACAGCCGCCCCTCCAACTTCCCCACCAACGCCAACAGATCAGCCGACCCCAACCCCAACTCGTAATAACCCACGCCCACATCCACCGCATCCACCGCCACACCCAGCCGAGCACCCACCAACTCCCGCAACACGGCGGAAACGGACAGCGACTCCACCACCGGCACCGCGACAGGGCCGGAGACGGGCACCGCCGACGCGACGGGAGCGTCACCACGGACGTCGAGCGCGCCGGCGGCCCGGATGCGCTTGGCGACGAACTGCCCGACCTCGGCGACCTTCCGACCGGCCTCGTCGTAGAACTCCACGACCAGACGGATGAGTTCGTCGTCGCGGCGGACGGAGTCGGCGGGCACCCGGACGTAGCAGCGCCCGCCGAGCGGCCCGGCCGCGCGGAACCGGTCGAACATCAGCGGGAGGTAGAGGCCGGGGCCGTCGTTGTCCCCGTGCAGCATGCCCAGGGCGACACCGCCGCCGAGGAGCCCGGCTTCGAAGAGGGCGGGGTGGAAGAGGAACGCACCGGTGGAGGCCTGGTGTTCGGGAGCGAGTTCCAGCTCGGCGATCCAGTCGCCGGGGCGGTGGTGGACCGCGCCGCCGAGCTTCATCAGGCCCGAGTGGAAGAGGTCGTACTCCCGGCACCAGGTGTAGATCTCGTCCATGGTGGTGCGCCGGGTCGCCTCCTGGACGGGCAGCGGGAGCCGCTCCGTGTAGGTGACGGGACCGCGGTGGTGCGCGGTGACGACGGCGTGCAGCACGTCGGTGGTGTCCTGACCGCGACGGCTGCGCACCTCCATGCGCCATCCCCCGCCGGCGGCGGGGCGCCCCTCGACGGTGGTCAGGACGGCCTCACCGGGCCCGGCGACGAGCGGCGCGAGGATGGTGAGGTTGCGCAACTCCACCTCGGGCATGGGGTGTCCGTGCCGGGCCAGCACCTGGAGCACCAGGTCCACGTAGCCGACACCGGGCAGCAGGCTGCGGCCGTACACGACGTGCCCGCGCAACAGGGGGTTGTCGGCGGTGACGGTGAAGGTCTCGGCGAACGCGGGAGATGTGGTCATCGGATTTCCGTCCCAGAAAGGGCGCACGAAGGTGCCCGAGTGTGCGTGGCGCGAACCGGGGTCTCGGCTACGGACAGGGGGAGAGCGATGGCTGTCAGGATGAACCCGTCGCGGTGCATCCAGCGCCCCGTGAGCCGGGGGACCGGATTCCCGGCCGCCTGGGGCGGGGGCACCAGGAACCGCGCGGAGAAGAAGCCACCGGAGTCGATGTCGATCCGGGCCCCGTCGAATCCCAGCATCCGCTGGGTGAGGGGGAACCAGACCTTGAAGACCGCCTCCTTGCAACTGAAGAGCAGACGGTCCCATGGCACCGCGTCGCTTCGCGCGCCCAGCCGTTCCACGAGGTCTCGTTCGGCCGGCAGGGCGATCAGGTCCAGCAGGTCTCCGGGAAGCGGGGCGCTTTCCTCGGCGTCGATGCCCACGGAGTGCAGTCGGCTGGCCCGCGCCACCGCGGCGGCGCGGTATCCGGCGCAGTGCGTCATGCTGCCGACCACTCCGGCGGGCCACCGCGGCGCACGCTGCCTCCCGGGCGGCAGCGGAACCGGCGGTATTCCCAGTTCACCGAGCGCGGTACGAGCGCACCGTCGCACCGTCGCGAATTCCCGCCGACGCCGTGGTACGGCGTCGGCGACGGCCGCGCGTTCCTCGGCGAAGAGACGAATGTCCGCGTCGTCGTCGAATGCCTCGGCGGACATCACGTCGACGGGAAGTATCTCCTCGATCACTGCTCCCCCGAGCCCCGTTCTTTGACCGATTACCAGGTGGTCGGCGAGGAGCGCTCGACGAATGTCCCTGCTCCGCCGGCCGGACGGAAGGCCGGCGGGCTGTTATCGGGCATCAAGCGGACGCGAAGACAATGGTCGGCTTCGCCGTCGAAATCCATACGGCCGAGCATGTGCGAGCGCACGCGTATTTCCCCCGTGTCGATGTGCGTTGTGCGACTGCGAAATGGACTCACACAGGTGACGCCATGGCCAGGCGGAGGCTGTGCGATCGCAGATCAGTGTTCTACGTGATAAAGGCGAGGCAGACCTGGCGGCTTACAGCGTCCCGCCGTGAGGATTCCGGCAAGTCGCGCTCAGGATCGCCACCTTGGATGTCCGGTACCAAGAGCCGGTAACCGGAGAAGGGCAATCGCGGGGATGCCGTCCCCCTGCCCATGCGATGTCAGGCTTACCCATCTCGTTCCCCCATTCGAATCGAGAGCTTAGATTGGCTGATCACGACCGTCAACCGTCTCCCGAAGATCGCGCAGCTCGATTCCTCGACCCGGACCCCGCCCGCCGCGACGGACCTGCGGACTTCCCGTCAGTGGACGGTGACCGCGAACAGGACGACGTCCGGCGCATCACATGACGAGGCCGGTGGGCACCGCTGTTCTGAGTGGCGGATCATGGTTGACGACGTGCAGTCGATGGCCTAGGCTCCCTTCCCATTCGATCACGGTTGTGAAGCTCTCGGGGGGCGGATCCAACCATGATGGGCGGGGGTGAACGGGGATTGTGCGAGTGGTGAACTCCCACTACTTCTTACTGGCCGTTCGTCATTCAACTTCTGGCTTTCGACGCCACGCGGGCCGAGTGCGCATTCTTCAGTGCCGCCTTCCAGGATTACCCGCGGGCGGCGGCCGGCCTGTCGAGACGCGTTTTCCCCCGACCCGGGTCGGCGAGGAGACCCGCCCGCCGGAGTCACCCCGCGCCGACGCGTGCCCGGCGCCGCGTACTGCGGCAGCGCGAAACCGGTGACGGTGAGCGCCTGGAGCACCGTCCACACCGCGCCCGCCGTGGTGGGCGTCAGCCACAGGCCCAGGCGACACAACTGACCGCCGCCCAGGCGAGATCGGACTCCACGACGGTCCGCACGCCGAGGGCCGGCCGGGGCGTGACAGGTCGATTACCCCGCCGGTGACGATGTTGACCCGCCGCCACCCCTGTGAGACTGCCGGGGGAACATGACAGACTGCGGTGAGACTTGGGCGCGTTGGGGAGGCGTGGCGTGAGTGAGCGGCGGGCCGCACCCACCGTGGGCCAGGTGGTCCTGGGCAGACGGCTGCAGGAGCTCCGGGAGGGTGCGGGACTCAAGCGTGAGGAGGCCGCCAAGGTCCTCCGGGTGGCCCCGGCGACCGTGCGGCGCATGGAAACGGCCGAGGTTGCACTGAAAATACCGTACGTCCAGATTCTGTTGACGGCTTACGGAGTGCCCGCGGACGAGGTCTCGGCGTTCATCACGCTGGCCGAGGAGGCGAATCAACCGGGCTGGTGGCAGCGGTACCACGACGTGCTGCCGGACTGGTTCAGCATGTACGTGAGCCTCGAGGGCGCGGCACGGATCGTCCGCTCCTACGAGCCGCACTTCGTACCGGGGCTGTTGCAGACCGAGGGCTACGCACGCGCGGTCCTGGAGGCCGGGACGATCGGCAACGCGGGCCGGGACGCGGTCGAGCGGCACGTGTCCCTGCGCATGGAGCGGCAGCGGCTGCTGGAGGGCGCGGACCCGCCCCACCTGTGGGTGGTGATGGACGAGACGGTGCTGCGCCGCCCGGTGAGCATCGACGGCCGGGTGATGCGCGACCAACTCGACAAGCTGCTGGAGTTCGGGACGCGGGACCGGGTGACTTTGCAGGTCGCCGAGTTCGAGGACGGGCCGCACCCCGGGACGTACGCGCCGTTCACGCTCTTCCGGTTCGCGGAGCCGGAGCTGCCCGACATGGTCTTCACCGAGTACCTGACCGGTGCCCTGTACCTGGACTCCCGCGCGGAGGTCTCCGCGCACCTGGAGGTCCTGGACCACATGACGGCACGTGCCGCCTCGACCCAGCGCACCGAGAAGGTACTGCGCGAGTACCGCGAGAAGTTCTGACCCGGCACCCCCGCACCCCCCGCACCCCCGCACCCCCGCACCCCCGCACCCCTGCACACCCGGACACCAGGCCCCGGCGCACCGAGCCGCGGCACCCCAGGCCCCGAGGAGACACCGCATGACCGGATCCCACACCGGCCCCGCCCCCCTCGACACCAGCCGGCCGCACCCGGCCCGCGTCTACGACTGGTGGCTGGGCGGCAAGGACAACTACCCGGTGGACGAGGAGCTGGCCCGGAAGATCCTCGCCGCGGACGGCACGGCGGTCCGCGGGGCGCGGGCCAACCGCCGGTTCATGCACCGGGCCGTCCGCACCCTCGCCGAGGCCGGGATCCGCCAGTTCCTGGACATCGGGACCGGTATCCCCACCGAGCCGAACCTCCACCAGGTGGCCCAGTCGGTGGCGCCCGAGGCGCGCGTCGTCTACGCCGACAACGACCCGATCGTCCTCAGGCACGCGGAGGCGCTGCTGCACGGCTCCGCCGAGGGCGCGACGGAGTACGTGCACGCGGACGTACGCGACCCGAAGACCATTCTCCGGCTGGCGGGCGAGACCCTGGACTTCGGCCGGCCGGTGGCCCTGTCCCTGGTGGCCCTGACGCACTACCTCGGTGACGCGGCCGACGGCGACGACGCGCACGGCCTGCTGAAGCGGTACGTCGACGTACTGGCCCCCGGCAGCTACCTGGTCCTCTCCCAGGTCACGCCCGATCTGAATCCGGAAGCCGTGGGCAAGGCCGCCGGTCTGTTCGCCCGCAGCGGCACCTCGTTCCACCCGCGCTCCCTCGCCGAGTTCTCCCGCTTCTTCGACGGCCTGGAGCTGCTCGGCCCGGGCGTCATCCCGGTCACCGGGTGGCGGCCGGACCCCCAGGACGTGGCGGCCCAGGCGGAGGGCATCGTGCCGGTGTACGCGGGGGTGGCGCGCAAGGCCTGACCCGGGCGGCCCGCCCTGACCCGTACGGGCCCCGCGAACGGGTGCGCTCCCGCGCCCGCCCCTAGGTTCGGAAGCCGAGGGTGATCAAGGGAGCGCACGTGACCGAGACGCGGACACCGCCCACCGAGCCGGGCGCGGCGCTGCTGCGCGCGGGACGGTTCTTCCGGCCCGGCACCGCGGCGCCCGACCTGCACAGCATCGGGCTGGTCGGCGGCCGGGAGGCGGACGCCTTCTACCGGGACCGCTGGAGCCACGACAAGGTCGTGACCTCCACGCACGGCGTGAACTGCACCGGCTCCTGCCGCTGGAACGTGTTCGTCAAGGACGGCGTCATCACCTGGGAGACCCAGGCGACGGACTACCCGTCGGTCGGCCCGGACCGCCCCGAGTACGAGCCGCGCGGCTGCCCCCGGGGAGCGGCCTTCTCCTGGTACACGTACTCGCCTACCCGCGTGCGCTACCCGTACGTGCGCGGCGTGCTGCTGGACATGTACCGGGAGGCGAAGGCGCGGCTGTCGGATCCGGTGCTGGCCTGGGCCGACGTCCAGGAAGACCCCGAGCGGCGGCGGCGCTACCAGCGGGCGCGCGGCAAGGGCGGCCTGGTCCGGGCGACCTGGGACGAGGCCGTCGAGATGGTCGCCGCGGCCCACGTCCACACCATCCGCACCCAGGGCCCCGACCGCATCGCCGGCTTCTCTCCCATCCCGGCGATGTCGATGGTGTCGCACGCGGCCGGTGCCCGCTTCCACTCCCTCATCGGCGCGCCGATGCTGTCGTTCTACGACTGGTACGCCGACCTCCCCGTGGCGTCCCCGCAGGTCTTCGGCGACCAGACGGACGTGCCGGAGTCGGGCGACTGGTGGGACGCGGCGTACCTGATCATGTGGGGTTCGAACGTCCCGGTGACCCGTACGCCGGACGCGCACTGGATGGCGGAGGCCCGCTACCGGGGCCAGAAGGTCGTGGTCGTCTCCCCCGACTACGCCGACAACACCAAATTCGCCGACCAGTGGCTGCACCCGCACCCGGGCACGGACGGCGCCCTGGCCCTCGCCATGGGGCACGTGGTCCTCAAGGAGTTCTTCGTCGACCGCGTCACGCCCTTCTTCGACGACTACGTACGGCGCTTCACGGACCTTCCGTTCCTGGTGACACTGACCGAGCGGGACGGGGGTCACGTCCCGGCGAAGTTCCTGCGCGCCGCCGACCTGGGGCAGGAGGGCGCGGACGCCGCCTGGAAGACGGTCGTGCTGGACGGGACGACGGGCCGCGCGGTCGTCCCGAACGGGTCGCTGGGCTTCCGCTGGAACGAGGCGGACCAGGGGAAGTGGAACCTCGACCTCGGTGACGTGCGGCCCCTGCTGAGCCTGCACGGCCACGAGATGGCGTCGGGCGTTCAGGTGCTGCTCCCCCGCTTCGACACCGAGGGCGGCGCGCACGCGCAGGGCCGCGGCGAGGTCGTTCGGCGGGGTGTGCCGGCGACACGGCTGGGCGGGGCGACCGGGCCGCTGGTGACCACGGTGTTCGACCTGCTGCTGGCGCAGTACGGCGTGGCACGGCCCGGGGTGCCGGGCGACTGGCCGGTCTCGTACGAGGACGCGGACGCGCCCGGCACTCCGGCCTGGCAGCAGACGCACACCTCGGTCCCGGCCACGGCCTGTGTGCGGATCGCCCGGGAGTTCGCGCGCACCGCCGAGCGCTCCAAGGGCCGCTGCATGATCCTCATGGGCGCGGGCACCAACCACTGGTTCCACTCCGAGACGATCTACCGGGCCTTCCTGGCCCTGCTCCAGCTCACCGGCTGCCAGGGCCGCAACGGCGGCGGCTGGGCACACTACGTGGGCCAGGAGAAGTGCCGCCCGGTGACCGGCTGGGCGTCGCTGGCCGCCGCGTCGGACTGGTCGCGCCCGCCGCGCCAGATGATCGGCACCGCGTACTGGTACCTCAACACCGATCAGTGGCGCTACGACCGGTTCGGCGCCGACGTACTGGCCTCGCCGCTGGGCGAGGGGCGGCTGGCGGGCATGACGGGCGCGGACTGCCTGGCGCTGTCGGCGCGGACGGGCTGGATGCCGTCGTACCCGACCTTCGACCGCAGTCCGCTGGAGCTGGGCGAGGCGTTCGGCGACCCGGTGGCGAACGCGGTGGCCGAACTGCGGGCGGGAACACTGAAGTTCGCCTGCGAGGACCCGGACGCGCCGGAGAACTGGCCGCGGATCCTGACCCTGTGGCGGGCCAACCTGCTCGGTTCTTCGGCGAAGGGCGCCGAGTACTTCACCAAGCACCTGCTGGGCACGCACTCCTCGCTGCGCGCCGAGGAGGCCGCGCCCGACGAGCGTCCCCGGGACGTGGTGTGGCGGGAGGATGCGCCGGAGGGGAAACTCGACCTCTTGCTGTCGCTGGACTTCCGGCACACCTCGTCCACGCTGCTCTCCGACGTGGTGCTGCCCGCCGCGACCTGGTACGAGAAGCACGACCTGTCCAGCACGGACATGCACCCCTACGTGCACGCCTTCTCCCCGGCCGTGGACCCCCCGTGGCAGACACGGACCGATTTCGACGCCTTCAAGGCACTCGCCGAGCGACTGAGCGAGCTGGCCGTCGGCCACCTCGGGGTACGCAAGGACCTGGTGGCGGCTCCGCTCCAGCACGACACGCCGGGCGAGACGGCCCAGCCGGGCGGGGTGGTACGGGACTGGCGGCGCGGGGAGTGCGATCCCGAGCCCGGGAGGACCATGCCGAACCTCGTCGTCGTGGAGCGCGACTACACGGCGGTCGGCGCGAAGTTCGCGGCGCTGGGCCCGCTGGTGGAGGCCAAGGGCCTGCCCGCCAAGGGCATCACCCTGCGGCCCGACGCGGAGGTGGAGCGGCTGCGGCGCATGAACGGGGCGGTGCGCGGCGGCCCGGCCGACGGGCGTCCGGCGCTGGACACGGCGGTGAAGGCCGCCAACACCATCCTGGCCCTGTCCGGCACGACCAACGGGCGCCTGGCCGTCCAGGGCTTCCACACGCTGGAGGCGAAGACCGGGCAGCGGATGGCCCACCTCGCCGCCGAGCACGAGGGCAAGCGGATCACCTACGCGGACACCCAGGCGGCGCCCGTGCCGGTGATCACCTCGCCGGAGTGGTCGGGCAGCGAGGCCGGCGGGCGCCGGTACACCGCGTTCACGCTCAACACCGAGCACCTCAAGCCCTGGCACACCCTCACCGGCCGCCAGCACTTCTTTCTCGACCACGACTGGATGCACGAGCTGGGCGAGGCGCTGCCGGTGTACCGGCCGCCGCTGGACATGAGCAGGCTGTTCGGCGAACCGCAGCTCGGTCCGGACGGACACCGGGCGGTGACGGTCCGCTACCTCACCCCGCACAACAAGTGGTCCATCCACTCCGAGTACCAGGACAACCTGTTCATGCTGGCCCTGTCCCGGGGCGGTCAGACCGTCTGGATGTCCACGCGGGACGCGGAGGCGATCGGCGTCGCCGACGACGACTGGATCGAGGCGGTCAACCGCAACGGCGTGGTGGTGGCCCGCGCGATCGTCTCGCACCGCATGCCGCCCGGCACGGTCTACATGCACCACGCGCAGGAACGGACGGTCAACGTCCCCCTGACGGAGACGACCGGCAGACGCGGCGGCATCCACAACTCCCTCACCCGGCTGATCCTCAAGCCGACCCATCTCATCGGCGGCTACGCCCAGTTGTCCTGGGCGTTCAACTACCTCGGTCCGACGGGCAACCAGCGCGACGAGGTCACCGTGATCCGCCGCCGCGGCCAGGAGGTCGAGTACTGATGCGCCCGATGGCCCAGGTCGCCATGGTCATGAACCTCGACAAGTGCATCGGCTGCCACACCTGCTCGGTCACCTGCAAGCAGGCGTGGACCAACCGGCGGGGCATGGAGTACGTCTGGTTCAACAACGTCGAGACCCGCCCCGGCCAGGGCTATCCGCGCCGCTACGAGGACCAGGGGAAGTGGCGGGGCGGCTGGGAGCTGAACCGGCGGGGTGCGCTGAAGCTGAAGGCGGGCGGCCGGTTCAAGAAGCTCGCGGGGATCTTCTCCAACCCGAGGCTCCCGGAGATCAAGGACTACTACGAGCCCTGGACGTACGACTACAGGAACCTCACCGACGCCCCGCTCGGCGAGGACTACCCCGTCGCCCGGCCCGTCTCCCAGCTCGACGGCAAGCCGATGAAGATCGGCTGGTCCTCGAACTGGGACGACAACCTGGGAGGCACCCCCGCCTACGGAGACCTCGACCCGATGGTGGAGCGCACGCGCCAACAGGCTTCCAAGAAGGTGCGGTTCGCGTACGAGGAGACCTTCATGTTCTACCTGCCGCGCATCTGCGAGCACTGCCTCAACCCGTCGTGCGTGGCCTCGTGCCCGTCCGGGGCGATGTACAAGCGTGCGGAGGACGGCATCGTCCTGGTCGACCAGGACCGCTGCCGGGGCTGGCGGATGTGCGTGACGGGATGCCCGTACAAGAAGGTGTACTTCAACCACCGCACCGGCAAGGCCGAGAAGTGCACCTTCTGCTATCCGCGCGTCGAGGTGGGGCAGCCGACGGTCTGCTCGGAGACCTGCGTGGGCAGGCTCAGGTACCTGGGGGTCGTGCTGTACGACGCCGACAAGGTGACCGAGGCGGCCTCCACGCCGGACGAGCGGGACCTGTACGAGGCGCAGTTGGGCTTGTTCCTCGACCCCGCCGACACCGCGGTGCGGCGGGCGGCCGAGGAGGCGGGGATCCCGTACGACTGGATGGAGGCGGCCCGGCGCTCCCCCGTGCACGCGCTGGTGAGCAGGTACCGGGTGGCGCTGCCCCTGCATCCGGAGTACCGGACCATGCCGATGGT
The DNA here is from genome assembly GCF_002005225.1 of Streptomyces pactum. Lineage (NCBI taxonomy): Bacteria > Bacillati > Actinomycetota > Actinomycetes > Kitasatosporales > Streptomycetaceae > Streptomyces > Streptomyces pactum. The sequence continues at coordinate 1,574,899 of NZ_CP019724.1, forward strand.
CTGGTACATCCCTCCGCTGTCGCCGGTGGTGGACGCGCTGACGGAGACCGGGCACGACGGCGAGGACCCGGACAACCTCTTCGGCGCCATCGACACGCTGCGGATCCCGCTGGAGTACCTGGCGGAGGTGTTCACGGCGGGCGACGTGGGCCCGGTGCGGGCGTCACTGGAGAAGCTGGCGGCGATGCGCGCCCACATGCGGTCGGTCAACCTCGGCGAGGACCCCGACCCGGCCGTCTGCGCGGGCGTCGGGATGCGCGCCCAGGAGGTCGAGGACATGTACCGGCTGCTGGCGATCGCCAAGTACGAGGAGCGGTACGTGATCCCGACGGCGGCCGTCGGTGACGCGCACCGGCTGGAGGCGTCCGCGCTGCCGGACACGTGCAGCCTGGACACCGACGGCGGGCCGGGCATGGGCGGCGACGGCCCCTTCGGCCAGGACTCCGGACGCAGGCGGCTGCCGCTGGTGCCGGTGGAGAACTTTCACATCCTGCGCAGGCGGCAGACCGCGGGCGACGAGAGGGAGGTCTGATCCGATGCCCGGATTCGAGGTGCTGTACCAGGCGGCGGCGCTCTGTCTGACGTATCCCGACGACGACTTCCGCACCCGGCTGCCGCTGCTGCGCGAGGCCGCGCCGCAACTGCGGGGGTTCACCGACCACGCGGCCGTGACCCCGCAGGGAGAGCTCCAGGCACACTACGTGGAGGTCTTCGACTTCAAGAACCGGCACAGCCTGTACCTGAGCTGGTGGACCGACGGCGACACCCGCAACCGCGGCATGTCGCTGGTCCGCTTCAAGGAGCTGTACCGGGCCCACGGTCTGGAGTTCACCGACGAGGAGCTGCCGGACTTCCTGCCGGCGGTGCTGGAGTTCGCCTCCCGTACCGGGGACATCGGCATGCTCGCCGAGCACCGCGACGCCCTGGACCAGCTCCGCTCCCGGCTCACCGCCTTCGGAACGCCCTACGCGTGCGTCCTGGACGCCGTGTGCGCCACCCTGCCGCCCGCACCCACCGGAGCACGCCCGTGACCGTCTTCCTCTGGGGCGTGCTGCCCTACGCCGCGTTCGCCCTGCTGATCGCCGGCCTGGTCTGGCGGCACCGCTACGACCGCTTCGGCTGGACGACGCGGTCCTCCCAGGTCTACGAGTCCAGGCTGCTGAACATCGCCTCGCCGGTGTTCCACTACGGCATCCTGTTCGTGCTGGTCGGCCATCTCATCGGGCTGTTCGTCCCCGAGTCGTGGACGGACGCGGTGGGCGTGAGCGGGCACGCCTACCACCTGCTGTCCCTGTACGGCGGCACGGCGGCCGGGGCGCTGGCGGTCGCCGGGATCATCGTCCTCATCTACCGGCGTCGCACCAACGCGCCCGTGTTCCGGGCGACGACCGCCAACGACAAGGTCATGTACGTCTTCCTGCTGAGTGCCATCGTCCTCGGCATGGTGGCCAAGCTCGCGCACTCCTCCGGCACGGGCTACGACTACCGGCACACCATCGGACCCTGGTCGCGCGGCCTGTTCACCCTCCAGCCGAGAACGGAGCTGATGGTGGGGGTGCCGGCGCTGTACCAGGTGCACGCGGTGATCGGGATGGTGCTGATCGCCCTGGTGCCCTACACGCGGCTCGTGCACATGTTCAGCGCGCCGGTCCAGTACCTGGTCCGGCCGTACGTGGTCTACCGGTCGCGCGACCCCAGGCAACTGGGGCCGCGCCCGGACCGGCGTGGCTGGGAGCGCGCGGGCTCCTGAACCGGACGGACCCTAGCCGGCGAGCTTCGCCGTGAGGGTGATGGTGGTGCCGGTCAGGGCCTGGCTGACCGGGCAGTTCTTCTTGGCGTCCTCGGCGGCGGAGACGAACGCGTCGTTGTCGAGGCCGGGGACGGTGCCCTCCACGGTGAGGTGGATGCCCGTGATGCCCTCACCGGGCTGGAAGGTGACGTCGGCGGAGGTGGTGAGCTTGGTGGGCGGGGTGCCGGCGCCGGCCAGACCGTGCGACAGCGCCATGGAGAAGCAGCTCGAGTGGGCGGCGGCGATCAGCTCTTCCGGGCTGGTCTTGCCGTTCGCCTGCTCGGCGCGCGACGGCCACGACACCGGCTGCTCGCCGATGCCGGACGAGTCGAAGGTGACGACACCGTTGCCCTCGAGCAGGTTGCCTTCCCAGACGGTGTGTGCGGAGCGCGTGGTTGCCACGGCGGGTCCTCTCGAATTCGCTTGCTGTACTGGGGCGGTGGGAGCCCGTGTCCGGGTTCCCACCCCCATCCGATCACACTCCGGCTCAGCTCACGCGGAAGACCGGTCCCCGGGCGGTGAACGGCAGCCGCGCACCCCGCGGGACCAGGCAGGCGTGCTCGCGCGGCACCCGCGGTAGTCGCACCAGCCGCCGGTGCTGACGGGCACCGGCGCGGCGGGCGGGAAGCCGTCGGCGCGCCGCAGCGGACCGACGCCGGGCCGGGGCACCGTGCCACCCCTGCCGTGCGCCCGCACCCGGCCCGCGAGGTCCGGCACGGGCAGGTACCCGGCGTCGTGCGGCGCCGCGTCGCAGAACACGACCCGGGCGGCGGGCACGTCGGGGGCCCCGGCGCGGGAGGCGATGGCGCCGAGTGCCTCGCCGAGCAGGGTGCGGCCCATCGAGCCGGAGGTGTCCAGGACGGCGCCGAAGGTGCGGCGGGCGACCTCTTCGGGCGGGAAGTACCGTCCGGCGCGCGGGACGCCGGGGGTGGCCGCCAGGCGCCGGGGGGCGCGCGTAGGACCGTACGGGCTCGGGCCGGGGTACGGGCTCGTCGAACCGGCGGGCACCGGTCGGCCGTTGACGACGTGGTCGCAGGCTACGTTGCGGAGGTGGGGGAGGTGGGGGTCGCGGGTGCCGCGGCGGTCGCCGTGGCGCACGGCGGCGTGCGGCATTTCGTGGGCGAGGACGATCCGCCACTCTCGTCGTCGAAGCGCCGCAGCGGGATGACGTGGATTTCGCCGGCCCAGGGGGGGCGGCGGCGACGCAGACGCCGTGCGCGCGGACACCAGTGCGGGTCCCCCGCCGCCCCCGCGCAGCCGGATCACGGTGCGGCGGGGCCCTCCGCGCGCCGTCTGCGGGCCGCCATCACCGCGTAGACCAGCACGCCCGCGAAGAGGAACAGCACGCCCTGGTACACCGCCGCGTAGCCGGCACCGGCGACCAGCCAGAGGGAGAATCCGGCCGCGACCGCCGCGATCACACCGTCCCGCACGAGCCGCGACCGGTCGACCCTCTCGCCCTGTCCCGACACCAGGTGGAAGAGCTGCGCGGCGGTGGCCAGCAGGTACGGCACGGTCGCGGTGAAGGTGGTGACGAGGACGAGGACCTCGAAGACCTTCGCCGGACCCGACGTGTAGTTGTAGACGGTGAGCAGGGAGGCGAGGACGACGGTGACGGCGACCCCGGTCGTCGGGACGCCGCGCCGCCTGCGGGCGAACGCGGCCGGGAAGAGGCCGTCCTTCGCGGCGGCGTACGGGGTCTGGGCGCTGAGCAGCGTCCAGCCGTTGAGGCAGCCGGTCATGGACACCAGGGCGGCGAGTGCCACGGCCCAGCCGCCCCAGGCGCCGCCGAACATGGCGTTCACGGCGTCGGAGAAGGGCGCGGTGGAGTCCACCAGACGGTCGTGGGCGACCGTGCCGAAGACGGACAGGGTGCCCAGGAGATAGACCAGGGCGGCGCCCGCGGTGCCGATGACCGTGGCCCGGCCGACCGTGCGGCGGGGGTCCTTGACCTCGCCGGCGCTGACGGCGGCGGACTCCACGCCGAGGTAGGAGAAGAGCAGGATCGCGGCGGCGGCGGAGACCGCGCCGATGCCGCTGCCGCCGCTCGCGTTGAACGGGCCGAGGTTGTCCGCGTCGAAGAAGAACAGCCCGCCGACCGCGACCAGGAGCAGCGGAGCGAACTTCAGGACGGTCGACACCAACTGGACGGCGCCCACGTAGCGGGTGCCCGCGAAGTTGGCGAGCGCCGGCAGCCACTGGATGACGAGCGCGGCAAGGCAGGCGGTCCAGCGGTGGTCGTTCACCGGGATCAGGACGTCGAGGTAGCCGACGGCGGCGACGGCCAGGGCCGCGTTGGACACCCAGGTGGTGATCCAGTACGCCCAGGCGGCGAGGAAGCCGGCGAAGTCGCCGAAGGCCTCGCGGGCGTAGACGTAGGGGCCGCCGGTGCGCGGGTCGCGGGCGGCGAGGCGGCCGAAGACCAGGGCGAGCGCGACGGCGCCGACGGTCAGGACACCGAAGGCGAGCAGACTGATCGTGCCGAAGGGCGCGACGGAGGCCGGAAGCAGGAAGATGCCGCCGCCGATGATGTTGCCCATGACCAGGGCGGTGGCGACGGGGAGCCCGAAGCGGCGGGCGTGCCTGCCGTCGCCGGGTGCCGGAGCGGAATCGGGGGCCGCGGGGGTTTCCCGCTGGTCCGGAGCCGGTGGGGGGACGGTCCCGGTGACGTGCATGGGGTGGGGCGCCTTCCTTGGAACTGGTGCCCGGGATCGCCGGGACGGCGCCCATGGTCGGGCACGGTCCGGCACGGTTCCAAATCAGGCGCTTTTGTCCTGTACGACCCCGTCCACCACCGGAAAAGGTCCGCTGTCGACGGCTCTGGACCGGGGATCCTCCACGGGCACCTGCGGGCCGTTCGACTCGCGTAGCCAGCGGCGCAGGACCCGGTGCACGTGCTCGGCGCCGACGATCTCCGCGCCCTCGGCGACCGGCGCGGACAGGACCACCGGTGACAGCAGGAAGGCACGCGACTGGGCGCCGCCGAGCCCGCCGTGGGAGCCGATCTGCTCCTCGAAGGCGAGAACTTCGCCGTCGGCCGGGTCGTGGAAGGAGTTGACCATGATGTCGGCGGTGTGCGGGAAGGAGTGCGTGCGGCGCACGGCGTCGGCGGCGCCGGGTCCGAAGGGCGCGAGCGGGCCGGGGTCCTCGTCGAGCCGGTCGAGCCGGACCTCCGCGCCCCGCGCGCCGAGTACGACACCGCCGTGCCGCTCGCTGCGGACCAGCAGGAAGCCGATGCCGGGGTGGTTGGCGAGGGTGGGCAGCAGGGCGGGGTGGCGGGCGTCGATCTCCTCCCGGGTCATCCGGTGCCGGACGTCCGGGAAGGAGACCAGGCCCAGATTGCCGGAGGCCAGCACGATCGGCTCCGAGCGGCGGCCGGTGGGGGTGTCGGCGGGGCGCTGCTGCTCGGCGCCCTCCTCGACGGGCCGGTGCAGGGCGGCCCGTACGGTGTTGCGCGCCTCGGCGCCGCTGCGGGTGCGCTGCGCGCGGCGCGGCACGGGCAGCCCGCAGCCGGCCCGCACCAGGTCGCCGAGGGTGAGGCCGTAGCGGGCGCGGAAGGTCTCGCCGGGGCTCTGGCCGTGGTCGGACAGGACGACGACGCGGTACCTGCGGGGGGCGTGCTCGGCGACCTTCTCGATCAGCGCGAGGGAGCGGTCGAGCCGCTGGAGGACCTTCGCGGCGTCCCGGCTGCCCGGCCCGGAGTGGTGCGCCACCTCGTCGTAGGCGACCAGGTCGGCGTAGACGGCGGTGCGGCCGGCGAGCATGTCGCCCATCACCGCGGCGACGACGACGTCCCGTTCGACGACGGTCGCGAAGGCGCGGACGAAGGGGTAGAGGCCGCCGCGGGAGACGCGGGGGCGGACCTTGTGGACGCGGGCGCGGGTGGACTGGCCGATCTCCCGGCAGACCTCGGCGACGAAGGACATCGCGGTGCGTACGGCGTTCGCCGGGTCGGAGAAGTAGGCGAAGTAGCCGGACCGGGACCGCGTCTGAGGGCCGCGGCGGCGGGTGGCGATGGAGAGGACGAGGGCCTGTTCGTCGGCGCCGCCCCCGAAGAGGTTGCCGCGGCTGGCGCCGTCGAAGCTGAGCAGTCCGCCGTCGCCGGTGTGCTTGACGGCGCGGTGCTGCAGTTGGGCGGCGCTGGTCGGGCGGTTGCAGACCACCACCTCGCCGCTGTCCTTCTCGTACCAGCGGAAGGCGGGGACGTCGTGGTTGGAGCCGTGCAGGATGCCGAGTTGGCTGGCGCCGGTCTGGCTGGACCAGTCGGTGCGCCACAGGGCGAGCCGGTGGGTCGCGGAGGTGCCGTCGCGGCCCAGCCACCGGGCGACGGTGGGCATGGCGCCGCCGTCGACGGCGTCCAGCAGGACGTCGTGACCGACGCCGTCCAGTTGCAGGAAGACGGTGCCCGGGTCGGCCGGGCAGGGCGGGCCGGATCCGCGGCGGCGGTCGGCGAGGCGGTAGAGCCGGCGCCGGTAGGCGTCGTCGTCGCGCACGGCCAGGGCACCGCCGGTGGCGGAGGCGACGGCCGACATGACGGCGGCCACCACGACCGCCGTCTCCGGAGCGACGCCGCCGCGCCCGGCCGGATTCACGTCGATCGCGAGGAGCAGCAGCCCGCCGTTGAGGAAGAAGACGAGGAGCCCGAGGACGAGCGCCGGCACCAGGAGCAGCAGTCGGACCAGCAGTGGCCACACCAGGGCGGACAGCAGGCCGAAGGCGCCGGCGCCGACCGCGGCGGTCATCGCGATGTCGGTCGCGCTGTCGCCGTCGGGCGACTGGAGCCGGAAGTCCGGCAGGATCCCGGCGAGCACGAGCATGGTGAGGGTGGAGACGGCCCACACCGTGACACTCCGCCCGATCTGACTGGCGACCCGGCGCCAACGCCCTCCACCCACGCTCCGCACACCTCACGTCCCGGCCCGTCGTCCGCGCGGGCCTGCCCCACCCTGTCACAACGGTCCGGAGCACCCGTTTGTCCCCCCGGGTCCGGTTCACGCCCCCGCGGTGCCCGCGACGGAGGTCAGCGGCCGTCGTACCCGGCCGTCGGCATCGACAGCCGCCGGTGCACGCACGCCTTCATCCGGGCGTCGTAGGACGGTTCGGCGTGACCGACCGTCTCGACCCGGACCCCGCGCCGCGCGCACTCCGTCAAGAACTCCTCCACGGACGACAGGGCACTTTCCAGCACCCGGCGGCTGGGCGCCACGAACAGGTCGTGCCCGGGCCGGACTCCGTCCCACAAGGCGTCGTGGTCGGTCCGCAGTCCGCGTACCAGGAGTTCCCTGGCGACGACGTATCCGTGCGCCGCGGCCCAGCGGGCGCACATGGCGTGCTGGCTGCGGGAGTCGACCAGGAAGGGGTCGTCGTCCAACTGCTCCAGCGGCGTCAGACTCGCGATCGCCGTCACCCGCACCCGTCTCATGGCGTCCCCCTCACCTCCCGTTTCGCCGCCGACCCTACTCCTGGACGTAGGCTTCGGGGAGTCGCGCGAAGGAGGCAAAGGGGTGCCGGTGGAGCTCACGTGGTGGGGTCACGCCACCTGCACGGTCGAGGACTCGGACATCCGCGTGCTCACCGACCCTCTGTTCGTCCGCCGGCTCGCCCATCTGCGCCGCAGGCGGGGCGAGGTGCCGCCGCCGGACGCCTGGCGCGCGGACGTGGCGCTCGTGTCCCACCTGCACGCCGACCACCTGCACGTGCCGTCGCTCGCGCGGCTCGCGCCGGGCACGCGCCTGCTCGTGCCCCGGGGCGCACGACGGGCGGTGCCGGGGCTGCGCCGGCTGGGGCACCTGGAGCTGACCGAGGTGGCGCCCGGCGACCGGACGGTCGTCGGGGGCCTGCGGATACGGGCGGTGCCCGCGCGGCACGACGGGCGGCGGCTGCCGCTCGGACCGCACCGCTCCCCCGCCCTCGGCTATGTCGTCGAGGGCGAGGCACGGACCTACTTCGCCGGGGACACCGGCCTGTTCGACGGCATGGAGAAGGAGGTCGGGCCGGTCGACGCGGCGTTGCTGCCGGTGGGCGGCTGGGGGCCGTACCTGGGCGCGGAGCACCTGGACGCGGGGCGGGCGGCCGAGGCGCTGGCCCGGCTGGCGCCGCGCACGGCGGTGCCGGTGCACTACGGCACGTACTGGCCGATCGGGATGGACGCCGTGCGCCCCCACGAGTTCCACACGCCGGGTGACGAGTTCGTGCGCCTGTCGGCGCTGCGCGCGCCGGGCGTGGCGGTGCACCGGCTGGGGCACGGTGAGAGTGTGCGCGTGGAGGTCGCGCGGTGAGCCGACTGGGAGCCGCCGTGACGAGCATCCCGGCCGAGCCGGCCCAGCAGGCGTTCGGCTATCCCTCGCTGTTCCTGCTGGTGCTGATCGGGGCGCTGGTGCCGGTGGTGCCGACCGGCGCGCTGGTGAGTTCGGCGGCCGTGGTGGCGATGCACCAGTCGCTGCCGTTCTCGATGCTGATGGTGTTCGCGACGGCGTCGCTGGCCGCGTTCTGCGGGGACATGGCGCTGTACTGGCTGGGGCGGCGCGGGGTCGGCTCGAGGAACGGCTCGCGCTGGCTGGAGGCGATCCGGTCCCGGGCGCCCGAGGACCGGCTGGAGCAGGCGCAGGAGAAGCTCGCCGAGCACGATGTCGCGGTGCTGGTGCTGTCCCGGCTGGTGCCGGCGGGGCGGATACCGGTGATGCTGGCCTGCCTGCTGGCCGAGTGGCCGCTGCGCCGGTTCGCCCGGGGCAACCTGCCGGCCTGCCTGGCCTGGGCGGTGACGTACCAGCTCATCGGCGTCCTCAGCGGCGCCCTGTTCAGCAAGCCGTGGGAGGGCGTGGCCGCGGCGATCGCACTGACCGTGCTGGTCAGCGGGGCGCCGAGCGTGTGGCGGCGGCTGCGGGGGCAGGGGCCGGCGAAGGCGTAGGCCGCCGGCGGCCCGGGCCTGGGCGGGGCCCTGGAGGGGCCGGGAGGGGCGGGTTCGGCAGAGGGCGGGCCCGGCAGGCACGCGGATCCCGGACGCGAGCCCGGAGAGCACGCGGACCCGGAAAGCATGCAAGCCCGGCAACACGAGGACCCGGAAAGCGCTGGAGCCCGGAAGGCACGCGGGCGCGAGCACCGGCGGCACCGATGGCACCGATGGCACCGGCGCCATCGGACTCGTGGACTGGCGGACTGGCGGACTGGCGGACTGGTCACTCCAGCAGGCGGGACGCACCGACGGGGAGGTCCCACAGGTGCTCCCGGGGCAGGCCCGCCCGCTGCCAGGCGGCGCGTACCCGGGTGAGCGGTTCCATCACCGGTTCCGCGGACAGGACGAACGTGCCCCAGTGCATCGGCGCCATCCGTCGGGCGCCGACGTCCTGGGCGGCCCGCACCGCCTCCTCCGGGTCGCAGTGCACGTCGCGCAGCCACCAGCGGGGATCGTAGGCGCCGATGGGAAGCAGGGCGAGGTCGATGCCGGGATGGCGGCGGCCGATGCGGGCGAACCAGTGGCCGTACCCGGTGTCACCGGCGAAGTACACGCGCCGGCCGTCGGCGTCGGTGAGGACCCAGCCGCCCCACAGCGTGCGGCACGTGTCGGTGAGGGTGCGCTTGGACCAGTGGTGGGCCGGTACGAAGTCGAAGCGGACGCCGTCCAGTTCCGCGGCCTCCCACCAGTCCAGCTCGGTGACCCGGGTGAAGCGGCGGCGGTGGAACCAGCGGCCGAGCCCCGCCGGGGCGAAGACGGGGGTGTCGCGCGGCAGCCGGCGCAGGGTGGGGGCGTCCAGGTGGTCGTAGTGGTTGTGGCTGATGACGACCGCGTCGACGCCCGGCAGGGCGCTCCAGGGGACGCCGACGGGAGTGACGCGGGCCGGGGTGCCGAGGATGCGGCGGGACCAGACCGGGTCGGTGAGCACGGTGAGCCCGCCGATGCGCACCACCCAGCTCGCGTGTCCCGCCCAGGTGACGGCGACGGTGCGCGCGTCCACGCGGGGCAGCGGGCCGGGCGCGTAGGGCAGCCGGGGGATGTCGGCGAGGCCCTCGGGGCCGGGTCTCACCGCGCCCTCTCGGGCGAATCTGGCGACGGCCTTCAGGCCGGGAAGCGGCGCGGTGAGCCGGTCGTGGAAGGTCCGCGGCCACACCCGGTGTTCGGCCATCGGCCGGGGTTCGGCGAGCGGCGGGTACGGGGGAGCCGAGGAGGACGTGGCCGCCGGCGCGCCGGTGCCCTTGACGGACGTGGACCCCGACGTGGACGTGCTCGTGGACATGGACGTGGACGTGCTCGACCGAGGCTGCTGCGTCATCGAGGAGGCTCCCGTCGCTGAGCGTCGCGCAGATCGCCGAAGACCGACTTCAGACCGATCAACGCGCGTTGCACGTGTGGCAGTTCCAACGGGTCGGGGGAGGTGAGGCATTCCGCGCGCTGCTCCGCGGTGCCGCCGTCCAGCAGCGGGCCGGTGGCCAGCCGCACGCGCAGGGCCGGAAGGTCGTCGCCGAAGCGGTGCCCACCGGGGGCGGGCATGCCGAGCCGCGCGGTGAGGAAGTCCTCCAGTTCCTGGGCGTCGCCGACGCCCTGGGCGCCGAGCGCGTCGCGCAGCGGGCCGAGGTCGGCGTACAGGTGGCGGCCGGCCTGCGGGGGCCGGGCGGTGGCGCCCGCGGCGACGACGGCGGCGTGTACGGCGGCGGCCACGCGCGCGTGCAGGCGTACGGCGCACGACCGGCGGGCGGCGACGGGCTCGGGTTCGGCGAGCGCGTACCCGGCCGCCGCGGCGACGGGCGCGGCGACGCGGGCGCCGAGGGCGGTGAGCACGTCGAGCACGCGCGCGTGGAGGCCGTCCCCGGCGGCGGACGCGGGGAACCGGGCGACGGCGGCCGGCCAGCCCGGCGGCAGCAGCGCGCCGGCCAGGTCGGTGACGACGGTGACCCGCTCGGGCAGCATCTCGGCGGGGCTGAGCAGCACGGTGGCATGCGGGTCGTGCACGGTGTCCCGCCAGGTCTCGTCACCGACCAGGTGCAGTCCCTCACCGGCGGCGGCCTCGACGGTCTCGTGCAGCAGTTCGGGCGGCGCGACGGTTCCGGTGGGGTCGTCGGCGACGGCCAGTACGAGCAGGCGGGGGTCGCCGCCCTCGGCGCGGACCCGGCGGACGGTTTCCAGGAGGGCGTACGGGTCGGGGACGCCGCCGGACTCGGCCGGGGTCGGCACGTGGAAGACGGGCCTGCCCAGCAACCGTGCGTACGGCGCCCACCAGGCGGCGCAGGGACGGGGCACCAGGACGTCGCCGCCGAGCGCGGCGGTCAGCGCGAGCAGCAGGGCGTTGGCGCCGGGGGCGGCGGCGACGTGGTCGGGCCCGGTGGGCAGACCGCGCCGCTCCCAGTAGCCGCAGGCGGCGTCGAGGAGGGGCGGGGCGCCGCCGGCCGGTTCGTCGCGGCCGCGGCCCGCCGCGGCGGCGAGTACGGCGGAGAGTTCGGGCAGCACGGGCAGTCCGTCGTCGGGAATGTGCGGGCCGTATCGGACGGGCCCATGCCCCACGGGGTCGTGCCCCACCGACCCTCGCCCCACGGGGTCGTGCCCCACGGGGTCGTGCGCGGGCCGGTGGTGCCGCACGGCCACGCGCCTCACGGCGTCGTGCCCCTCGAAGCCATGCCCCTCGAAGCCATGACCCTCGGAGCCATGGCCGTCGGAGTCATGGCCGTCGGGATCCGTCCACCGCATGCGTGCCTCCGCCCAGTCCTGGGTGCCGTGTCCTGTCGCCGCCCGGCCGGGTGCTCTCTCCCCCGGTCGTTGCTCCAAGTACCCACCGTGCCGCCCTGTCATGGCTGTGCCCCCCGGTCGCGGATCACGCGCGGACCGGCGGCGGCGCGGGTCAGCGGTGCCCGGCGTCCCCGCGCAGGCGGAGCCGCAGCCGGTGCGCCGCCGCGCCGAACGCGCCCGCGATCAGGACTCCACCGGCGACCAGGGCGGGCATCGAGTCGGTGAAGGCCCCGCCCGCGCCGGCCCGTACCCCGTGCTCCGCGGTCCCGCCCCCGCAGGACTTGCCCGGAACGACGGGCTCGGGGCACGGCGGCTTCGTCGTGCAGGACGTGCCCCGCGCGGCGCTCTCGCCGTGCGGGACGGTCGTTTCAGGACACACGGGCTCGGTCCCACCGCACTGCCCGCCGGGCTTGGCGGAGTGTGTGGGCTCGGGGCACGGAGGTGCGACGGCTCCGCTCCCCTGCTCCGGTACGGTCACGGCCTCCTCCGGTACGGTCACCGCCTCCTCCGGCACGTGCACCGGCTCCTGCGGCACGGTCATCGTCGTGCTCCAGGGATCGCCCTCGGCGCCGGATTCCCCGGGACAGGCGCCGTCGACGGTCCACGCGTCCTCGGAGCCCTCCGCTTCCGGCTCGCTCTCGAAGTCCTCGGCGGCGGCTATGCGCGCGGTGCCGCGGTAGGCGGGCCCGGTGGCCGCCCCTTCGTCGCCCGCCACCTTGCGCAGCGCGACGGTGCCCTCGTCGAAGGCCGGTGAGGTGGCGTCCAGGGTGGCGGGCGCGGACCCGCCGGTCGGGGCGCAGGTCACCGAGACGGTGACGGTGCCGCCCGGGGCGGCGTCGGCCGGGCTGACCTCCGCGGCGGGCGAGCCGGCACCGGTGGGCGGCTGCGGGGCGCCGGGATCGGCCGAGACAGGCCCGGGGAAGACGCCGAGGACGGCACTGGCCAGGACGGCGGCGGACAGGGCGCGGGCGGTACGGCGCATGGGGCGGGCTCCTTCGAGCGACGGCTGCGGGGGCACGGCACTCGCGCCCCCTCGGCCATCACAGCCCGTCCGCCACGGGTGCGCGCGCCGCCGTGCGCCGTATGCGGGAACGGGACGCCCGAGCGGGTGAGGCCGCAGTTTCGCCCGCGGGCTCAGGCCGCCGGGTCCCGGAGCACCTGTTCCCGCACCCGGTTGCAGCACCGGCTGATCAGGCGGGAGACGTGCATCTGGGAGATGCCGAGCTGTTCGGCGATGCGGCTCTGGGTCATGTCGTCGAAGAAGCGCATGTAGAGGATGGCGCGTTCCCGCTCGGGCAGCGCTGCGAGTCGGTCCTTGACGGCTTCGCGGTCCACGACGGTCTCGAGGGCCGGGTCGAAGGCGCCGAGGGCGTCACCGAGTGAGTAGCCGTCCTCGCTGCCGGGGAGTTCCGCGTCCAGGGACAGGGCGGTGAAGCTCTCCAGGGCCTCCAGGCCCACGCGGACGTCCTCCTCGCTCAGGTCGGCGTGCTCGGCGATCTCCGCGACGGTGGGACGGCGGCCGGAGATGGTCTGGGACAGGTCCTGGCCCGCGAAGCGCACACGGTTGCGCAGGTCCTGGACCCGGCGCGGCACGTGCAGGGTCCACATGTGGTCGCGGAAGTGGCGCTTGATCTCGCCGGTGATGGTCGGCACGGCGTAGCTCTCGAAGGCGTTGCCGCGTTCGGGGTCGTACCGGTCGACGGCCTTGACCAGGCCGAGCGCCGCGACCTGGCGCAGGTCCTCGTGGCTCTCACCGCGACTGCGGAACCGCCCCGCGAGCCGTTCGGCCATGGGCAGCCAGGCCTCGACGATCCGGTCGCGGACCGCGTCGCGTTCCGGGCCGTCGGGAAGGGTGGCGAGTCGGCGGAAGGCGTCGGCGGTGTCGGGGGCGTCGTCGTGCGGGTGCTTCGCGCTGGCGTGGATCGGCATGGTGCGTCGCAACTCCCTCGGAGCGCGGGGTCCTGTCGTCGCGGCCGGGCGATGGCCGGCCGGCGCGGCCGGTGCGGACGGCGCCGAAGCTCGTGGAACCTCCGGCACGCGGGACGGGCGTCACCGGTGCGACGACACAACCCTTGGTTTCGGGCGGTCACCGTGGGAGGGCGTCCGGCCCGGACGGACGCATCCGTGGCGGCGTCGCGCCGCTCCCACGGACGTGCCTCCTGTCCGAAGCACTGGTTTTGCGCCTGCCCCCTCAACCCCACGGCAAACGCCCGATGTTTCCCGGCATGAGACGAGGGCTGCCGGAACGCGGGCAGCGGTGAGCGCGGTTGCGGCGGTCAGGTATCGCGCGGCCGGCCGGAGCGCGGCACGTCCACGCGCTTCACGCCACGGGCGGGGGCTCCGACCTCGCTTCCCCGTTCCTGACCGGGCGCGTGGAGATCTTGGCGACGCAGGCCGGGATGGCGGCGCCGTCGGCGTGGTCGCGGGCCCGGTACGCGCTCGGGCTCTCGCCGACCAGTTCGGTGAACCGCGAGCTGAAGGACCCCAGCGAGGTACAGCCGACCTCGAAGCACACCTCCGTCACCGTCAGGTCGCCGCGCCGCAGCAGGGCCTTGGCCCGCTCGATCCGGCGCGTCATCAGGTAGCTGTAGGGCGTCTCCCCGTAGGCGGCGCGGAAGGCGCGGGAGAAGTGGCCCGCCGACATGAGGGCGACACGCGCCAGCGCCGGGACGTCGAGCGGCTCGGCGTAGTCGCGGTCCATCAGGTCGCGGGCCCGGCGCAGCCGGACCAGGTCCTCCAACGTCGTCACCCCACCACGATCCCACAGCGCCGGACACCTCGGGCGCCGACGCCGCGGGAGTGCCCGGCCGCGGTCAGCCCCCGACGTACGCCGCGAGGTGCTCGCCGGTGAGCGTGGAGCGGTCGGCGACGAGATCGGCGGGGGTGCCCTCGAAGACGATCCGGCCGCCGTCGTGTCCGGCGCCCGGGCCGAGGTCGATGATCCAGTCGGCGTGCGCCATGACGGCCTGGTGGTGCTCGATGACGATGACCGACTTGCCGGCGTCGACGAGGCGGTCGAGCAGGCCGAGCAGTTGCTCGACGTCGGCGAGGTGCAGGCCGGTGGTGGGCTCGTCGAGTACGTAGACGCCGCCCTTGTCGCCCATGTGGGTGGCCAGCTTCAGCCGCTGCCGCTCGCCGCCGGACAGGGTGGTGAGCGGCTGGCCGAGGGTGAGGTAGCCGAGCCCGACGTCGGCGAGCCGCTCGAGGATCTTGTGCGCGGCCGGGATGCGGGCCTGACCCCCGCCGAAGAACTCCTCCGCCCGCGCCACCGACATCGCCAGCACCTCGCTGATGTCCCGGCCGCCGAGGTGGTACTCGAGGACGGACGGCTGGAACCGCTTGCCCTCGCAGTCCTCGCAGGGCGTGGCGACGCCGGCCATCATCGCCAGGTCGGTGTAGATGACACCGGCGCCGTTGCAGGTGGGGCAGGCGCCCTCGGAGTTGGCGCTGAACAGGGCGGGCTTGACGCCGTTGGCCTTGGCGAAGGCCTTGCGGATCGGGTCGAGCAGTCCGGTGTACGTGGCCGGGTTGCTCCGCCGGGAGCCCTTGATGGGGCTCTGGTCGACCGATACGACGTCGGCGCCGGCCGGGACCGAGCCGTGGATCAGCGAGCTCTTGCCGGAGCCCGCCACGCCGGTGACCACGCAGAGCACGCCGAGCGGGACGTCGACGTCGACGCCCTGGAGGTTGTGCGTCGTGGCGTCGCGGATCTCCAGCGTCCCGGTGGGCTTGCGCACCGTCTCCTTGAGGGTGGCCCGGTCGTCGAGGTGGCGGCCGGTGACGGTGCCGCCGGCCCGCAGGCCCTCGACGGTGCCCTCGAAGCAGACGGTGCCGCCCGCCGTGCCGGCGCCGGGGCCGAGGTCGACGACGTGGTCGGCGATCGCGATGGTCTCCGGCTTGTGCTCGACGACGAGCACCGTGTTGCCCTTGTCGCGCAGCCGCAGCAGCAGGTCGTTCATGCGCTGGATGTCGTGCGGGTGCAGGCCGATGGTGGGCTCGTCGAAAACGTACGTGGTGTCGGTGAGGGACGAGCCGAGGTGACGGATCATCTTGACGCGCTGTGCCTCGCCGCCCGACAGCGTGCCGGCCGGCCGGTCGAGCGAGAGGTAGCCGAGGCCGATCTCCACGAACGAGTCGAGGGTGTCCCGCAGGGCGGTGAGCAGCGGCGCCACCGACGGTTCGTCGAGCCCGCGGACCCATTCGGCCAGGTCGCGGATCTCCGTCGCGCAGGCGTCGGCGATGCTGATCTTCCCGATCCGCGACGACCGGGCGCCCTCGCTGAGCCGGGTGCCGTCGCACTCGGGACAGGTGGTGAAGGTGACGGCCCGTTCCACGAACGCCCGGATGTGCGGCTGCATCGCCTCCTTGTCCTTGGACAGGAACGACTTCTGGATCTTCGGGATCAGTCCCTCGTAGGTGAGATTGACGCCGTTGACCTTCACCTTGACCGGCTCGCCGTAGAGGAAGTCCCGCAGCTCCTTCTTGGTGTACTCCCGGATCGGCTTGTCCGGGTCCACGAAGCCGGACTGGGCGTAGACCTGCACGGTCCACTGGCTGTCCGACTTCCAGCCGGGGATGGTGAACGCGCCCTCGGCCAGCGACTTGGAGTCGTCGTAGAGCTGGGAGAGGTCGATGTCGGAGACCTGGCCCCGGCCCTCGCAGTTCGCGCACATGCCGCCGGTGCGCTCGTAGGTCGCCTTCACCGCCTTCTTGTTGCCGCGCTCGACGGTGATCGCGCCGCTCGCGCGGACGGAGGCGGTGTTGAAGGAGTAGGCGCTGGGCGGGCCGATGTGCGGGTCGCCGAGCCGGCTGAAGAGGATGCGCAGCATGGCGTTGGCGTCGGTGGCGGTGCCGACCGTGGAGCGCGGGTCGGCGCCCATCCGCTGCTGGTCCACGATGATCGCGGTGGTCAGGCCGTCGAGGACGTCGACCTCGGGCCGTGCCAGCGTCGGCATGAAGCCCTGCACGAAGGCGCTGTAGGTCTCGTTGATCAGCCGCTGCGACTCGGCGGCGATCGTGTTGAACACCAGAGAGCTCTTGCCGGACCCGGAGACACCGGTGAACACCGTCAGCCGGCGCTTGGGGATCTCGATGCTGACGTCCTTGAGATTGTTCTCGCGGGCACCGTGCACACGGATCAGGTCGTGGCTGTCGGCGACATGCGCCGCGGCAGGCCGCTGGTCCGTTCTCCTGGCGCTGCTCATCGTGTCTCCATCTGTCGGCGGGTCAGCAGTGACACGCTAGACGGAGCAGGGTGGGCGCCGCTTCTCGATTCCTGATCCGCTCGTGGCTACCGGTTCGCACCCGCGGCCGCGTCGGGGTCGTCCGGCGGCGGAGCGGTGCCCGGCAGCACCAGTTCCTCGTAGCGGCCCAGGGCCAGCACCACGCCGAGCATGAGGACCGGAATGAACACAGCGAGCAGCACCGCCATGATCCGTCCTTCCCGATAAGGGGTGGGCGTGGGGGGTGGTGGCGCGGACCGGGTTCCCTGTGCCCGCCGGGCAAACCGGCGGTGCACGCGGACGCACGCACCGTGTCCGGGGAAATCGGTCCGGACCCGTCCGGATGAATCCGTGTCGGCCCCGGGTGGCCGGGTACGCGGTCGGCACCCCCTGAGGATGTGGAGGGAGACATGCAGCGAGGCAGTGACCGGATGAGCGTCCACCGCGACGACGAGATGAAGCACGAACTGCAGGGTCTGCTCAGGTCCGGGCACCCCACCCGCACCGAGGAGTGGCACGACCCGGAACCGGCTGCCGAGGACGACCCGGACGTCACCTACGGACCGGTGACACCGGGCCGCGGACCGACGTACCTGGAAGCCCTCCGGCTCGAACTGGCCCGGAACCTGACCCGGGGCGCCTTCCCCGCGGGCCCGCGGGAACTGACCCGGGCCCTGCGCCGCGGCAACGCGCCCGACGCCCTCGTCGAGGGACTGGAAAGGCTGCCGCACAAGGCGCGCTACGACAACGTCCAGGAACTGGCGATGGCCCTGACAGAGAGCGGCGGGCCCGGATCCGCCGGCACGCAGGGCGCGTAGGCGCCGGAAAGGGCGGCCCCCATGACCGAGCACGCGGCCGACCACGTGCGGGACGTGATGACACCGGGCGTGACCGCCGTTCGTCCGGACTCCTCACTCGTCGAGGCGGCGCAGCTCATGCGCACGCAGAACATCGGTGACGTGGTGGTCGCGGACGGGCAGGACGTCGTGGGTCTGCTCACCGACCGTGACATCACGGTGCGTGCGGTGGCGGCGGGCCTCGACCCGATGGGGGTGGGGGTCCGGACGGTGTGCACCCACGACCCGCTGACGGTCTCCCCGGACGATCCGGTCGCGGACGTGGTCACGCTGATGCGCGAGCACTCCGTACGCCGGGCGCCGGTCGTGGAGGACGGGCTGCCGGTCGGGATGGTGAGCCTCGGTGATGTGGCCGAGGCCCTGGATCCCTCCTCGACGCTCGCCGGCATCAGCCGCGCGGAACCGGACGCCCGGAGCGGCGGCTGAGTACGTACCGGGTCCCCAGGCGGCCGGACGACTCACGCGCGCCGAACGACTCACGCGCGCCGGGCGGCGACACCGGCCGGCGCGTTTAAGGAAAGGAATCCGAACCACATGCGCATCGCATTTCTGACCGCGCCCGAGGGCGTGGAGCAGGTCGAGCTGACCCAACCGTGGCAGGCGGCGAAGGACGCGGGGCACGAGCCCGTGCTCGTCTCCACGCAGTCCGGTGAGGTCCAGGGCTTCCACCATCTCGACAAGGCGGACACGTTCCCGGTGGACGAGGTGGTGGGCGACACCTCGGCCGACTCGTTCGGGGGGCTGGTCCTGCCCGGCGGCGTGGCCAACCCGGACTTCCTGCGGATGGACGAGAAGGCCGTGGCGTTCGTCAGGGACTTCTTCCAGCAGGGCCGGCCGGTGGCCGCCATCTGCCACGCCCCGTGGACGCTCGTCGAGGCAAACGTCGTACGCGGCCGGGTCGTGACCTCGTGGCCCAGCCTGCGAACCGACCTGAGCAACGCCGGGGCCACCTGGGTCGACGAACAGGTGAAGGTCTGCGACCACGGCGACAACGTACTGGTCACCAGCCGCAAGCCGGACGACCTCGAGGCGTTCTGCGAGACCTATCTCGCGGAGTTCGCCAAGGCGGGCGGCTGAGAAGCCGTCGAAGAGCCGCGCGGGTCGACGGCCCCTGCCCGGACCTTTGGCGCGTCCCCGGCGCGCCAGGGGTCCGGGCCTTCGTCCGTCCGTGCGGCCCGGTCAGCCGCCGGGGGGCCCGGTCAGCCACCGGGGGCGGTGGCCTCCCCACAGCCCCGTTCCCGGGCGCCCTCGCGGGTGCGGCCCGCGGCGACCGGGCGCCGGGGGTTGCGGCGCAGCCACTCGCCCTCGAGCTGCGCCATGCGGTCGTTGTGGGCCCGCAGCGCGTCGTTCGACCCGTACAGCAGGGTGTCGTGGCGCGTGCGGTGGATGGTCTCCAGCTCCTTCATGAGCTGTTGGTCGTCCAGGCGGCCCGGGTCCACTCCGGTCATGGTGTCGTCCCGCGTGTCGTGTTCGTTCATGCGGTCCGGGTACCCGCCCCCGGAGTCACCACCCCCGAGCGGCACCCGGGAGGGAGCCATGGATCTCGCGTTTCTGCATCCCCTCTACGAACATCAGGGGCCCTGGGCCTCCGTCTACGTCGACCTGTCCCGGCACACGGAGGACACCGCCCACGAACGTGAGCTGACGGCCGCCGCGGTGGCCCGGGAGCTGGCGGAGCAGGGCGCGGACGACGCGACCTGCCGGGCCGTGCGGGAGGCGGTGGAGGGGCTGCGCCACGCCACCGACCCGCACGGGCGGGCACTGTTCGCGTGCGCCGGGCGGGTGGTCCTCGATCCGCCGCTGGCCCGGCCCCCGTACGGCGGGACCACCGCCGACTGGGCGCCGCTGCCGCACGTCTCGCCGCTGCTGGACCTGGCCGGCGAGGACCCGGTGTGCGTGGTGGCGTACGTCGACCGCAAGGGCGCCGACTTCGAGCTGCGCAGCGCGCTGGGCAGCTCGGACGCGGGCGGTGTGACCGGCCGGCAGTGGCCGGTGCACCGCACGAGCACCGTCGACTGGTCGGAGCGCCACTTCCAACTGCGGGTGGAGAACACCTGGGAGCACAACGCGGCGGAGATCGCGGACGCGCTCGCGGTGTGCCAGGAGGAGACAGGCGCGGACCTGCTGATCCTCGTGGGTGACGACCGGGAACGGCGGTCCGTGCACGAACGGCTGCCCAAGCGGTTGCGGGACCGGATCGCCGAGGCCTCGCGCGGCGCCGGCAGCAGGCTGCTGGACGACGAGGTGGAGGGGCTGCGCGAGGACCACGTCCGCTCACGCGCGCGGGAGGACCTGGACCGTTTCCTGGCCGCCCGGACACCGGACGGCGAGGGCCGGGCCGGCGCCGCGGAGGGCGTGCCCGCGCTGGTCGAGGCCGCCCGGGAGCACCGCATCGACGAGCTGCTGGTCATCCCGGACGCCCCCGACACCCATCGCGAGGTGTGGATCGGCGAGGAAGCCGACCAGCTCGCGGTGCGCCGTACGGAGCTGAAGACGCTCGGCGAGCAGAACTCGTGGTCGGCCCGCGCGGACGACGCCCTGCTGCGCTCGGCGGTGATGACCGGTGCGGCGGCGATCTCGGTGACGCCGGCCCTGCCGTCCGAGGCGGCGGAGAAGACACCGGTGGGCGGCCTGGGGGCGCTGCTGCGCTGGAAGTGACCTCCGCCGAGCGTCAGCGGGCCCGCTCCACCCGCCGTTCGTCCCAGACCGGTTCCGGCGTCTCGCGCACGCGGCCGTCGCTGCCGAAGACGAGGTACCGGTCGAAGGAGCGGGCGAACCAGCGGTCGTGGGTGACCGCGAGGACCGTGCCCTCGAAGCCCTCCAGGCCCTCCTGGAGGGCTTCGGCCGATTCCAGGTCGAGGTTGTCGGTCGGCTCGTCGAGCAGCAGCGCGGTGACGCCCTGGAGTTCCAGCAGGAGGATCTGGAAGCGGGCCTGCTGGCCGCCGGAGAGCCGGTCGAAGGCCTGCTCGGCCTGCTGGGTCAGCTCGTAGCGGCGCAGCCTCGACATGGCGGCGCCCCGGTCCTGCGAGTACTCGGTCCACAGGATGTCCAGGAGGGTGCGGCCCAGCAGTTCGGGGTGGGCGTGGGTCTGCGCGAAGTGTCCGGGCACCACGCGCGCCCCGAGCTTGAAGTGCCCGGTGTGGGTCACGCCGTCGCCGGCGAGCAGCCGCAGGAAGTGCGACTTCCCGGAGCCGTTGGAGCCGAGGACGGCGACCCGTTCGCCGTAGAAGACCTCCAGGTCGAAGGGTTTCATCAGGCCGGTGAGTTCCAACTGCTCGCAGGTGACGGCGCGGACGCCGGTACGGCCGCCCTTCAGGCGCATCCTGATGTCCTGCTCGCGCGGCGGCTCGGGCGGCGGGCCGGCCTCCTCGAACTTGCGCAGCCTGGTCTGCGCGGCGGCGTACCGGGAGGCCATCTCGTGGCTCACCGCCGCCGCCTGGCGCAACGTCAGCACCAGCTTCTTGAGCTGCGCGTGCTTCTCGTCCCAGCGGCGGCGCAGTTCCTCGAAGCGGGCGAAGCGCTCGCGCCGGGCCTCGTGGAAGGTGGCGAAGCCGCCGCCGTGCACCCAGGCGTCGGCGCCCGCGGGGCCGGGTTCCAGGGAGACGATCTTCTGAGCGGCGCGGGCGAGGAGCTCGCGGTCGTGGGAGACGAAGAGGACCGTCTTGCGGGTCTCCTTCAGCCGCTCCTCCAGCCAGCGCTTGCCGGGCACGTCGAGGTAGTTGTCCGGCTCGTCGAGGAGCAGCACCTCGTCGGTGCCGCGCAGCAGCGCCTCGAGCACCAGCCGCTTCTGCTCCCCGCCGGACAGGGTGCTCACCCGCCGCCACTGGGCCTTCTCGTAGGAGACGCCCAGCGCGGCCGTCGTGCAGATGTCCCACAGGGTCTCGGCCTCGTACCCCTGCGCCTCGGCCCAGTCGGCGAGCGCCTGCGCGTAGCGCATCTGCGCGGCCTCGTCGTCGACCGTCATGATCCCGTGCTCGGCGGCGTCGACGGCGCGCGCGGCCTCGCGGATGCGGGGCGGCGCCACGGACACCAGCAGGTCGCGTACGGTCGTCTCGTCCCGGACGGAGCCCACGAACTGCCGCATCACCCCGAGGCCGCCGCCGACGGTGACGGTGCCGCCGTGCGGCTTGAGCTCCCCCGACAGCAGGCGGAGCAGGGTGGTCTTGCCCGCTCCGTTGGGTCCGACGAGGGCCACGACGGCCCCCTCCCCCACGCGGAAGGAGACGTCGCCGAGCAGCGTCCTCCCGTCGGGGAGGTAGTACTCCAGGTGCGCGGCTTCGAGATGACCCATGGCACCGGATTCTGCGGCGTTGGGCAGGCTCGGGGCAAACCGCTTTTCCCGGCCGGGGTCCGGGGCGCCGTTACACGGGGCACGCCACCCGCAGGAAACGCCGTCCGCAGGGTAGGCGGGAGCCATGAGCCCCGACGTAGACCTCACCGCCACGATGCCCGGCCCGCACCCGGTCCGCAACGGTTTCCTGCGGCTGGACCAGCGCATGTTCGAGGCCGTCGCCGCCCGTACCTGGCCCGGCGCCGACCCCCTGCTGCCCCGCCTGAGCCGCAGCGCCAACCACGGCGTGCTGTGGTTCGCGGCGGCTGCCGCACTGGCCGCGTCCCGCACCCCGAGGGCCCGTCGCGCCGCCGCCCGGGGCCTCGCCTCGCTGAGTCTGGCCTCACTGGCGATCAACACCCTCGGCAAGCGCTCGGTCCGCCGCACCCGCCCCGTACTGGATCCGGTGCCGCTGGTGCGGCAGCTCAAGCGGCAGCCGATCACGACGTCCTTCCCCTCCGGGCACGCCGCGTCGGCCGCCGCGTTCGCGACCGGCGTCGCGCTGGAGTCCCCGGCGTGGGGCGCGGCGGTCGCCCCGGTGGCCGCCGCGGTCGCCCTGTCCCGGGTCTACACCGGCGTCCACTTCCCGAGTGACGTACTGGCGGGCGCGGCCCTCGGTGCGGGGGCCGCGTTCGCCGTCCGGGGCATGGTGCCGACGCGGGCGCAGCTCACCCCGCCGGCCCGGCCGCGGGCCGAGGTGCCGGCGCTGCCCGGCGGCGAGGGACTCGTCATGGTGGCCAACATCGGTTCGGGCACCTCGGACCGGGTGCGGGCGCTGTGCGACGCGCTGCCCGACGCGGAGGTGGTGGAGTGCGAGCCGGAGGACGTCCGGGCGGAGCTGGAGAAGGCGGCGGGACACGCCCGGGTGCTGGGGGTGTGCGGCGGCGACGGCACCGTGAACGCCGCGGCCGGGATCGCGGTACGCCACGGACTGCCGCTCGCGGTGCTGCCCGGCGGCACGCTCAACCACTTCGCCTACGACCTCGGCGTGGAGGACGTGCGGGACCTGTGCCGGGCGCTGGAGCGGGGCGAGGGTGTGCGCGTGGACGTGGGCCGGTTCGCCTCCGGCGGGCGGCACGGCATCTTCCTGAACACCTTCAGCCTGGGCGTGTACCCGGAACTGGTGCGCGAGCGGGAGCGCTGGTCGCCCCGGATCGGCGGCTGGCCGGCCGGGGTGGTGGCGGCCGTACGGGTGCTGCGCGCCGACCGGCACCCGCTGGAGGCGGAGGTACGGGGCCGCCGGCGCCCACTGTGGATGCTGTTCGCGGGCAACGGCACGTACCACCGCAGGGGCATCGCCTCCGGCCGCCGCCTCGACCTGGCGGACGGGCAACTGGACGTGCGGGTCGTGCACGGTGGCCGCCGGCCCGCCCTGCGGCTGCTGTCCGCGGCCCTGGCCGGTCCGCTGACCCGCTCCCCCGCTCACGCGGCGGTGCAGGTGAGCCGGCTGCGCCTGTCCGGGGTCGCGCCGGGCACGCTGATGGCGTTCGACGGCGAACTGACGGAGACGGAGGGCGACCTGACGCTGGAGAAGCTGCCCGAAGCGCTCACGGTGTACCGCCCGCTGCCCGGTGAGGGACTCCTCCTCTGACCCTTACCGCCGCACTCCCCTCCCCCCGACGCACGACGCCCTCCGCCCACGGACTCCGACCATTTCCTGACGCCTCGTCAATCCATATGGCGAGACGCGGGTCTCACCATCCGGCCGGTGCGCGTACCGTGACCGCATCGTCGGGAGAGGGGATCCACCATGCCGAAGCCGCAGGAGACCGCCGTCTACACGCACGGACACCACGAGTCCGTGCTCCGCTCGCACACCTGGCGCACCGCCGCCAACTCCGCCTCCTACCTGCTCGGCCTCCTGAAGCCGCACATGCGGATCCTGGACGTCGGCTGCGGCCCGGGCACCATCACCGCGGACCTGGCGGAACTGGTCCCGGACGGGCACGTCACCGGCGTGGACCGCGCGCCGGAGATCGTCGAGCGGGCCCGGGCCACGGCGGCCGGACGCGGTCTCGCCAACACCGCCTTCGCGGTCGCGGACGTACACGCCCTGGACTACCCGGACGACACGTTCTGCGTCGTCCACGCCCACCAGGTGCTCCAGCACGTGGGCGATCCGGTGCGGGCCCTGCGCGAGATGCGGCGGGTCGCGAGGCCGAACGGCATCATCGCCGTCCGCGACTCGGACTACGGCGCCATGACCTGGCACCCCGCCTCCCCGGGCATGGACGACTGGCTGGACCTGTACCACCGGGTGGCCCGCGCCAACGGCGGCGAGCCGGACGCCGGGCGCCGGCTGAAGGCCTGGGCGCTCGAGGCGGGGTTCACCGACATCACGGCGACCTCAGCCACCTGGACCTTCGCCACACCCGAGGAGCGGGAGTGGTGGAGCGGCCTGTGGGCGGACCGCACGCTGGCGTCGGCGTACGCCGAGCGCGCCACCGAGGGCGGCCACGCGACGACGGAGCAACTGCGGACCGTCTCGGCTGCCTGGCGGGAGTGGGGCGAGCGGCCGGAGGGCTGGTTCAGCGTCCTGCACGGGGAGATTGTCTGCCGAAAGGAAGCGAAAGAAAGCCTGCCGGGCGCCTGATCGGTGGAATTCGGGAAACCAGTACGACAGGAGGTTCACATCATGGTTCCGCTTCTGATCGTACTGCTTCTCGCAATCATTCTTTTCGGCGCAGGCTTCGCCGTGAAGATTCTCTGGTGGATTGCCTTGGCAGTCCTTGTCCTGTGGCTGCTGGGGTTCCTGCTCCGCGGGACGACGGCCGGCGGCGGCAGGGGCCGCTGGTACAGGTGGTGAGGCTGCTGCCCCGGGAGGTTCACTCCCGGGGCAGTAGCGGTCCCAGCGGCCCGAGGTCCAGGTTCAGGTCCTCGGGCCGCAGGCCGTAGCGGTCGCGCAGTTCCGTCATGCGGTCGTCGAGGAGCATCAGGGTGAGCCCGATCCGCTCCTCCTGCTCCTCGCTCAGGTCGCCCTCGTCGACGCGGCGCAGTGCCTGGCGTTCCATGAGCTGGCGCAGCAGCTCGACGACCGTCAGCACCAGTTTGATCAGATCGCGCTCGACCGTGTCGGGTTCGAGGTCGAGGCGCTTGCGGGGCTCTCGGTGTTCGCTCACGTCAGTCCCCGAACGGCGACGGGACATCGCGGTTGACCGAGCTGATCAGCGCGTTCAGGTCGATGCGGACCAGGTCGACGTCCGCGATGCGCAGCGTGACGTCGCCGGTGATGACCACGCCGCCGGCCAGCAGTCGGTCGAGCAGGTCGACGAGGGCGATCTCACGGCGTTCGACGACGGTCATGAGCCCTCCCCCGTGCTTTCCTCGCCGGCCGCCCCTTCTTCACCGGCGAAGGAATAGGCCGCCCACGGTCCGGTGAGTTCCACGCGAATTCCGGGAGCGTCGTCCTTCGTCCGGTCCACCATTTCCACGAATTCCTCCGACACGTCGCGCCGCACCAAATAGGCGGCGTTGAGCACGTTCCGTCCGGCCGCACCGGAAAGGCGGGGGTTCTGCGGCGCGTGCAGCCGCGCGTCGTCGGCCCGGGTGGCCAGCGTCCCGTGCAGGCGGGTCGCGAAATCCTCGGCCCGGCTCCACAGGTCGTCGTTCGCCCGCGTGCGCATGCGCCGCTGCCGCAGGTAGTCCCGGCCCGAGGCGGGCTTAGGGGCGGGCCGCTCCGGTCCGGCGGCCTGCTCCGGCTCCGCCTCCACGTACACCTTGACGCCCCATTCCACCCGCCCGTCCAGCCGCTCCAGCGTGCGCCGGAAGGCCTCCCCGCGCTCCTCCATCATCACGCGTACGCCGCTGTCGTCCCGGAAGACGGTGGCCAGCCGGAGCGGCAGCGGGGTGGTGACGGCGGTGAGCGCGTCGATGACCTGCTGGTGGGCGCGGGCGGTCCCGGCGAGCCAGTCCAGGTCCTCCAGGTGGGCGCGGAGCGCCTCCTCGCAGAAGTCGGCCTCGGGCACATGGCTGACGACGGCGACCAGGTCACCGTGGGGCAGCAGCCGGGGCGGGTCGCCCGCGACCCCGGTCAACTGCGACTGGAGGGCCGCGCCGAAGGGGCGGCAGACGGCGTAGACGTACCGCAGTCCGGTCATGGTGCCTCCCTCGGTACGCGGCCCGGATCCAGTTCGCGCAGGCGCTCGCGCAGCTCGGCGTTCTCCCGGGTCAGTTCGTCGCGCCGGGCGCGCGAGGAGAGCGCGGGGTCGCTCTCCCACCAGTCGATGCCCATTTCCTTGGCCTTGTCGACGGACGCCACGACCAGCCGCAGCTTGATGGTGAGCAGCTCTATGTCGAGCAGGTTGATCCGGATGTCGCCGGCGATGACGACTCCCTTGTCGAGCACCCGCTCCAGGATGTCGGCGAGATTGGCGCTCTGTCCCTGGCCATAGGGATCGGGCAGCCGGCTGGGTGTGGTCATCGACGGCTCCCGCTGTCGGCGTCCTCGTCCTCGTCACGGGACGCGTACTCGTCCTCGCCGGCTTCCCCGTCGTCCTCGTATCCGGCTTCGGGCTCCTCGTACTCCGCCTCCGGTTCGTCTTCCGGCTCTTCCCCGGGTTCTTCCTCGTACTCGCCCCCGTCCTCGCCCTCGTACTCGGTGTCCGGCGCCTCCTCCTCGTCCTCGTACCCGGCGTCCGGCGCCTCCTCCTCGTCCTCGTACCCGGCGTCCGGCGCATCCTCCCCGCCCTCGTGGGCCTCCGCGCCGTCCTGGCTCTCCTCCTGCTCCTGCGCGAGGGCGTCCTCGTGGCTGCGGACGACCTCGCCGTCGCGGATCTCGCCGCGCCAGCCGTCGTCCGCCTCGCCCTTGAGGGTGATGTGACGGACGTAGTTCTTCAGGTCGAGGCGGGCCCGGCGGCCCTGGGCGCGCCAGATGTTGCCGGTCTTCTCGAACAGCCCCTGGGGGTAGTACTCGATGACCAGGATCACGCGGGTGAGGTTGTCGGCCAGCTCGTGGAAGCTGACGACGCCCTTCGTCGAGCCCTTGGCGCCCTCCGACGTCCAGGAGATGCGGTCGTCGGGCACCTGCTCGGTGGTCGTCGCCTTCCAGCTCCGGTTGGACCAGAAGACCTTGAGCTGCCAGTCGGAAGAGGTGTCGTCGGCGCGGTTCGCGCTCTTGACGCCCTTGGCGAAGGTGCTGAAGTCCTGGTACTGCGTCCACTGGTCGTAGGCCGTGCGCAGCGGTACGCCGACGTCGACGTACTCGATGATGACGGTCGGCTTCTGACCGCCGCCGCCCTTCTTCCCGCCCTTGCCGCCGCCGAGGTTCTTGACGGCGCCGACCACGTTGTCCTTGACCTTGCCGGCCCCGACCTCGAACGCGGTCCGCAGGGGGCTCTTGCCCTCGGCGAGCTTGCGCCCGCCGTCGAGTGCGAGCTTGGCGAATCCGGGGCTGTTGCCCTCGGCGATGTCGTTCAGCTTGCCGGTGGTCTCGCCGAGCTTGGTGCCGACACCGGTCAGCAGCCGCGTGAGCTGGGCGGCGAGATAGTCCTGCAGTTCCTCCTTGAGGCGGTCGGCCGCCTCGCTCCGGGCCACGTCCGCGACCGGGTTCTTCTTCGCGGCCTTGCCCGCCGTGGAGGCGGCGGATCCGACGGTGTCGGTCATCGCTCACCACCGCCCTTCGTCTGCCGGGTCCCGGCCCCGCGTGCGGCGCCCCGGGTGCCGGCCGTCTTCTTGCCGGCCGTCTTCTTGGCGGCCGTCTTCCCGGCGGGCTGCGCCCGCTTCGCCGCGGCCTTCTTCGCGGGCGCCTCGGCCGCCTTCTTCGCGGGCGCCTTCTTGGCGGCCCTCCGTGCCTCGGGCGGGGCCTTCTTCGCGGCCCGCTCGCGGTGCGGTTCGCGCCGCTCCGGGCGCCGCTCCGTGCCGCGCTCTTCTTCGGACGGCTCCTGACCGGACCGCTCGCCGGCCGGCTCGTCCTCCTCGTAGCGCTCGTCCTCGTACTCCGCGCGCTCGCCGTCGTACTCCGAGTCCTCCGAGGCCTCGGGGTCACGGGAGTCGCCGGATCCGGCGCCCGGCGCCCGGGACGCCACGCCGGAGAGCTGGTCGCGCACCTGGGCGGTACGCCCGTGCAGGCGGTCGGCGAGCGCGTCGATCTGCCGCTCGACCATGGCGCCCGAGGCCGCCTTGCCCACGCCCCGCAGATCGGTGCGTAGCTGGTCGCCGATCTCCTTGAACTGGGGGTTGTCCTGTAGCTGAGTGGAGACCAGCTCCGCGATGCCCTTCGGGGTCAGGTTCATCTTCTTGCCGGCCACCATGGTGCCCACGGCGACCGCCAGTTTCAGCTTCTTCGTGCGTCCCAGCAGATAACCGGCCCCTACCGCGAGGCCCAGTCCGACTCGATTCATGGTGCCGTCCCGTTGCCCAATCCCGCGCTCGTGCGCGTAGCGATCTCCAGCCGGTCCAGAAGCTCGTCCTCCTGTCGGTCGAACTCCTCCTCGGTGATCTCGCCGGCCTCCAACTGCTCCTCCAGACGGGTTAGTTCGGCCCGAATCGTGGCGGGGTCGTAGTAGATCCGCTCGGCCTCGCGCATTACCTGTCTGATGGCCCACCCGCTGCCGCGCACCGGGGCGAACGGCAGCAGCAGGACCTCCGAGATCAGTCCCACGTCGTCACCCCACTCCGGCGTCCACGCCACCGGCCGCGGTGCCCGCGGGCTCGGCCGGGCCGGGCTCGACGAAGCTGTACGGCGGCAGCGGACCGTTCACGCGCACCTCCAGGTGCGGCATCTCCCTGCGGGCCTGCTCGACGGCCGCCAGGAACTCCTCGGCCGACTCGCGGTTCACCAGGAACGACACGTTGGCCAGCCAGCCGGTGGACTCGGGACCCACGCTCACGGCGTCGGCGGCCCGCTCCAGGGCCCGCTCCAGCGTGGTGGCGTCCTCGGCCTCCTTGCCCTTGACCGCGGCCGCGACCATCTCGCCGAGCTGAATCTTGGCCTCGTAACTTCCGCCTCCCGCCTGCCGGTTGGACTCGGCCAGCGCGCGGATCTCCGGGTTCTCGGCCATCACGTGGTGCAGGACGGCCTCTTCGACGTGGTTGGCCTTGATGTTGTACTCGACCCGGCCGTCCAGCGCCCCGAGGCGTTCCCGGTAGTGCTCGGCCCGCTCGGCGAGCACACCGGTGACCGCCTCGTCGTCCGGGGCGACGCTGCCGAAGCGCATGGGCAGGACACAGCCCGCCGCGCCGACCTCGCTCAGCACGTTCTGGTGGGCGAGCAGCTCCCTGCGCTTGGGGCGCAGTCCCTCGGGCGCGTCACTGACGACGGCCGCCAGCTCGCCCTCCTTCAGGATCCGCACCTCCCGCGGCGGATCGCCGACGCCACTGAGGCCCTCGGGCAGCGAGGCGTGGGAGCCGGCGGTGATGCCGTAGACGTACGTACTCACTCCTGCTCCTCCTTCCGGCGCGAGGGCGCGGCCTTGCGGGCGCGCGGACGCGATGTGGTCTCGCGCTCGGAGCCGCCCTCGTCACGGGCCTGCTTGAACGCGTCGGAGATGGTCTCGGCGGCGCCGGACAGCGCCCCCTTGGACTTGCCGCGGGCGCCGGACTCGGTCATCTCGCCGACCAGGTCGGGCAGACCCGGGTCCTTGCGCGGCCCGGCCTCCAGATCGAGCCGGTTGCACGCCTCGGCGAAGCGCAGATAGGTGTCCACGCTGGCGACGACGACGCGAACGTCGATCTTCAGGATCTCGATGCCGACCAGGGAGACGCGCACGAATGCGTCGATGACGAGCCCCCTGTCCAGAACGAGCTCCAGCACGTCGTAGAGACCGCTGCTGCCGCCTCCGCCGCCGGTCTGTTGTGCCGGTACGACACTCATGCCTGCTGTTCCTCCATCTTGGGTGTGGGTGCGTTCGGTCGGCCGGGGCCGGGCGGGTCGGGCGGCCTAGCGGCCGCCGGATCCGCGCGCGTCGGCCCGCCCGCGCTCGTAGCGTCGGACCCGCCGGTAGCCGGTGAGCTGCCCCTCGGCATCGAGCTCCACCTGGTAGCTCGCCATCAGGCTCATCGTGTCGGGCACCCGCTCGAGTTCGAGGATCTCGACCTCCAGAGACCAGCCCTCCTCCGTCCGCTCGAAGGACGACACGGACTCCGCGGTCATGCCGGTGAGCTCCGCGAGCTGGGCGCGCGCGTCGCGCAGCACCTCCATCGGCCGGGGCCGACGCGACTCCTGTGAGTCTTGGGTCTTCTGTGTTCTCTGTGACTTATGTGAACTCTGTTGTGAGCCTTGCGATTCGGGCGTGTTGTTCGTGTTCGACATGGCCACCTCCCCCTTCGTGTGGCCGCAAGAGTGTTCGCCAAACCTCCATCGGCGCGTGCATGTGCCACCCGCCGACGCCCACCGCCCCGCCCCCTGCCCCCTCGGCCGCGCGGGGGTCAGCCGCGCAGGGTGTCCAGCCGCCGCCGGGCGGGCCCCAGGGCCCGGGCACGGCTCATGAGCCCGGCCCAGGGCCGGGTGCGCGCCTGGTCGACGGCGTCCGCGATCGTCCAGCGGCGGGCGTGCAGCGCGGGGTCGTCGAGCTGGTCCCAGGCGATGGGCGTGGCCACGGGTGCGCCGGGCCTGGCACGGACGGTGAAGGGGGCGACCGCGGTCTGCGCGTAGGCGTTGCGCTGGATGTCGAGGTACAGCCGGTCGCCGCGGTCCTTCTTCCGGGCGGCGGTGGTGAGCCGGCCGGGATGGGCCGCGACCAGGACCTCGGCCACGTCCCGGGCGAACTCCCGCACGCCGTCGAAGTCCTGGCGGCCACCCAGCGGTACGACCACGTGCAGGCCCCGGGATCCGGTGGTCATGAGGGCCGAGGGCAGTTCCAGCTCGTCGAGCAGCCCGCCCAGCAGCCGGGCCGCCTCCCGGACCTCCTCGAAGTCGTCACCGGCCGGGTCGAGGTCGAAGACCATCCGGTCCGGCCGGTCCACCCGCCCGGCCCGGGACAGCCAGCGGTGCAGGGTGAGGGAGGCCTGGTCGGCGAGGTAGAGGAGGGTGGCGGTGTCGTCGCAGACGGTGTGGCAGACCGTGCCGCCCTCCTTGCCCACCTCGACGCGGCCGATCCAGTCCGGGTAGTGCTCCGGGGTGTTCTTCTGCATGAACCGCGGTCCGTCGACACCGTCCGGGTGCCGCTCCAGCATCAGCGGGCGGCCCCGCAGGTGCGGCAGCATGAAGGGCGCGACGGCACGGTGGTAGTCGACGAGATCGCCCTTGGTGTACTCCTTCGCGCCGCCGCCCTCGGGGAACAGCACCTTGTCCGGCCGGTGGACCTCCACCGCGTGCCGGCCGGCCCGGACGGTCCGTACGGCGTCACCGCTCACCGCACGATCGCCTGCTCCACCAGCATCCGTACGGCCGCCTCGACGGACTCGGCGTCGATTCCGGCGGCGTGCAGCTCCTCGGCCGGGGTCGCGGAGCCCGGCATCGTGCCGACGGCGAGCCGGACCAGGCGGGGCACGGGCCGTCCGTCGCAGAACGCGTCGAGGACGGCGTCGCCGATGCCGCCCTCCTGGCGGTGGTCCTCCACGGTCACCAGGCAGCCGGTGTCCTCGGCGGCCTCGCGCAGGGTGGCCCGGTCGACGGGCTTGACCGAGTACAGGTCGATCACCCGGACCGCAATGCCGTCCTGGGCGAGGGCGTCGGCCGCGGCGAGCGCCTCGTGCACGGTGACGCCGGCCGCGACGACGGTGAGCCGGTCGCGGTCGGAAGAGCGCAGCACCTTGCTGCCGCCGACGGAGAACTCCTCGTCGGGGCTGTAGATCACCTTGCTCTCGCCGCGTGAGGTGCGCAGGTAGCGGATACCCTCCAGGCCGGCCATCTCGGCGACGAGGCGGGCGGCCTGGTTCGCGTCGCACGGGTACAGCACGGTCGAGCCGTGGACGGCCCGCATCATCGCGATGTCCTCCAGGCCCATCTGGCTGGGCCCGTCCTGGCCGATGGCGACGCCCGCGTGGGAGCCGACGAGGTTGATACCGGAGCCGCTGACGGACGCCATCCGCACGAAGTCGTGGGCACGGGTCAGGAAGGCGGCGAACGTGGTGGCGAACGGCACCCAGCCGCGCGCCGCCATGCCGACCGCGGTGGCGACCATCTGCTGCTCGGCGATGTAGCACTCGAAGTAGCGCTCGGGGTGCTCCTTGGCGAAGAACTCGGCCCGCGTGGAGTCGCCGACCTCGCCGTCGAGGGCGACGACGTCACCGCGGGCGGTGCCGAGCGCGGCGAGCGCCTCGCCGAAGGCGTTGCGGGTGGCGACCTCGTCGCCCTTGTCGTAACGGGGCAACTCGGTCTGTCCGGTGCCGGCCGAGTGCAGCGCCCGTGCGGACGGCGGCTCCTGCACCCGGACCCGGAGGTCGCGGGGTCCGCCGAGTTCGGCGATGGCCTCCTCGGCCTCGGGGAGGGGCTTGCCGTGCTGTCCCTCGCGGTCCTCCACGGCCTTCACCCCCTTGCCCTTGAGGGTGCGGGCGATGATCGCGGTGGGCTGGCCCTTGGTGGACAGTGCCTCGCCGTAGGCGCGGTCGACGGCGTCCACATCGTGGCCGTCGATCTCGATCGTGTGCCAGTCGAAGGCCCGGAAACGGCGCGCGTACGCGTCGAGGTCGTGGCCGTGCCGGGTCTGGCCGCGCTGGCCGAGCCGGTTGACGTCGACGATCACGGTGAGGTTGTCGAGGTGCTCGTACCCGGCGTGCTCGGCGGCCTCCCACACCGACCCCTCGGCCATCTCGCTGTCGCCGCACAGGACCCACACACGGTAGTCGGCGTGGTCCAGCCGCTTGCCGGACAGCGCGATGCCGACACCGACGGGCAGCCCCTGGCCGAGCGAACCGGTGGCCGTCTCGACCCACGGCAGCCGCTGCGGCGTGGGGTGTCCCTCCAGGCGGCTGCCCAGCTTGCGGAAGGTGAGCAGTTCCTCGTCGTCGATGGCGCCCGCCGCCTTGTAGGCGGAGTAGAGGAGGGGGGAGGCGTGTCCCTTGGACAGGACGAAGCGGTCGTTGCCGGGGTGGGCGGGGCGCTCGAAGTCGTAGCGGAGGTGGTTGGCCAGGAGCACGGCCATCAGGTCCGCGGCGGACATCGAGGACGTCGGGTGTCCGGAGCCCGCGGCGGCGGACGTCCGTACGCTGTCGACGCGTAGCTGCTGTCCGAGGTCGACGAGTTCACCGGTGTTCATGAGTCTCCTTCCACGGCGCGGCCGTCGGTGCGCTTGACGGGGCCGGGGGCGATGTCGGGTCCGGGGGGCGGCTGGTGCGCTGGGGGTTCGGGACCGGGGTCTTCGGGAGCCCCGGCCGACCGGGCCGGGGCGGGCGCCGCGCCGGCGGGCCGGGGCTTCCCGGGCGCCGCGCCGGGCCGCCGCGGCTCGGCGGGGGCGTTGGCGGAGGGCGGCTTGGCGGGCGCCGCGGTGGACGGCGGCTTGGCGGGCGCGCGGGCGGGACGGGGCTTGGCGGCGGCACCGGCCGGACGGCCCTTGGCCGGTTCAGCAGCGGGCTGCCTCTTCGCGGGCTCACCACCCGGCTGACCCTTCGCAGGCTCACCACCCGGCTGACCCTTCGCAGGCTCACCACCCGGCTGACCCTTCGCAGGCTCACCACCCGGCTGACCCTTCGCAGGCTCACCACCCGGCTGACCCTTCGCAGGCTCACCACCCGGCTGACCCTTCGCAGGCTCACCACCCGGCTGACCCTTCGCAGGCTCACCACCCGGCTGACCCTTCGCAGGCTCACCACCCGGCTGACCCTTCGCAGGCTCACCACCCGGCTGATTCTTGGCGGGTTCGCCGCCGGGGCGGCTCTTGCCTGCCTGTCCCTTGTCAGCCTGTCCCGTGTCGGCCCGACCCTTGTCAGCCTGGTGCCGGGCGCGCGCCTCGCCGGGCGTGTCCGTCGTCGGCTGGCCTTCGGCGGGCTCGTCTCCCGCGGGCGCTCCCTCCCTCTTCCGGGCCGCCGCACCGCCCGGCACCCGCGCCACCTCCGGCGACGCCGACTCCAAAGGCACGGACCAGGAGCGTACGAGGCCCAGTTGGACGGCCTGCCGGGGCAGCACCGCGTCGAGCAGCCAGTCCGCGGCGACCCGGACACGGTTGCCGGGCATCGCCGCGAGGTGGTAGCCCCGGGTCACCGCGCCCGCCGCCGGGCCGGACACCGGGAGGCCGAACGGGTTGGCGGCGGCCTTCGCGCCGCCCAGGTCGACGACGAACCCCATGTCACGGTGGCGGTACGCCCGCCGCTCGCCGACGCCGAGCGACGCGGCGACGTTCCGGGCGCAGACCTTGCCGTGCCGCCAGGCGTGCTGTGCGGTCATCGGCGTGTACTGGCCGGGCTGGTTCAGGTCGGGCACCGCCGCCACGTCACCGCACGCGAACACCTCGGGCCGCCCCGGCACCTGGAGGTGCGGGTCGACGAGCAGGCGGCCGCGTTCCATGGGCAGCCCCAGGGACTCCACGAGGGGGTCGGGCCGTACGCCCACGCACCACACCAGCGTTCGGGTGTCGACCGTCGTGCCGTCGGTGAGCAGGACCCCGTCGTGCGTGGCCTCCTTCACGGAGGTTCCCATCCGCACGTCGACGCCCCGCTGCCGCAGCACCCGCTCGGCGGTGCGGGAGAGGCGTTCGTCCATCTCGGGCAGCACCCGTGGCGCCACGTCCAGCAGCATCCAGCGGGGCCGCATGCCGGTGCGCATCGGGTGTCGCCGGACCTGCGCGTCGGTGTACATCTGGCCGTGCGCGGCGACCTCGGTGCCGGTGTATCCGGCGCCGACCACGACGAAGGTGCACCGGGCGGCGCACTCCGCGCGGTCGTCGGCCGCGGCGGCCAGTTCCACCTGCCGGGTGACGTGATCGCGCAGGTACAGCGCCTCCGGCAGCCCGCGGAAGCCGTGGGCGTGCTCGGCGACGCCGGGAATGGGCAGCAGCTTGTTGACGCTGCCCGCGGCGAGCACCAGCCGGTCGTAGGACAGGGTGCCCTCGCCGCCCTCCGGGCCGGTGTAGTGCACGGTCTGCCCGTCGAGGTCGATGCCGTCGGCCTCGCCGAGCACCAGCCGCACGCGCGGCAGGGTGCCCGACAGGGACACGCTGACCCGGCGGGGTTCCAGGATTCCGGCGGCGACCTGGGGCAACAGGGGAAGGTAGAGGAAGTAGTCGGTCGGGTTGAGCAGGGTGATGTCGGCCTGGTGCCGGGTGAGACGGGACAGGGTGCGGGCCGTCCGGTACCCGGCGAAGCCGGCACCGACGATCACGATGCGGGGTCGGCTCACGGTTCGCCTCCGGGCTGTCGCGTACCTCGTGAGCCTTCCGCGTCCCCCTGGCCAAGCCCTCCAAACGTGCGCCGGGCCCGTACGGCGGCCCCGTTCGACGCCCCGAACCGCCGGTTTCCGGCCGGGCCCCCGGGTACCCGGGCCGGGACCCACCCCCGTCATGTCCCGGAGGCGCCCCATGCCCGAGTACGGCTACTTCCTCTCGTGCGAGCAGTACGGTCCCGCGGAGCTGATCGAGCAGGCGCGGATGGCCGAGCAGGCCGGATTCCAGGCACTGTGGATCTCGGACCACTACCACCCGTGGAACGACGAGCAGGGACAGAGCCCGTTCGTGTGGTCGGTGATCGGCGCGCTGTCCGACGCGGTGTCCCTGCCCGTCGAGACGGCGGTGACCTGCCCGACCCTGCGTATCCACCCGGCGGTGGTGGCCCAGGCCGCGGCGACCAGCGCGGTGATGACGGACGGCCGCTTCCGGCTCGGCGTCGGCACTGGCGAGGCGCTCAACGAGCACATATTCGGGGACGCCTGGCCGGCCGCGCACGTACGCCTGGAGATGCTGGAGGAGGCCGTCCTGATCATGCGCCGGCTGTTCACGGGCGAGGAGGTCAACCACCACGGCACGCACTACACGGTGGAGAACGCCCGCCTGTACACCGTCCCCGACGAGCCCGTGCCGATCGACATCTCCGGCTTCGGCCCGGCGGCGACCAAACTGGCGTCCCGGGTGGGCGACGGCTACATCACGATGATGCCGGACACCTCGATGGTGGAGCAGTACCGCAAGGGCGGGGGCGGCGCCAAGCTGGTCAGCGGGGGCACCAAGGTCTGCTACGACACCGACCGGGACGAGGCGGTACGCACCGTGCACCGCCTGTGGGCCAACGAACTGCTGCCGGGCGAGCTGGGCCAGGTGCTGCCCTCGCCCAAGCACTTCGAGCAGGCACAGACCCTGGTCACCGAGGACATGGTCCGGGACAACCGGGTGTGCGGCGACGACGTGGACGAACACGTCGCGCAGCTCCAGCAGTTCGCCGACGCCGGCTTCGACCGGGTCTACGTCAACCAGATCGGCCCCGACCTGCGCGGCTTCTTCGACTTCTACCGCACCAAGGTGCTGCCTCAGCTCCAGCGGGCCACCTGAGCGGCGCGGACACGCAGACACGGCGCCCCCCGAACCGCTTCCGCGGATTCGGGGGGCGCCGTGTCTGCCGAGTCGCGGCCGGTCAACCGCGGTCGCGCGGGGCCGCGGGGTCGACGCCCTCCCGGGGCGGCGCCGCGGGCCCGGTGGCGCTCGGCGGGGGCGTGCCCGCCACCGGGGCGCCGCTCGTGCCGCCGACGCCGCCGGGCGCGGCGGGCGGCATCGGCGGGTACGGCACGCCCAGGCCGTTCGGCGGCGCACTCGGCGCGGTTCCGCCGAGTGCGCCGCCGTGTCCCGGGCCGTGGGCGGACCCCGGCCGGGCCGCACCGCGCAGCAGGTAGGCCACGACGCCCAGCAGGACGGCCGTGATCAGCGCGGCGGCCCAGTCCGGCAGGCCGGTGGCGAGGGCCAGGCCCACCGTGAGCGCGAGGGCGGCACCCGCGTACAGGGCGGCGGCACCGGACGCGGCGTAGAGCGTGGCCTTGCGGCGCTGCTTCCGCGTCTGCTCACGCAGCTCGTCGCGCACGGTCTCGCGTGCCACCTGCGCCAGTTCGTCGACCAGATGCTTGTCCAGGTGTTCCAAGTGATCCATGCGGTCCATACGTCGCGGGTACCCGCGGGCGGAACTTCCATGGGGCCGGACCGTGAGTGCGGCCCCGCCGCGCCCAACTAGGCTCTTCCGCATGGACATTCTGGGAGCCACACTGCGCATCTACGTCGACGACCTGGACAAGGCGATCCCCTTCTACGAAGGTCTGGCCGGCGGTCCGGCCCACCGCTTCGAACGCGGCGGTGTCCAAGTCGCCGCGGTCGGCTGCTTCCTGTTGATGAGCGGCCCCGAGTCCCAGCTCGAGGTACTGCGCAAGATCACCGCGACGATCGCCGTGACCGACGTCGAGGAGACCCATCGTGTCCTGACCTCGCTGGGCGCGGACATCATCGCGGGCCCGGTCCCGACGCCGGCGGGCCGCAACCTGATCGCCCGGCACCCGGACGGCACGATCTACGAGTACGTGGACCGGCGGGCGTAGCGGCGGGCCGGGCGGGCTCACCCTCCGTCCGGCCGCATCCGGAAGTCGTGGCGGGCCGGGAGCGGTTCGTCGCCGAGCCGGGCCCACAGCCGGCCGATGCTCTCCGCACCCTCCCGCAGGTCGGCGACCTCGAAGCCCTCGTCGAAGACGGCCCGTGCCGCCTCGCGCCGGCCCTCGGCGGCCAGCAGCTCCGCCTCGGTCAGCCGGAACCGGCCGCGGGCTCGGGTCGCGGGGCGCAGCCGCTGCCACACGGCACGGGCGTCCGCCGTGCGCCCGACCGCGAGCAGCGCCTCGATCGCCTCGCGGCCGAGCGCGGCGGCGACGGCCGTCCACTGGGCGTCTTCGACGCGGACGTCCGTCTCCTCCCGTTGCTCCCGCAGTCGCTCGCACAGGTCGTCGAAGGCCTCGGTGTACCGGTCGGCGGCCCGCTCGTGGTGTCCGTCCTCCCGGTCGGCGACGGCGAGGCAGCGCAGCAGGGGCCAGCCGGCGGGCGCGGTCTTCAGGCCGCGCTCCCAACTGCGCACCGCCTGGGCCCGGTCGCCGCCGTGCCACTGGGCGACGCCGAGGTGGTACTCGGCGATCGGTGTGGCGGCCGTGGTCTCCAGCATGTCCCGCCAGGGCCGGGCGACCAGGGTGCTCCCGGGCGGTTCGTGGCGCCCCGGTTCGGGCAGCGAACCGGTGCGCAGCAGGTGCAGCCAGGGCCGCTGCTCGTCGCCGAGGGTGTCCTCGGCGAAGGGCGTGCCGGGCAGCTTCCAGCCCGTGCGCAGCACTTCGAGCGCGCCCCATCCCGAGCCGGTGGCGAGGCTCTGACCGGGCTCGGCGTCGGCGTACGGCAGCCAGGCCTCGTACGCCGCGTCGACGTCGTCGCGCGGCAGGACCGCCTCCAGCCGGTCCTCGGCGCGGCGCAGTGCGGCGTGCCACTCGCCCCGGGGCGCCGCGTCGAGCGGCCCGTACGCCTCCAGCCAGGACACCTCGCTCTCCGCCTCCAGCCTGACGTGCTCCAACTGGGTGCGGGCGAGCCCGGCCTGGATCTCGCAGTAGCCGCCGGTGCCGGGCTCGGTGAGCCACTCCTGCCAGCGCCGCCCGCCGGATCCCGTGCCCCACACGAACAGCTTGCGGCCGCGCAGTAGGTCGGTCGACGTCTGCGCCAGCCCGTGCCCGTGCTCGTCGAGGGCGGCGATCCAGCGGCGCCGGCCGTCCGGCACCTCGTAGAAGTAGTCGGCGGGGTGGGTGCTGTTCAGCGGGTACGTCCGGTCGGTCCCGTCGTACGACGGGACGGGCACCCGCCGCAGCCGCCGTTCGTAGCCGAAGAGCCATGCCTCGTCGGCCGGGGCGAGGACGCGGCGGTCCTCGGGCACGGCGATGTTGGACCACCAGTAGGTGGGGACCGGGCGCTCGTGCGGATTGCGGATCCGGACGCCGACGTGGAGGAAGTCCGAGCCCTCCGGCAGCCACAGGTCCACCTGGAAGGGCAGGTCCCGCAGCCGCTCCCACTCCCAGAGGCGCAGCATCTCCCCGCCGTCCGGGGCGGGCACGCGGGCGGCGTGCACGGGTGAGCAGGCAAGGGTGGTGTGACCGGTGGCGCCGATGTTCCATTCGATGCCGCCGGAGAACCAGGCGCCGTTGAGGGCGAAGTTGGCGGGCTGGAGCACGGGGTTGACGTAGAGCAGCTCGCGGTCGGTCGGCTTGTGGTGGAGGGAGGCGACGCGGCCGCCGAGGCCGGGCAGGACGGTGGCCCGCAGCCGGTCGTTCTCGATGACGAGGGCGTCGACCTCCCGGGGCTCGCGCTCGCGGTCGTAGCCGTCCCGGACCCGCAGCGGCAGCAGGCTGCGCAGTGGCTCGTAGTCGACCTGGCGTGCCATGTCGCGCGGCAGGCCGGCCCGGTCGCGTTCGTCGATGTGGTGGGCCTCGTCCAGGGGGCGCAGCGGCGGCAGCGGGTTGTCCGGTCCCAGCGGCGCGGCGGGCAGGGTCAGTACCTCACGTCGGATCGTCGTCACGGTTCCCCATGGAAGCCGCTCACCGGTGCCGTGAACAGGGGCGCCGTCGGTCACGTTCGCGCGACGTCGCTCACGTCCGGGTCGCCGGGCGCCCCTTCGGCGGCGTTGCGAGGCGCTTCTCGACGCGGCACGCCGTGGTGTCGGACGCGGCGGACGGCGAGCGGAGGGCGGGCGCGATCACGGAGGACCGGGCGGCGGAGACGACGCCGCGCGGGCTCGGCCGCGGGTTTCGCGGCCCGCGGTGGACGGTGCCGGGCCGGGGCACCATGTGGCTCAGTCCTGGGTCACGCTCTCGGCGGTGATCGCCCAGCGCTGGTGGTCGCGCCAGGCCCCGCCGATGTGGAGCATCCTCGGCGAGAAGCCCTCCAGGTGGAAGCCGCAGGCGCGGGCCAGCGCGATCGAGGCGGCGTTGCCCGGCTGCACGTTGATCTCCAGCCGGTGCAGCCGCATCGGTCCGAACGCGTACCGCACGACGAGGTCCAGCCCTTCGCGCATCAGCCCGCGGCCCGCCGCGTGCGCGAAGGCGCCGTAGCCGAGCGCGCCGCTGAGGAAGCCGCCCCCGACGATGTTGTTGATGTTGACGAACCCGGCGATGGAGCCGTCCCGCCCGCCGTCCGCCTCCTTCTCGCACACCAGGAACCCGGCCTTGGTGGGGTCCTCGATCAGCCGGGCCGCGTAGGCGTCGTAGGCCTGGACGCTGTCGGGCGGGAAGAGCCACGGGCGGTGCAGGTCCTTGCTCTCCCGGGCCCGGGCGGTGAACTCGGCGCCGTCCTCGTAGGTGAAGGGCCGTATGCCCACGCGGGGGGCCTCGGCGAGGTGGCGGGACGCGTTGTGCGGCATTTCGCCAGCCTACGACGCGGTGCCGCCGCGCGCGGGGCCGGTCGGCGCGGTGATCAGCCGAGCGCCGGCCCGTCCAGCGTCAAGGTGCCCGCGTCCGCGTCCAGTTCCGCCGCCGCGCCGAACGGGACGGTCAGCGCCCCCTCGCAGTGGCCGAAGCCGAAGTCCTCGGCGACCGGCACGCCGAGGCCGCCGAGCCGGTCGGCCAGCATCGGTCGCAACCGCTCGTAGGGCTCGCACTCCTGCCACGACCCGAGGAGCACCCCGCCGACCCCGTCGAGCCAGCCGGCCCGCAGGAGCTGGGTGAGGTAGCGGTCCAGCCGGTACGTCTCCTCCCCCACGTCCTCGAGGCACAGCAGCCCGCCGCGCGCGGAGGGACGGGCGTGCGGGGTGCCGAGTTCGGCGGCGAGCAGGGCGAGGCAGCCGCCGAGGGTGACGCCGCGCGCCCGGCCGGGGACCATGGGTGCGCCGCCGGAGGCGATCACGCGGACCGTCTCCGGGGCGAACAGGGTGGCCTTCAGGTGCTCCTGCGCCCGCGCGTTCTTGGTGAAGTCGATCCCGGCGGCCATGGGCCCGTGCAGCGTGACCAGGCCCAGACGGGTGGCGAAGGCCTCGTGCAGCGCGGTGATGTCGCTGAAGCCGACGAACACCTTGGGTCCGGCCGCACGCATCGCCTCCCAGTCGAGCAGGTCGGCCATGCGCTGGACGCCGTAGCCGCCGCGGGCGCACAGCACGGCGTCCACGGCCGGGTCGCACCAGGCGGCCTGGAGGTCGGCGGCCCGGTCGGCGTCGGTACCCGCGAGGTAGTCGAAGGTGCCGTGCCGGTCCAGGACGTGCGGTGCCACGACCGGGTCCAGGTCCCAGCCGCGCAGCACGTCCAGACCCGCCTGCAGCCGCTCCTCGGGCACGGGACCGCTGGGTGCGACGACGGCCACCCGGGCGCCCGCGGCCAGCCGGGACGGCCTGACCAGGTCCCTCATCGGGTCAGCTCCAGGGCGGGGATGCCGCGCGAGTCGAGGCCGAAGACCTGGGAGTAGAGGGAGAGCTCCGCCTCCAGGGCGCGCACCATCGTCTCGGCCCGGCGGAATCCGTGCCCCTCGCCCTCGAAGGTGAGGTACGCGTGCGGCACCCCGCGGCCGGCCATGCGGGCGAGGAACCGCTCGCACTGCACGGGCGGGCAGATCACGTCGTCGAGCCCCTGGAGCAGCAGGAAGGGCGCGGTGACCCGGTCGGCGTGCTCGGCGGGCGACCGCTCGGCGTACCGGGCGGGCACCTCGGCGTACGGGCCGACGAGGCTCTCCAGGTACCGCGACTCGAAGTCGTGGGTCTCCCCCGTGCCCCAGCCCGTCAGGTCGAGGATCGGATAGCTGACCGTGCCGCAGGCGTAGACGTCGGTCGTGGCCAGCGAGGCGGCGGCCGTCCAGCCGCCCGCGCTGCCGCCGCGCACGGCGAGCCGCTCCCGGTCGGCGGTGCCCTCGTCGGCGAGGGCGAGGGCGACGGCGGCGCAGTCCTCGACGTCGACGACCCCCCACTGCTCGCGCAGCCGGTTGCGGTACTCCCGGCCGTGGCCGGTGGAGCCGCCGTAGTTGACCTCCGCGACGCCGATGCCGCGCGAGGTGAAGTAGGCGATCTCCAGGTCCAGCACGAGGGGCGACCGGGTGGTGGGGCCGCCGTGTGCCCAGATCACGTAGGGCGGCAGCTCGCCGTCCGGTGCGGCACAGCCGGGGTGGTGCGGCGGATACAGGTGTGCGTGGATGTCCCGCCCGGCGGGGCCGGTGAAGGTGCGGATCCGCGGTTCGGGGTAGTACGCCGGGTCCACCGCGTCGTCGTGCGGGGCGCCGATCACCCGGGCCCGGCCGGTACGGGCGTCCAGTTCCACCACCTCGTGAGAGGTGCGCGGACTCGCGCCGACGGCCACCACGCGCTCGCCGTGCGCGGCGAGGGTGGCCGCGAACTCTGTCCAGGGACCCGCGGCGTCCACGACCTCGCCGCTCTCGGGGTCGAGGATGCCGAGGGCGGTGGCGCCACGGCCGTGCACTACGGCGATCAGGCCGCTGTCCAGCGGTGCGAACCAGCGCCGGCCGAGCTTCCACAGCGGTCCGCCGAACTCCTCCTCACGGGCGCACAACGGCTGCCCGTCGCGGTAGAGGTTCCACCAGCCGGTGCGGTCGGAGGAGTACAGCAGGGCGCCGTCGGGGGCCCAGTCCACCTGGGCGACGGACTCCTCGGGCCCGCCGGCGACGGTCCGGGCGTCCCGGAACGTGCCCTCGGGGCCGATCTCGGCGACGATCAGCTCGGTGCCGTCCCAGGGCATGCGCGGGTGGTCCCAGGCGAGCCAGGCGGCACGCCGCCCGTCGGGCGAGACGCGGGGCCCGGTGACGAAGCGGTGCCGGTCCCCGGTGAGCTCACGGACGGCGTCCCGGTCGCCGGCCGCCGAGCCGTCCAGCGGCACCGCCGCCGGCACCCGGCGCACGTCGCCGGGCCCGTCGCCGGTGAACTCCTCCAGGACGCACCACACCTCGCCGCGCTCGGGCCGCAGGTGCGGCTCGGCCCAGCGCAGCCCGCCGCCCACCGGGGAGACGGGCGTCAGCGGACGCGGCTCGCCGCCGCCCGGCTCGTGGGCGTACAGCCGCTGGTCGGCGAAGTTCACGAAGACCAGCAACGGCCCGGTGCCGGTCATCAGGGCGGTCCAGGGCCGGCCGCCGTATTCGATGACACGGCTGCGGACGTTCCACGGCGCGGGCAGCACCGGCTCCTCGGTGCCGTCGGGACGCCGCCGCAGCAGAGTGCGCCGCCCGCCCTCCGTGGGCCGGGGCGCGGTCCACCACACCTCGTCGCCGACGAAGCCCACGTCCTCGGGGCGCCCGTCGTGCTCGGCGGCGAGGGCCGCGTCGATGGGCGAGGGCCACGATCCGTACGGCAGAGTCCGCACTGACTCCCCCACGTCTCCTCCAGTTCCTTGTCGGGCGGACCCCAGGGGGTGTCCGTCAGGCCGTGCGCAGAAAGCGGTCGAGGACGCGGACGCCGAAGTGCAGCGCCTCGACGGGGACGCGTTCGTCGACGCCGTGGAAGAGGGCCTGGTAGTCGAAGCCCTCGGGCAGCTTCAGCGGCGCGAATCCGTACCCGGTGATGCCGAGCCGCGAGAACTGCTTGGCGTCCGTGCCACCGGACATGCAGTACGGCACCACGTGCCCCTCCGGGGCGAACTCCTCGACGGCGGCGCGCATCCGGGCATACGTCGGCGAGTCCACGGGCGCCTGGAGGGCGACCTCGCGGTGGGCGAACTCCCAGTCCACGTCTGGCCCGGTGAGCCGGTCGAGAGTGCTGCGGAACTCGTCCTCGCAGCCGTGCAGGAACCGCCCGTCGACGTGGGCGACGGCCTCGCCGGGGATGACGTTGACCTTGTAGCCGGCGTCCAGCATGGTCGGGTTGCTGCTGTTGCGGACGGTTGACTCGACCAGCGCCGCGGCGGGTCCGAGCTTGTCCAGGAGCGCGTCGACGTCCCGGAGGTCGGTCTCGATGCCGTAGACGGCGGCGAGTTCGGTCAGGGCGGCGCGCACGGTCGGGGTCAGGCGCAGCGGCCACTCGTGGTGGCCGATGCGGGTGATCGCCGACGCGAGCCGGCTGACCGCGTTCTCCCGGTTCACCTTGGAACCGTGGCCGGCCCGCCCCCGCGCGGTGAGCTTGAGCCAGCCCGTGCCGCGCTCACCGGCGGCGATCGGGTAGAACTGCCGGCCGGCACCGTCGTGGAAGGTGAACGCCCCCGACTCGCTGACGCCCTCCGTGCAGCCCTCGAACAGCGCGGCGTGCCGGTCGGCGAGGAATCCGGAACCGTCCTCCGCGCTGGCCTCCTCGTCCGCGGTGAACGCGATCACGAGGTCGCGCCGGGGCCGTACCCCCTGCCGGGCCCAGTCGCGCACGACGGCGAGGATCATCGCGTCCATGTTCTTCATGTCGACGGCGCCGCGCCCCCAGACGACACCGTCGCGGATCTCGCCGGAGAACGGGTGCACGCTCCAGTCGGCGGCCTCGGCGGGCACGACGTCCAGATGACCGT
Organism: Streptomyces pactum; assembly: GCF_002005225.1. NCBI lineage: Bacteria > Bacillati > Actinomycetota > Actinomycetes > Kitasatosporales > Streptomycetaceae > Streptomyces > Streptomyces pactum. The sequence goes on from NZ_CP019724.1 coordinate 1,619,082, forward strand.
GCACGAGCAACGCACCGGCCGACGGGTCGGTGCCCTCGATACGGGCCACGACGTTGGTCCGGCCCGCGGTCCGCTCCAGCAGCGTGGGCTCGATCCCGGCCTCGGCGAGCCGCGCGGCGGCGTATTCGGCGGCCGGACGCTCGCGGCAGTCGCCGCCACCCCGATTCGTCGTGTCGATCCGGATCAGCTCGGAGGTGAACCGGACGACCTCGTCCAGCGCCTGCGCGTCCGGGTGCTGCGCCCGCTCAGCCATACTGCTCCTCCACCGCGGCCGAGGCGATCGTGGTGACCGCCTTGAACGTACGGATCGCCTCGAACATGGTGTCGTGGGTGTACGCCACCTTCCGCTCCCCGACGCGGGCCACACCCGGCACGACCGTCGAGGCCGCCGCCAGGTGCTCGGCGTCGAACTCCACGGCGACGGTGAACGGCCCGCCGTCCACCGGCTCGTACCGCACCGCGAGCGCCGCCGCCTCCTTGGCCGCCGCCCGGATGTCGGCGGCGGTCCTGGCCGGCGTCCGGCACACGGCCGCGTACCGCGACACATGGTCCTTGACCGCGACCTTCGGCGCCTCGGGCGCGTACCCGAGCGCGTCCTCGCAGGCCACGTCGTCCCCGGTGACCAGTACCACGGGCACCCCGTACTCGGCGACGACGTGCGCGTTGAGCAGACCCTCACTGGCCCGTACGTCGTTCAGCCACACGCCGGTGATCTGGTTGGCGAGGTAGGTGTGCGCGAGGACGCCTTCCATGCCGGCGCCCGCGTGGTACCCGATGAACGCGATACCGTCCACGTCCCCGTGCTGGACGCCCTCCACCATGGACAGCGCCTTGTGCCGGCCGGTGAGCATCTGCGTACGCTCGTCGAGCCGCTCCAGGAGCAGGTTGCGCATGCTCCAGTGGGCCTCGTTGACGAGCACCTCGTCGACGCCGCCGTCGAGGAAACCCAGCACGGCGGCGTTCACGTCCGAGGTGAACATCGACCGGCACCGCTCCCACTGCGGCGTCCCCGGCAGCACGTCGGCCGGCCAGGTGACACCGGTGGCGCCTTCCATGTCGGCGCTGATGAGGATCTTCATGCTGCGCCACGTTACGCGGTCGCGTCGAATGCCAGCCAGGCCTGTGGAAAACTCTCACCGGCCCAGACCAATGGCTGGTCGGACGCCTCGGACCGCCGTTCACCCGTCCTTTCCCGCCACCACCCACGCCGACGGCAGCTCGATGCGTGTGCCGTCCGGCGTGTACTCCGTGGTTATCAGCGGGAGTTCGCCGCTCGCCAGGACGGTGAGGCCGGCCGCGCGGAGGTACTCGGGCACCGCCTCGTCGGGGACCGCGCCGGGGGTCAGGCCGTGCCGGAGGACGGGGGCGAGCTTGGCCGGCGGCCCGTCGGGTCCCTGGGCCAGGCCCGTCAGCACGGTCCCGGCGGACTGGGAGGGCTCCACCAGGAAGGCCCGGCCGCGGCCGCCGACGAGTGCGGCGAGGGCGTCGGCCAGCGGCTGGCGGTCGTCGGGCGCGCACTGGTGCAGGACGCCCCGCACATAGACGTTGGCGTCGCCCAGCTCCGCGTGCAGCGTCTCCGCCTCGGCCTTGTCGGCGGCGTCCAACTGCCGGTACACCGCCTGTCCGGCGGGGTCGGCGTGGCGGGCGTGACCGAGGGCGGCGGCGGAGAGGTCGACGCCGACGACGTGCGGGAAGCGGTCGGCGAGGTAGCGGGTCTGGGTGCCGTTGCCGCAGCCGACGTCGATCATCGGCAGTCCGGGGTCGGTCAGGTGCGGCTCGAAGTGGGCCAGGTGCCGGCCGGCGGTCAGTATCGGCTCCGCGTCCCAGAACACCGCGCCCTGCCCCTCGGGTGCCTCGCTCCAGAAGCCCTCCCAGGCGTCCCGGTACCGACTCGTCACGCTCATGCCCGTCTCCCCAGGTGCGACGACGTAGGTCCCGCCGAAGATGACGGGCCCGTACGGTGTACCGCGCCCGGCGCACGGCCACAAGCGCCCGGCGCATCCCTTCACCGGACGTGCCAACGACACGCGCCCCGGCGACGTGGGACGGCTCAGCGAGACCCGGGACGCTCAGCGGGACGTGGGGCGGCTCAGCGGCGGGGCAGCGTCAGTTCGAACCAGACGGTCTTGCCCGCCTTCGTACGGCTCGCGCCCCATTCGCGGGCGAGCGCGCTGACGACGCGCAGTCCGCGCCCGTTCTCGTCGTCGGGACCGGCGCCGCGCAACGCGGGAAGTTCGTGGTCGTCGTCGTCCACCTCGCACAGCAGCGTGTCGGCGCGGACCAGGCGCAGCTCGACGGGACGGGCGTGGGCGTGCCGCAGTGCGTTGGTGACGAGCTCGCTGACCATCAGCTCGGCGGGGTCGGCCAGTTTCGGCAGGCCCCAGTCGTGGAGCTGTTCACGGACCGCCGCGCGGGCGCGGCCGGCCTCGGCCGGGTCCCGGGCGAGGCGCCATTCGGCGACGGCGTCGGACTCGATGCCGTTCAGCCGTGCCATCAGGAGGGCCACGTCGTCCTTGCGGCCGCCGCCTGTGCCCAGGGCGCGGATGATGGTGTCGCAGGCGTCGTCCATGGAGGCGGCCGGGTGGGCGGCGGACTCGCAGAGGGTGGCGAGGCCGACGCCGATGTCCTCACCGCGCACCTCCACCAGGCCGTCGGTGCACATCACCAGCCGGTCGCCCGGCGCCACCGGCACGCGCACCGCCTCGAAGGGCACCCCGCCGACACCGATCGGCGCCCCCGTGGGCAGGTCGATCAGCTCGCTCGCGCCGTCCGCGGCGCGCACCAGGACGGGCGGGATGTGACCGGCGTTGGCGAGGTGCAGTTCACCGGCGATGGGGTCGTAGACGGCGTACAGGCAGGTCGCCAAGTGGGTGTCGCCGAGCCGCTGGGCGAGGTCGTCGAGATTGCGCAGGAGCTGGGCGGGCGGCAGGTCGAGCCCTGCCATGGTCTGCACGGCGGTGCGCAACTGACCCATCATGGCCGCCGAGTTGAGGCCGTGTCCCATGACGTCCCCGACGACGAGGGCGGTGCGGGCGCCGGGCAGCTTGACCGAGTCGAACCAGTCGCCGCCGACGCGGCCGAGAAGGGTGCCGGGCAGATAGCGGGTGGCGATGTCGCAGCCGGCCATGCGCGCGGGGATGTGCGGCAGCATGCTGTCCTGGAGCGTCTCGGCGACGTTCTCCTGGTACGTGTACATGCGCGCGTTGTCGAGCACGAGCCCCGCGCGGGCGGCGAGTTCGGCGCCGGTGACCCGGTCCATGTCGTTGAAGACGGGCCGCTCCGGGTGCCGGAGGAGGATCATGAAGCCCAGGACGACGTTCCGAGCCTTCAGGGGCACCAGCAGCATCGAGCGGCCCGTGATGAGCGGCCGGATGTCCCGCTTCTCGAACTGGGAGGCGATGGCGTGGCCCATCTCCTCGGTGATGCGGGGCACCAGGACCGGATCGCCGCTGGTCATGCACTGGAAGAAGGGGGTGTGCGCCGGGAACGGCATGGCCTCGCCGACCGGTACGACGTCGTCCCAGCGGCCGGGTTCGTCGGTGTGCTCCAGGGCTACCCGGTGCCACATCGTCGTCGTGTCCGGCACACCGTCGGGGAACCCCTCGCCGGCGACGACCTGTTCGCGCAGATAGGTGCCGGCGACGTCGGTGAAGCGCGGGACGACCGCCTTGCTGACCTCGACGATGGTCCGGGAGAGGTCGAGCGAGGTGCCGATCCGTCCGCTGACCTCGTTGAGGAACTCCAGGCGCTCGCGGACGGCGGCGTACTCCAGGTCCTCGGCCTCGTCCCGCAGGTCGTCCGGCACCGGCTCGCCGGCCGCCAGTGCCCGGGCCGCCCGCTCCCGGCGCGCTCTGCGCTCGACGCGCCGGGGAACGCCCCAGTCCGGGGTGACGGGCACCCGGTCGTTCTGGCTGAACTCCAGGACCGGATAGCCCAGTTCGAGGACCTGCGCGACGATGCGGGCGCTCTCGCCGACGCTCATGCTGGGCAGGATCTCGGGGAGGCGGCGGGCGAGTTCCTCGGCGCCGGGGAAGTCGGTGTGCAGCGCGAAACCGGGCGCGATCCGCTCGAAGGTCGTCTGCTCCGGGCCGCCGTCGGCGTAATCCCGCCGCAGACCGTCCGCGTCGGCGGCCAGCACCAACAGCCGTTCCCGGCCGGGACCCACCAGGGGGTACGCCCACCACAGCACGTCGAGGCGGTCGCTGCCCGGCACGGTCAGGCGGGCGCGGCCCGCCGCCGGGTAGGACAGCCGCCCGTCGAGGGAGGACTCCAGGCCGGGGCCGAGGCCGTCGTGGGCCGCGTAGGAGCCGTATCCGGTGTGGTCCTCGTCCTCGGGGAGCACACCCGAGACGGGCAGCAGATCGGGGGCGGGCCGGCCGATCGCCTCCTCCTTGGGCAGGGCGAACAGCCTTCGCGCGCCCCGGCTCCAGTGGGAGACCAGTCCGTCGCGGTCCACCACGACCACGGCGAGCGGGACCCGGCCCGCGACAGGGTCCGCCGGTCCGGCGCCCGGTCCGGCACGGCGGCCTGGAGGTGCGTCCCGCTGGGTGCCATGGTCCATGGCGTCAGGCCCTCTCTCCCCACAGCTCCGCAAGATCTGTGTCGCCGTCACCACGGTACGGCGGTGGCAGGTGACCATGTGCGGCAACGGGGGAATTGGTGGCGCGCGAACACACCGGCGCGCGCCCGCGCGCCGGTGCCCGGTCTAGTCCTCGTGCCCGAGCTGGAGGTCGCGTTCCGTACGGCCGCCGCCGGCCACCTGGAGCACGGTCGCGACGGGCGGGTAACCGGCGGCGATGACGGTGTACTCGCCGGACGACAGGTCGACGAACCGGAAGGTACCGTCGGGCCCGGTGGTCAGCGTGTCCGCCACGTTGCCCGCCACGTCGAGCAGTGTCACGCGCGCGTCCTCCACGGCGCGTCCGCCAGTGGCGCGCACGGTACCGCGCAGCACGGCGCCGCCGGCCAGTTCGACGTCCTGGCGGGTTTCCCGGGCGGCCTGGACGCTGACGGGCAGCGCGGCCGGGCGGAAGGCGGGGGCGCTGCCGGCCAGGGTGTACTCGCCGGCCACCAGCTCGGAGATGGTGTAGCCGCCCTCGCGCCCGCTGCGGGTGGTGGCGACGACCTCGCCGTGGACGTTGGTGAGCGTGACGGTCGCGTCGCGTACGGGGCTGCCGTCGGCGGTGAGCACGCTGCCGGCGAGGCGGCCGGCGCCGCCGAGCACCACGTCCAGCTCCACCGGGCGCTCGCCGACGGTCACGGAGACCGCCTGCGGCTGGTGGCCGCCGGCCGCGGCGATCAGGACGTACGAACCCGAGCCGGGCGTGGCCAGCGCGTACCGTCCGTCGTCGCCGCTGGCGCCCCGGCCGATCTGCTGACCGCCGACGTCGATGAGGGTGAGCGCCGCGCGGGGCACGACGGTGCCGTCGGGATGCTGCACCGTGCCGCAGACCGGGACGCCGGCGGCGTACGGCGGTCGGGCCCGCGGGACGGGGGCGACGGGCTGCGCGGTCTCCGGGTCGGTTACGGGGGCGTTGTGGGACACCAGTGGTTTCTCCTTGAGGAAGAGGGCGATGAGCAGCCCCAGGACGAGCACCGGCACCAGGTAGAGGAAGATCCGCGGCATGGCGTCGGCGTACGCCCCGATGTAGGCGTCGCGCAGCGCCGGGGGCAGGGAGTGGACGAGCTGGGGGGTGATGGCCTTGGCGTCGGGAAGCCCGGTGGCCGCTTCGGCGGGGACCCGGTCGGCCAGGGCGTCGGTGAGCCGGTCGGCGAAGAGGGTGCCGAAGACGGCCGCGCCGACGCTGCCGCCGATCTGCCGGAAGTAGTTGTTGGCGCTGGTGGCGGTGCCGAGGTCGGCGGGGCGCACGGAGTTCTGCACGGCGAGGATCAGCACGGGCATCACCATGCCGATGCCGACACCGAGGACCGCCGTCCAGACGCTGTAGTGCAGCCGGGGCGTGTCCGCGTCGAGCCGGGACAGCAGCCACATGCCGACGACGGACAGGGCGCTGCCGAGGATCGGGTGGGACCGGTAGTGCCCGGTACGGCTGATGAGCTGCCCGGAGATGATCGAGGCGCCGACGATGCCGCCCATCATCGGCAGCATCAGCAGTCCGGACTCGGTGGCGGTGGCGCCGTCGACCATCTGCAGGAAGGTCGGCAGGTAGCCGGCGGCGCCGAACAGGGCGACGCCGATGACGAGCCCGACCAGTCCGGTGACGTTGAAGACGGAGTCCCGGAACAGCCGCAGCGGGATCAGCGGTTCGGGCGCGAAGTGCTCGGCGGCCAGGAAGAGCAGGGTGGACACGAGGGCTCCGGCGGCGAGACCGAGGATGACCTCCGAGCCCCACTCGTACTCGGTGCCGCCCCAACTGGTCAGCAGCACCAGACAGGTGGAGGCGGCGGCGAGCAGCAGCGCGCCGAGGATGTCCAGGCGGGGTTTGGACCGCGGCTTGGGCAGCTTCAGGACGACGGCGACGACGGCCATGGTGACCAGGCCGAAGGGGACGTTGATGTAGAAGCACCAGCGCCAGGAGAGGTGGTCGGTGAAGTAGCCGCCCAGCAGGGGCCCCGCGACCGAGGCCAGTCCGAAGGAGGCGCCGATCAGGCCCATGAACCGGCCGCGCTCACGGGGCGGCACGATGTCCGCGATGATCGCCTGCACGCCGATCATCAGTCCGCCCGCGCCGATGCCCTGTACGGCGCGGAAGGCGATGAGCTGGTCCATGGTCTGCGCCCGGCCGGCGAGTGCCGAGCCGACGATGAAGACCAGGATGGCGAACTGGAAGACGCCCTTGCGCCCGAAGAGGTCGCCGAGCTTGCCGTAGATCGGCAGGCCGATGGTGGAGGTGAGCAGGTAGGCGGTCATCGCCCAGGACATCTTGTCCAGGCCGTGCAGCTCGCCGACGATCTTCGGCAGCGCCGTGGCCACGATCATCTGCTCCAGCGCGGCGAGCAGCAGCGCCAGCATGAGTCCGACGAAGACCAGCCGCACCCGGCGCGGGCTCAGCCCGGCCCCGGGCTCCGGCCCGGGGGCGGGAGGCCCGGGGGGCGTCGGGGGTGCGGTGGCCGGTTCGTCCTGCACCGGAGTGATCCCGCCCACGTACCGCTCCCCTCGTCACACCTGCTCACAATTGCCACCTGAGGCGACAACTGCGAACAAGTGCGGAGAGTTACGGCATACGGCGGCATCTCGCGGAGATCACCCGAACCGGTGAGGCGGCCAACGGCCGCTCCGTGCTTGCCCTTTGGCTACTTCTCGACCTCGGTGGCGAGCTTGGCGAGCATCGCGTCGTAGATCCGGGCGAGGCCCTTGGGCGCGAAGGTCCTCTCGAAGAAGCCGCCCACGCCGCCGGCGCCCTGCCAGGTGGTGACGACGACCACTCGGGACTTGCCCTCACCGGCCGGGGTCACCCGCCAGGTGGTGACCATGGAGGAGTTGCGGTCCTTCTCGACGAGTTCGCCGTCGGTCGGCTCGGTGACCTCCAGCAGGCAGTCACGGACCCGCTTGCTGGTGGCCTGGAGCTTCCAGTGCACGAGGGTGCCCTCGCCGTCGCCGCCCTCGCGGACCTCGTACTCGCTGAAGTGCTCGGGCAGCAGCTTCTCGCGGGTGCCGCTGTAGTCGGCGAGGGTGTCGAACACCGTCTCCGCGTCCGCCGCGACGATCCGCTCCGTCTCCGCCTCGACCTGCGCCATCGGGTTCCTCCTGGGCCTGGTTCTCGGGGTCGGAGCAAGCCAACCACCCCGCCGCCCGGCCACCAAATCGGGGGGCGCGAAGCGGCACCGCGCGACTCATCCGCACGATCAAGGGAACAAGTGTTCTATTGTGTGGGCCGCAGCACTACCGAGGAGGCGCCATGCGCTGGGAGAACCTCACGGACTCCGACCACGCCCGGGCGGCCGACCCCGCACTGTTCGGCGCGGACGCGGTCACCACCCGCACGTTCGACACGCCCGAGTTCCGCGGCATCACCTTCCACGAGGTGCGCGCCCGCTCGATCCTCAACCGGGTGCCGGGCGCGTCGCGCATGCCGTTCGAGTGGACGGTGAATCCGTACCGGGGCTGCACACACGCCTGCGTCTACTGCTTCGCGCGCAAGACCCACAGCTACCTGGACCTCGACACGGGGCTCGGCTTCGACTCCCAGATCGTCGTCAAGGTGAACGCGCCCGAGCTGCTGCGCCGCCAGCTCGCCTCGCGCCGCTGGCAGGGCGAGCACGTCGCGATGGGCACCAACGTCGACTGCTACCAGCGCGCCGAAGGCCGCTACCGGCTGATGCCGGGCATCATCTCGGCCCTCACCGAGCGCGCGAACCCCTTCTCGATCCTGACCAAGGGCACGCTGATCCTGCGCGACCTGGACCTGCTGACGCGGGCGGCACGGGTGACCGACGTCGGGATCTCGGTCTCGGTCGGCTTCACCGACCCCGAGCTGTGGCGCACCGTGGAGCCGGGGACGCCCGCACCGGAACGCCGCCTGGAGGTCGTACGGACCCTGGGCGAGCACGGCATCGGCTGCGGCGTTCTCATGGCACCGGTCATCCCGTTCCTGGGCGACGAACCGGCTCAACTGCGGGCGACCGTCCGGGCGATCGCCGCCGCCGGAGCCACGTCGGTGACGCCCCTGGTGCTGCATCTGCGGCCGGGCGCCCGGGAGTGGTTCACGGCCTGGCTCGGCCGGCACCACCCGCACCTGGTGCGCCGGTACGAGCGGCTGTACGCGGAGGGCGCCTACGCCCCGAAGTGGTACCAGCGCCGGATCACCCGCCAGGTGCACGACCTGGCCCGGGAGTACGGCATCGGTCCCACGCGCGCGGGGATGGCGCGGCGGGCCGGGGAGCAGGAGACGGCGGGGCCGACCGACGCGGTGGCAGCGGAGCCGATTCAACTCTCGCTCATATAGGCGCGGCGGAGGAACACACGAGGGCGTCGGACGGCCCGGGCGGATCCAAGCGCCCCGCCGGCCCTCGCACCGCCGCGGCGTCTTCCCCCGGGGACTGCCGCCCCGGTGAGATCCGCGGTCGCCCGGACGGCAGCGGAGCCGCCCGCCCGAAAGCCCCGTGGCGGACGGCTCGTGCCGTGGTGTTCAGAGATCGAAGCGGCGGCGGCACCGTTGGTGTCCTGGGCCACTGGACGACACCGGCCGGGGCCGGCGGCGGGATTCGAACCCGCGTCTCCCTCTTGACAGGAGAAGTAGCCGCGGCCTGCGCACCTGAACGCGCCCACAGTAACCGTCGCCCCGTGGACGGGCACCCGATTAAGGAGACGCCGCGGTGCCGGCGACCGCCGCGGTCCCGCGACGCGACATCGTCATCGGGCCTCCCAGTAGAGCCCGCGCACGTACGCGGCCGTGATCGTGATCGGTCCCTGGTCACCGGAGTCGGCCGGGTAGTAGACGAACTCGAAGCGCAGCCGCTCGTCGGAGACGATGGAGCCGCTGTTGTGGAAGTCCGCGAAGCTGCTACCGCCGGTGCCGGTCCGTTCGACGATCGGGCCGTTCCAGCGGGAGCCGTCCGGACGCAGGTGGTAGAAGCGGCCCTGGAGCGTGGAGCCCGGCGGGACTTCCACCCGGACCTGCGTCATGGCCTGGTAGTGGGACGCGCCGGTCAGCAGGTCCACCCCTTCGACGTCGAGCGTGGTCCACTTCCGGGGCGTGATCTCCCGGTCGTCGCTGTCGTAGCGGCCGATCGCTCGCGGCATGTCGTCCTCCTCGGGATCGCCGGGGGTCCAGCCGGCGGGGTGGGTGAGGCGTTCTTCGATCCGGGTGCGCATCGACGCCATGGTGAAGCCGCGCGGGTCGACCTTCCCGGGCTGCCATTCGAGGTGGCCGATCACGGACCGCTCGTTCCAGCCGTGGTGGCGGCAGACGGCGGCGGCGGCCCGTTCGATGGCGTCCAGTTGGACGGCGGGCCAGGGGTCGTCGCCGTCGCCGAGGTTCTCGCACTCGAATCCGTAGAAGTGCCGGTTGCCGTCGGTGTTCGCCTCGTTGTCCGCCGGCGGTGGCACTTCCTCGATGACGGCGCGCAGGACGTCGTCGTCTCCCAGGCCCGCGTGGTTGGCCCGCCCGTAGCCGACCAGGTGGACCCTGCCGTCCTTGGTGATGACGCCGTGGCACAACGGCCCGGGCAGTCCCTCGTAGCCCTTGCGGCAGATCTCCACCGTGCGGGCGCTGCCCCGGGTCACGGTGTGGTGGATCATCACGCCGTGCACCGGTCCCCAGGGGCCCTTGTGGTTGCGGTTGTGTTCCTCCCATCCGCCGACCTCGACGACGGCCAGGCCCTCGTCCCGTAGGGCTCGCAGGAAGCTCCGCGCTCCCATCGGCGTGGCCATCACACACGTCCCGGCCACGACCAGGCGGCCGCCGGGCACCGGTGGCCCTCGCGGACGAAGTCGCCGTTCGTGCCGTCGCGGTGACGGCGCCCGGCGGGGAGGCGGGCGTCGTCCTCGGTGAACGGGTACGCGACGATGCCGCTCGGGATGGGTGGTTGGGGCATGTCAGCCTCCGATCGTGTGGGTGCGGGGCCCTCGTCGGAGCACGGTGATCGTGTCGGCCCTGCGGCTGATGTCCTCGCCGGGCCACGTGCCAACGCCCCGGTCCGCACGAGGACCCGTCCTTGATGGATACCCGCTGTGAGCGCCGAGTCCGCGCCATCGGCCGGACCGATCAGGCCACCACCTCGATCCGGCCATCCTGGGACACCCGGGATCATTCGAGGGCATCTGCCGACCCAATTGGGTCAAGTATGGGCAGAAGGCGTTCCTCCGGAGGCGCTCCCCGGGACGATCCGGCGAGGACCGCGACCCGCGCGGACCGCAGCCTCTCCGTCCTGGGAGGACGCCATGAGACAACGCGCAGCCGTACTGTGCGGCGCCGCCGTCATCGCCGCCGGGGCCGTCACGGCCGTCCCCGCCGAGGCCGGCGCACCGCACTCCGCGAGCGCGCCGCACCTCGCGAGCACCTCCCAGGCCGCGAAGCCCCGCTGGAAGAAGTGCGGCACGGCCGATTACCCGACCCTCCAGTGCGCGTCCCTGGCGGTGCCGCTCGACCACGCGCGTCCGGAGGGGAAGCGGATCACGCTGGCGCTGTCCCGCGTCCCGCACACCGCCGACACGTACCAGGGCCCGTTGCTGGTCAACCCCGGCGGCCCCGGCGGCAGCGGGCTGACGCTCGCCGGGTTCGTGGCGTCCTCGCTGCCCGCGGAGGTGGCCGCCCAGTACGACGTCATCGGCTTCGACCCGCGCGGTGTGGGCAGGAGCGAGCCCGCCCTGAACTGCCTGCCGGGCCACTTCGATCCGGTGCGCCCCGACTCCCTGCCCGTCACCCCGGCCGTCGAGCGGGCCAACCTCGCGCGCGCCAAGTCGTTCGCCGGGGCCTGCGGCGAGAAGTACGCGGACGTGCTGCCGTACATCGACACGGTCAGCACCGCTCGGGACGTGGACGCGATCCGCCGGGCGCTGGGCTCGGCACGGATCACCTACTTCGGCTACTCGTACGGCACCTACCTGGGCGCCGTCTACGCCAAGCTCTACCCGCACCGGGTGCGGCGCCTGGTCCTGGACTCCGTCGTCGACCCGACCGACGTCTGGCACGACGCCAACCTCGACCAGGACCACGCCTTCAACGACCGCCACCGGGCCTTCCTCGCCTGGATCGCCGGGCACCACGCGACGTACGGGCTCGGCACCGACCCGGAGCGGGTCGAGGCCGCGTGGTACGCCATGCGGACGGCGCTGGCGAAGAAGCCGGCGGGCGGGAAGGTCGGGGCCGCGGAGCTGGAGGACACCTTCATCCCCGGCGGGTACTACAACGGCTACTGGCCCTACCTCGCGGAGGCGTTCGCCGCGTACGCGCACGACGAGACCGCCGGCCCCCTGGTCGAGGCCTACGAGAACTTCGGGGCCGTGGACGCCTCCGGCGACAACGGATACAGCGTCTACACGGCCGTGGAGTGCCGGGACGCCGCCTGGCCGCGCGACTGGGACGCCTGGCGCGACGACAACTGGGACGTGTACGAGAAGGCGCCCTTCATGACGTGGAACAACGCCTGGTACAACGCGCCGTGCGCGTTCTGGCCCACGGACTCGAGGCGGCCGGTGGACGTCACCAACCACGAACTGCCGCCGGCACTGCTGTTCCAGGCGACCGGCGACGCGGCCACCCCGTACGAGGGCGGCGTCACCGTGCACCGGCTGCTGCGCGGCTCCAGCATGGTGGTCGAGGAGGGCGGCGGGAACCACGGCATCACGCTGAGCGGGAACACCTGCCTGGACAAGCACCTGGCCGCCTACCTGGCCGACGGCACCGTGCCGCGTGGCGACGGCGAGGCGGACGCGGTGTGCCCGGCGCTGCCCGCGCCCGATCCGCCACAGTCCAAGGCGGCGTCGACGTCGTCACGCGGTTCGACACTGCACGGGCTGCTCGGCTTCCGGGGTTAGCCCCTCCCGCTCGGCGGCCCGGCCGACGGCCCGTCGGGGCCGTTGTCGGACCCATGGCCCACCATGGACGCATGAGTGAGCTGACCAGGATTCCCGCCCCCGACGGCGTCGCGCCCGCCGCCCAGTACGCCCATGTCGTCCTCGGCACCGGGCGGTTCGTGGCCGTCTCGGGCCAGCTCGCCCTGGACGAGGACGGCAGACTGGTCGGCGAGGGCGACCCGGCGGCCCAGGCCCGCCAGGTCTTCGAGAACCTGCGCCGGTGCCTGGCAGCGGCCGGCGCGGCCTTCGACGACGTGGTGAAGCTGACCTTCTTCGTCACGGACATGGCGCACATGTCCGCGATCCGCGCGGCCCGCGCCGAGCACATACCCGACGACCGGCTGCCGGCCGCGTCGGCGGTGCAGGTCGCCTCCCTGGTCCGGCCGGAATTCCTGATGGAGATCGAGGCGTTCGCGGTCGTGGCCCCGTGAGCGGGCCACGGGTGCGGGAGATGGGGCTCGCGGACTGCGACCGCGTGTCCGCGATCCGCGTCCGGGGCTGGCAGACGGCGTACCGGGGACTCATGCCGCAGCCGTACCTGGACCGGCTCGACGCGGGTGCGGACGCCGCACGGCGCCGCGGCCTGTTCACCCGCACCCCGGACGACGTGGTGAACCTGGTCGCCGAGGACGACGGCGGCACGGTCGTCGGCTGGGCCTGCCACGGCCCGTACCGCGACGGTGAAACGCGCACCGCGGACGCCGAGTTGTACGCCCTCTACGTCGACGCCGGGCGTCTCGGCACCGGCGTCGGACAGGCCCTGCTCGGGGAGTCGGTGCGCCGGTGCACGGCCGCCGGGCACACGCGCGTGCTCCTGTGGGTGGTCGGGGGCAACACCCGGGCCCGCCGCTTCTACGAACGGGCCGGGTTCCGCGCCGACGGCGCCGAGGAGCCGTTCGAGGTGGACGGCGTCGAGGTGCCCGAGGTGCGGTACGCCAGGCACCTGACCGGCTGACGGCTCACCGCTGCCCCGGGATCCGCGCCAGCGCCCGCACCGCCGCCTGTGCCAGTGCCGGGTGGGCCAGGGCGTCGTTCAGGACGGGAGTGGCACGGTCGTCGCCCAGCGCGCCGAGCCCGTCCACGCAGGCGAGCGCCACCCGCCGGTACGGGTCGTGCGGGCGCAGCCGCCGCTTCAGCGTGGTGATCAGGGCGGGCACGGCCTCGGGTGCCCTCAGTTCGACCAGCAGCCGCACCGGGTGCAGGGCGTAGGCGACCCGCATCTCGTTGGTGGCGAGGGCGGCCGCGGCGCGGGCGGTGCGGGGGTCGCCGAGGCGGGCGAGGGCGTGGGCGGCGGAGGCGCAGCGCGGCGGGTCGCGGTGGTTGAGCAGCAGTACGAGGGACTCGAAGGCCCGCCGGTCCCCCGCCACGCCCAGCCGGAACGCGGCCAGTTCACGGGCCCAGAGCGGCTGTCCGGGCTCGGTGAGCACCGCGGCCAGCTCGTCCGGGTCCCCGGTCGCCACGAGACGGTCGTACACCGCCGAGGCAGCCGTCGCGCCCGACGCCGCCGACTCGGCCCGTAAGCGCTCCGTGAGCGATCGCGACTCTTCGTCCATGACACCGAGGTTAGAGGCGTCACAGGGCCTGTGGGACGTACATCACGAACACCGGGGGCTGGCGCGCTCGTTACCCGCGAGTTAATCTCAGACGAGCGAGTCACCCACTCGCGGTACTCCTCACGGCGGTCTGGTGACGCGGCCACCGTGAGAGCAGAGAGCAGTCGGTTCGGCACCCCAGGTGCCCGAGTACTCAAGTACCCGGGTGCCGGGGTACCGCAGTACGGCTCGGCCTCGGGACAGGGCCGGTCGGAGACCGCCGCCGTGCGGGCGTGTGCACGCCCCGAGCGACGGCACCGGGCGTGTGCGCCAGTCAGCCCGGCAACACCCGCACTCCACTCCATTGCCCACGCATCCGGTGCGCCTCCCGGCGCGTCCGGGCGTGTTCCCGTCGTCACCCTCATTCCTGGAGTCCCGCGATGGCCACTCCCCTGTCCGACGCCCCTCTGTCCCCGCTCCAGACCATCGCCGTCGTCGGCCTCGGCACCATGGGCACCGGCATCGCCGAGGTCCTGGCCCGGGCCGGCCGCGTCGTCGTCGGCATCGACTCCAGTGAGGCGCAGGCCGCGACGGCCGTCGCCGCGCTGGAGTCCTCCACCGCCCGTGCCGTCGAGCGCGGACGCCTCACCGAGCGGGAGCGCGCCGACGCCCTCGCCCGGGTCAGCACCTCCACCGACCTGCGGGCGGCGGCCGACGCCGACCTGGTGATCGAGGTGGTCCCGGAGTCGTACGAGGTCAAGCAGCAGGTCTTCCGGGAGCTGGACGGGATCGTGCGCCCCGAAACGATCCTGGCGACCGGCACCAACGCCCTGTCCGTGACGCGCCTGGCCGCCGACTCGGCCCGCCCGGAGCGGGTGCTGGGCATGCACTTCTTCAACCCGGCGCCGGCGATGAAGCTGGTGGAGGTCGTCTCCTCCGTGCTGACCGCACCGGGCGCCGTCACCGCGGTCACCGACCTCGCCCTGGACCTCGGCAAGGAGCCCGTCGCGGTCGGCGACCGGCCCGGGTTCGTCGCCGACGGGCTGCTGTTCGGCTACCTCAACCAGGCCGCGGCGATGTACGAGGCGAACTACGCCTCCCGCGAGGACATCGACGCCGCGATGCGGCTCGGCTGCGGCCTGCCGATGGGCCCGCTGACCCTGCTGGACCTGATCGGCGTGGACACCGCGCGCACGGTCCTGGAGGCCATGTACGCCGCCTCCCACGACCGTCTGCACGCCCCGGCGCCGATCCTGAGGCAGCTCAGCGAGGCGGGCCTGACGGGTCGCAAGGCCGGACGCGGCTTCTACACCTACGAGGCCCCGGGCAGCGCGGTCGTCGTGCCGGACTCACTGACCCCGCGCGCGAGCGGGACGGCGGTCCCGGGCCGTCCCGTGCGGGCGGTGGGCGTCGCGGGTTCGGGCACCATGGCGTCCGGCATCGCCGAGGTCTTCGCCAAGGCCGGGTACGAGGTCGTCCTCGCCGCCCGCAGCGCGGAGAAGGCGCAGACGGCCAAGGCCCGGATCGGCAAGTCCCTGGCGCGCGGCGTCGACAAGGGCAGGATGACCGCCGAGGCCGCCGCGCAGACGCTGGAGCGGATCACTCCGACGGGGACGTACGACGACTTCGCCGACGTCGATCTGGCGGTGGAGGCGGTCGCCGAGGACCTGGAGGTCAAGCGGCAACTGTTCGCCACGCTGGACAAGGTCTGCAAACCGGGTGCGGTGCTGGCCACCACCACGTCCTCCCTGCCCGTCGTCGCCTGCGCCCGTGCCACCTCGCGCCCGCAGGACGTGATCGGCATGCACTTCTTCAATCCGGCGCCGGCCATGAAGCTGGTCGAGGTGGTGCGTACCGTGCTGACCTCCGACGACGTGCACGCCACCGTCCGCGAGGTCTGCGCGAAGATCCGCAAGCACCCCGTGGACTGCGGTGACCGGGCCGGGTTCATCGTGAACGCGCTGCTGTTCCCGTACCTCAACAACGCGGTCAAGATGGTGCAGGAGCACTACGCGACGCTCGACGACATCGACGCGGCGATGAAGCTGGGCGGCGGCTACCCGATGGGGCCCTTCGAGCTGCTGGACGTGGTCGGGCTGGACGTCTCGCTCGCCATCGAGAAGGTCCTGCACCGCGAGTTCCGCGACCCGGGCCTGGCCCCGGCGCCGCTCCTGGAGCACTTGGTGGCCGCGGGCTGCCTCGGCCGCAAGACGGGCCGCGGCTTTCGCGAATATGCCCGCCGCTGAGCGACCGGGCGACCGGTTGCGGTCCGAGGAGGACTGGGGCGGACTGCTCGGTCCGGCCGGGGCTCCGCCGCCCGCCCCGGCCGGGTGCCCGCCGCCCGCCCCCGGTGGGCCCGGTGGGTCTCCCCCGTCCTGCCCGGACGGGGGAATCCCCGGTCACGCGCGTGATCGCGCGCACATGCAGTACGTTCGGGTCATGTCCCAGCCCGCCAAGTCCTCACGTACACCAGCTACGCCCGACGCGCCGGAGAGCGCGGCCGGCAGCCGAGCCGCGGCCCAGCGGCTCAAAATGCGCCGGGAGCTGGCGGCAGCCGCGATGGAGCTGTTCGCGACCAAGGGGTACGAGGCGACCACCGTCGACGAGATCGCGGCCCAGGCAGGGGTCGCCCGCCGCACCTTCTTCCGGCACTTCCGTTCCAAGGAAGAGGCGATCTTCCCGGACCACGACGACACCCTGGTCCGCGCCGAGGCCGTGCTCAACGCGGCACCCGCGCACGAGCATCCGCTCGACACGGTGTGCCGGGGCATCAAGGAAGTCATGAAGATGTACGCGGCCCGGCCGGAGATCTCGGTCGCCCGCTACAAGCTGACGCGTGAGGTCCCGACCCTGCGTGAGGCGGAGATCGCGTCGGTGGCCCGCTACGAGCGCCTCTTCACCCGCTATCTGCTCGGCCACTTCGACGAGCACGCGCACGACGACGACGCCAACGACGACCCGCTGCTGGCCGAGGTCGCCGCGTCCGCCGTGGTCACCGCCCACAACCACGTGCTGCGGCGCTGGCTCCGGGCGGGCGGGCAGGGGGACGTGGAGGCCCAGCTCGACCACGCCTTCGCGATCGTGCGCAGGACGTTCGGCACCGGCATCGGCGCGGGGCGCGGCACGGCGTCCGCCGCGCGGCCGGCCGCCTCCGCCGCCTCCGTGCAGGGCGAGGTGCTGGTGACGGTCGCACGCACCGACGCGCCGCTGCACGAGGTCATGCGCACCATCGAGCAGGCACTCAAGGAGCGCTGATCCGCCCTCCCCCGCTGTGAGAACGGCCACCCTCCGGGTGGCCGTTTTCGCATGTCGATGTCCCTTTTCTGAGCTCTCTCGACCCTCATTCGATCGATCATCGCTCATCTGTCGGGTAAAGATTTCATCTGAGTGCAGGTTCTGGCACTCAGTGCCTTGCGGGGTGACACGCGGTGTCATACGTTGAAGGTGTCCGGGCTGTCCCCGCAAGCGATCGCCTGCGTGCCCGGCGCCTGCGTCACAGGCACCCTCCGCGCCACAAAGCGCTGCCGAACAGCACCACCGCCGAACCGACGGCCCCCTCGATCCGATCCTCAGCAGCACCGACGTAACCCTCAGCGCCCCTCCCTCAGGGCGCTCGACGCCGGAGGCAACACCGTGACCATGAAGGACATCCTGGCCGCGATCCAGTCGCCCGAGTCCACCTCGGCCGACTTCGCCGCTCTCGCGCTCCCCGAGTCGTACCGCGCGATCACCGTGCACAAGGACGAGACGGAGATGTTCGCGGGCCTCGAAACCCGCGACAAGGACCCCCGCAAGTCGATCCACCTGGACGAGGTGCCGCTGCCCGAGCTGGGCCCCGGCGAGGCCCTGGTGGCCGTGATGGCCTCCTCGGTCAACTACAACTCGGTGTGGACCTCGATCTTCGAGCCCCTGTCGACGTTCGGCTTCCTGGAGCGCTACGGCAGGGTCAGCGAGCTCACCAAGCGCCACGACCTGCCGTACCACATCATCGGCTCCGACCTGGCCGGCGTCGTCCTGCGCACCGGCCCGGGCGTCAACGCCTGGCAGCCCGGCGACGAGGTCGTCGCGCACTGCCTCTCCGTCGAGCTGGAGTCCTCGGACGGCCACAACGACACGATGCTCGACCCCGAGCAGCGCATCTGGGGCTTCGAGACCAACTTCGGCGGCCTGGCGGAGATCGCCCTCGTCAAGTCCAACCAGCTCATGCCCAAGCCGGACCACCTGAGCTGGGAGGAGGCCGCCGCCCCGGGCCTGGTCAACTCCACCGCGTACCGCCAGCTCGTCTCCCGCAACGGCGCCCAGATGAAGCAGGGCGACAACGTCCTGATCTGGGGCGCGAGCGGCGGGCTCGGCTCCTACGCCACCCAGTTCGCGCTGGCCGGCGGGGCGACGCCGATCTGCGTCGTCTCCAGCGAGCAGAAGGCGGAGATCTGCCGGCGCATGGGCGCCGAGCACATCATCGACCGCAACGCCGAGGACTACCGGTTCTGGAAGGACGAGCACACCCAGGACCCGAAGGAGTGGAAGCGCTTCGGCAAGCGCATCCGCGAACTCACCGGCGGCGAGGACGTGGACATCGTCTTCGAACACCCGGGCCGCGAGACCTTCGGCGCCTCCGTGTACGTCACCCGCAAGGGCGGCACGATCGTCACCTGCGCGTCCACCTCCGGGTACGACCACCAGTACGACAACCGCTACCTGTGGATGTCCCTCAAGCGGATCATCGGCTCCCACTTCGCCAACTACCGCGAGGCCTGGGAGGCCAACCGCCTCATCGCCAAGGGCAAGATCCACCCGACGCTCTCCAAGGTGTACTCCCTTGAGGACACCGGCCAGGCCGCCCACGACGTCCACCGCAACGCCCACCAGGGCAAGGTCGGCGTGCTGTGCCTGGCCCCCGAGGAGGGCATGGGCGTGCGCGACCAGGAGATGCGCGCCAAGCACGTCGACGCCATCAACCGCTTCCGGAACGTCTGAGGAGCGCCGCCGCATGAGTGAGCGTCAGAAGGACCGGCCGTGGTTGATGCGGACCTACGCCGGTCACTCCACGGCCGAGGCGTCCAACGAGCTGTACCGGCGTAACCTCGCCAAGGGCCAGACGGGTCTGTCGGTCGCGTTCGACCTGCCGACGCAGACCGGCTACGACTCCGACCACATCCTCGCCCGCGGCGAGGTCGGCCGGGTCGGCGTGCCGGTCGCGCACCTCGGTGACATGCGCCGGCTGCTCCAGGACATCCCCCTGGAACAGATGAACACCTCGATGACCATCAACGCCACGGCCATGTGGCTGCTGGCGCTCTACCAGGTCGTCGCCGAGGAGCAGGGCGCGGACATCACCCGGCTCCAGGGCACGACCCAGAACGACATCGTCAAGGAGTACCTGTCCCGGGGGACGCACGTCTTCCCGCCGGGCCCGTCCCTCCGCCTGACGACGGACATGATCGCGTACACGGTCTCCCACCTCCCCAAGTGGAACCCGATCAACATCTGCAGCTACCACCTGCAGGAGGCGGGCGCCACGCCGGTGCAGGAGATCGCGTACGCGATGTCCACCGCGATCGCCGTGCTGGACGCCGTGCGCGACTCCGGCCAGGTGCCGCCAGAGCGCATGGGCGACGTGGTCGGCCGCATCTCCTTCTTCGTGAACGCGGGCGTCCGCTTCGTCGAGGAGATGTGCAAGATGCGCGCCTTCGGGCAGATCTGGGACCGTGTCACCCGCGAGCGCTACGGCATCGAGAACCCCAAGCACCGCCGCTTCCGCTACGGCGTCCAGGTCAACTCCCTGGGGCTGACGGAGGCCCAGCCCGAGAACAACGTCCAGCGGATCGTGCTGGAGATGCTGGCGGTCACCCTCTCCAAGGACGCACGCGCGCGTGCCGTGCAGTTGCCGGCCTGGAACGAGGCCCTCGGCCTGCCCCGCCCCTGGGACCAGCAGTGGTCGCTGCGCATCCAGCAGGTGCTGGCGTACGAGAGCGACCTGCTGGAGTACGGCGACCTGTTCGAGGGCTCCAAGGTCGTCGAGGCGAAGGTGGCCGAGCTGGTCGAGGAGTCGCTCGCCGAGATCGAGCGCATCCAGGAGATGGGCGGCGCGATGGCCGCCGTCGAGTCCGGCTACCTCAAGTCCCAGCTCGTCGCCTCGCACGCCGGGCGCCGGGCCCGGATCGAGTCCGGCGAGGAGAAGATCATCGGTGTCAACGCCTTCGAGGGCACCGAACCCAACCCGCTGACCGCCGACCTGGACACCGCGATCCAGACGGTCGACCCGGCGGTGGAGGCCCGTGTCATCGCCTCGCTCCAGCACTGGCGGGACTCCCGCTACCAGCCGCCCTTCAACCACCCGCGCCCCTGCAAGGCGCTGGAGAAGCTGAAGGAGGCCGCCAAGGGCACCGACAACCTGATGGAGGCCACCCTGGAGTGCGCCCGCGCCGGCGTCACGACCGGCGAGTGGGCCGGGGCGCTGCGCGAGGTGTTCGGCGAGTTCCGGGCGCCGACCGGGGTGTCCTCGGCGCCGGTGGCGGTCGCCGCGGAGGAGGGCTCGGCGCTGTCCGAGGTGCGCCGCAGGGTGGACCTGACGGCCAAGGACCTGGGCGTCGGCAAGCTGCGCTTCCTGGTCGGCAAGCCGGGCCTGGACGGGCACTCCAACGGCGCCGAGCAGATCGCCGTGCGGGCCCGCGACGCCGGGTTCGAGGTGGTCTACCAGGGCATCCGGCTCACCCCGGAGCAGATCGTGGACGCCGCCCTCGCCGAGGACGTGCACGCGGTGGGCCTGTCCATCCTCTCCGGCTCGCACGCCCAGCTCGTCCCGGACGTGCTGGAGCGACTCCGTGTGGCCGGTGCCACAGATATACCGGTGATCGCCGGTGGCATCATCCCCAACGGTGACGCCGAAGAACTGCGGGCCGCGGGAGTGGCCGCGGTCTTCACCCCGAAGGACTTCGACATCACCGGCATCATCGGCCGGATCGTCGACGAGATCCGCAAAGCGAACAAGCTCGACCCCCTGGAGGTCCCCGCATGAGCAGCCCCGCTCCCCAGGTCAACCGCCTGCGCCCCCGGCGTTCCTGCCTGGCGGTGCCCGGAAGCAACCCCCGCTTCCTGGAGAAGGCCCAGGGCCTCCCGGCCGACCAGGTCTTCCTCGACCTGGAGGACGCCTGCGCGCCGCTCGCCAAGCCGGAGGCGCGGCACACCATCGTCAAGTTCCTCAACGAGGGCGACTGGACCGGCAAGACCCGCGTCGTACGCGTCAACGACTGGACGACCGAGTGGACGTACCGCGACGTCGTGACGGTGGTGGAGGGCGCCGGCCCGAACCTGGACTGCATCATGCTGCCGAAGGTCCAGGACGCCCAGCAGGTCGTCGCGCTCGACCTCCTCCTCACCCAGATCGAGAAGACGATGGGCTTCGAGGTCGGCCGGATCGGCATCGAGGCGCAGATCGAGAACGCGCAGGGCCTCAACAACGTCAACGAGATCGCCCAGGCCTCCCCGCGCGTGGAGACCATCATCTTCGGCCCGGCCGACTTCATGGCGTCCATCAACATGAAGTCGCTGGTCGTGGGCGAGCAGCCGCCCGGCTACCCGGCGGACGCCTACCACTACATCCTGATGAAGATCCTGATGGCCGCCCGCGCCAACAACCTCCAGGCGATCGACGGCCCCTACCTCCAGATCCGCAACGTCGACGGCTACCGCGAGGTCGCGCAGCGCGCCGCCGCCCTCGGCTTCGACGGCAAGTGGGTGCTGCACCCCGGCCAGGTCGATGCCTCCAACGAGATCTTCTCGCCGTCCCAGGAGGACTACGACCACGCCGAGCTGATCCTGGACGCGTACGACTACTACACGTCCGAGGCGGGCGGCAAGAAGGGCTCCGCGATGCTCGGCGACGAGATGATCGACGAGGCCAGCCGCAAGATGGCCCTGGTCGTCTCCGGCAAGGGACGCGCCGCCGGCATGACGCGCACCGGCAAGTTCGAGATCCCGGAGGGCTGAGGGCGATGCAGTTCGGACGCACCTACGAGGAGTTCGAGGTCGGGGCGACGTACAAGCACTGGCCCGGGAAGACGGTCACGGAGTACGACGACCACCTGTTCTGCCTCCTCACCATGAACCACCACCCGCTCCACATGGACACCAATTACGCCGAGAAGACGACCGACTTCGGCAAGAACGTGGTGGTCGGGAACTACGTCTACTCGCTGCTGCTGGGCATGTCCGTTCCGGACGTCTCCGGCAAGGCCATCGCCAACCTGGAGATCGAGTCGCTCAGGCACGTGGCGCCGACCTTCCACGGCGACACGGTCTACGGCCAGACGACCGTGCTCGACAAGTGGCCGTCCAAGTCGAAGGACGACCGCGGCATCGTCCACGTGGAGACCAAGGGCTACAAGCAGGACGGCACCCTCGTGTGCGTCTTCCGCCGCAAGGTGATGGTGCCCACCGAGACGTACATCAAGGAGCGCGGCGGCGAGCAGCCGGGCCGCCCCGAGCTGAAGGAACAGGGGAAGTAGATGAGCCGCCTCGCCCAGACCCACGGCCTCACGGACGTCCAGCGGGAGATCCTCTCCACCGTCCGGGACTTCGTGGACAAGGAGATCATCCCGGTCGCCACCGAGCTGGAGCACCGGGACGAGTACCCGCAGGACATCGTCGACGGGCTGAAGGAGCTGGGCCTGTTCGGCCTGATGATCCCGGAGGAGTACGGGGGCCTGGGCGAGTCGCTCCTGACCTACGCGCTGTGCGTGGAGGAGATCGCCCGCGGCTGGATGTCGGTGTCCGGCATCATCAACACGCACTTCATCGTGGCGTACATGCTCAAGCAGCACGGCACGGCGGAGCAGAAGGACCACTTCCTGCCCCGGATGGCCGCCGGTGACATCCGGGGTGCCTTCTCGATGTCGGAGCCGGCGCTGGGCTCCGACGTGTCGGCGATCTCCTCGAAGGCGGTGCGGGACGGCGAGGAGTACGTCCTGAACGGCCAGAAGATGTGGCTGACGAACGGCGGCACGTCGTCTCTGGTGGCCGTACTGGTGCGAAGTGACGAGGGTCACCCCGAGGGGACCGCGCCGCACAAGTCGATGACGACCTTCCTGGTGGAGAAGGAGCCCGGGTTCGGCGAGGTCCGGCCCGGCCTCACCATCCCCGGCAAGATCGACAAGATGGGCTACAAGGGCGTCGACACCACCGAGCTCATCATGGACGGCCTGCGCATTCCGGCCAATCGGGTGCTCGGCGGCGTCACCGGCCGAGGTTTTTACCAAATGATGGACGGCGTCGAGGTCGGCCGCGTCAACGTGGCGGCGCGTGGCTGCGGCGTCGCTCAGCGTGCCTTCGAGCTCGGCGTCCAGTACGCCCAGCAGCGTCACACTTTCGGCAAGCAGATCGCCCAGCACCAGGCCATTCAGTTCAAGCTCGCGGAGATGGCTACCAAGGTGGAGGCGGCGCATGCGATGATGGTGAACGCTGCACGCAAAAAGGACTCGGGCGAACGAAACGACCTGGAAGCGGGGATGGCCAAGTACCTCGCCTCCGAGTACTGCAAGGAGGTCGTGGAGGACGCCTTCCGGATCCACGGCGGGTACGGCTTCTCCAAGGAGTACGAGATCGAGCGCCTCTACCGCGAGGCCCCGATGCTCCTGATCGGCGAAGGCACCGCCGAGATCCAGAAAATGATCATCGGCCGCCGACTGCTCGAAGAGTATCGATTCCAGGGTTAGATGTCCGGATACGGGGTGTTTTCTTGGAGAAGAAGGTCACACCCCGTAGGCAGTGTTCGGCCGCCGACTCGGCTTCCTGGCTTACCCAGTTGCGGCGGAGAGCCGCTACGATCGCCGGAAAGCCGCCGTCCCCCGTCAGTGTGCGGCATCATCCGCTACGAAGGTCATCCATGCCCCACAGCCAAACCTCTGCATCTCGCGACAGCCTGGCCGGCGTACGCCTCGCGCGCGGAGCATCGCCGTGGCTTCTGCCGACCGTCGCCACCGCAGCCGTCAGCCTCCTTGGTGCCCGTCGTTCCGGCGCCGCCAAGGCCGTCGCCGTCCCCGCCACCGCGCTCGCGGCGGGGATGCTGTGGTTCTTCCGCGACCCCGAGCGCGAGATCGCCCAGGGCCGGGTCATCTCGCCCGCCGACGGTGTGGTGCAGAGCATCATGCCGTGGAAGGACGGCCG
Organism: Streptomyces pactum; assembly: GCF_002005225.1. Lineage (NCBI taxonomy): Bacteria > Bacillati > Actinomycetota > Actinomycetes > Kitasatosporales > Streptomycetaceae > Streptomyces > Streptomyces pactum. The sequence goes on from NZ_CP019724.1 coordinate 1,643,256, forward strand.
TACCCGCGTCGCGATCTTCATGAGCCCGCTCAACGTCCACGTCAACCGCGCGCCCCTGTCGGGCACCGTGACGTCCGTCGAGCACGTACCCGGTGGCTTCGTTCCCGCCTTCAACAAGGAGAGCGAGAACAACGAGCGGGTGGTGTGGCACTTCGACACCGAGCTCGGCGACATCGAGATGATCCAGATCGCCGGCGCGGTGGCCCGCCGCATCGTGCCCTACGTGCCGCGGGGCACGAAGGTCGAGCAGGGCGAGAGGGTCGGTCTGATCCGCTTCGGCTCGCGCGTCGACCTGTACCTGCCGGAGGGTGTGGAGGTCGCGGTCGAGGTGGGTCAGAAGACGGTGGCTGGGGTGACTCGAATTGACCGTGATTGATCCACAGACCCAGGCCGGATGGGTGCCCGAGGCCGACGAGGTGGACGACGAGGAGGAGATGCCCCTCTCGCTCCGCCTGTCGATAGCCGACACGCTCACGCTCGGCAACGCCACGTGCGGGTTCATGGCGGTGTACTTCACCACCACCGGCATCCTGATCCCGCACCTCATGGGCAGCGACGAGTCGGGCATGGCCCGGCACAGCGCGGCCACCGCGGTCATCCTGATGCTGTGCGCGGCGATCTTCGACCTGTGCGACGGCCTGGTGGCGCGCAAGCTGCGCAGCTCGCCGATGGGGGCCGAGCTGGACAACCTGTCCGACCTGATCAGCTTCGGGCTGGCGCCGGCGTACTTCGTCCTCGTCTACGGCATGGTCGCGCACGACGCGTACCAGCGGGTGGCGGCGGTGGGGGCGATCGTGGTGCTGCTGGCGGTGGTGCTGCGGCTTGCGCGGTTCTCGTGCGTCACCGTCAAGGACGGCACCTTCCAGGGCATGCCGTCGCCGTTCGGGGCGCTGACGGTGGTGTCGATCGTGCTGCTGGAGCTGCCCTTCGTGGCGACGCTGCTGGCGATCATCGGCACGGCCTGGCTGATGGTGAGCCGGGTCGAGTACCCGAAGCCGCGGGGGCGCCTCGCGGTGGCGATGCTCGCGTGGATCGTCCTGTCGATGGGGCTGCTGGCCGGCTGGGCCTTCGACGCGCCGAGCGGGCAGTTGCTGCTGCAGACGGGGTGTGCGCTGCAGTTGGTGATGGGCGCGGTGATCCCCCTGTTCGCCACCGCTCGCAGGGTGAACAACTTCCGCGACAACCGGCGGGAGGCTCGGGCGGCGCAGTTGCCGTGACGGCGTCTTCGAGGGCCCCGGACCCGGTTGGGTCCGGGGCCCTCGTGTTTCGCCCGCACTGGCGCCGGTGCGGGCCCTGCCGGGGGGGGCTCCGGCCCAGACCCCCCGGCCTGTGCCCACCACCGCCCGACCCGGCCGGGGCAGAGGTTCGGGACAACAGAGCCGAGGTTCCCGGCCCGTCCGGCGTGCGAGGCCGTTCAGGCCGACGACGGTGGCCCGGGGGCGGCAGCCCCCGGGGACGGGACGGGAGAGGGCGGCGGGGGCGAACGGCCCCTACGCCAGGAAGTCCCGCGCGATGCGCTCCGCGACGCGCTCCAGGATCGGCCCCGCGTCCGCGATGCACTTCGCCACGTCCGGTTCCACGTCCGTCAGCGGGTACGCCCGCCGGATCCCGGCCCGCCCGAGCACCTCCGGAGCCAGCGCCAGCCGCCCGCACACCGCGACGACCTCCTTGCCCGCGGCCCGTGCCGCCGCGGCGACGCCCGCCGGGGCCTTGCCGTGCAGGGTCTGCTCGTCCAGCGAGCCCTCGCCGGTGATGACCAGGCCGGCCCGCTCCAGCGCCGGCGCGAACCCGAGCACGTCCAGCATCACCTCGATGCCGGGCCGGAACCGCGCCCCGAGCAGCATCGCCCCGAACCCGATGCCGCCCGCGGCACCCGCGCCCGGGGAGGCGGCGTACTCGGCGGCCCGTGTGCCCACGGTCTCCGTGTCCTCCAGCACCTTCGCGAGGTGCGTGAGGGCCGCGTCCAGGGCCTCCACGTCCTGTGGGGAGGCGCCCTTCTGCGGGCCGTAGACCGCCGGGGCGCCCTTCGGCCCGGTCAGCGGGTTGTCGACGTCGCTCGCGAGTACCAGCTCGACGCCCGACAGCCGCGGGTCGAGGCCGGACAGGTCGGCCGAGGCCAGGTCGGCGAGGCCGCCCCCGCCCGGCGCGACCGGCTCCCCGTCGCTGCCCAGGAACCGCGCGCCCAGCGCGGACAGCATCCCGGCGCCGCCGTCGGTGCTCGCGCTGCCACCGACCCCGAACACGATCGTCCGCGCCCCCGCGTCCAGCGCGGCCCGCAGCAGCTCGCCGGAGCCGTACGTGGACGCGGTCAGCGGTGCGAGGACACCGGCGGGCAGCCGCTGCAGGCCACTGGCCTCGGCCATCTCCACCACCGCGGTGCCGTCGCGGAGCGCGAACGCGGCCGCCACCTCGTCGCCGAGGGGCCCGGCGACCCGCACCTCCCGGCGCTCGAACCCGGCCGCCACCGCGGCGGCGACGGTGCCGTCACCGCCGTCGGCCACGGGCAGCGCCTCGACGCCGAGGTCCGGCACGACGCGGCGCAGTCCGGCCGTCACCCGCTCGGCGACCTCGACGGCCGTCAGCGACCCCTTGAACTTGTCCGCGGCGACGAGTACCCGGCGGGCCCCGTCCACTGCAGCGTCAGCCACCTTGATCTCCCCTTGCTCTCCGAGCCTTGCGCACGTCAAGGCAGTCGCGCCGCTGCGACCTTAACCGCAGGACGCCCACGCCGTCATGCCCTGCCCGCAGGGTGGAACGGCGGGGACACGACCGGGCCCGCGTCTCGATACGCTTCCGGGATGGCCACTCCTGACTACGCCACCTACATCGCCGCCCTCCCCCGCGTCCTCGCCGGCGCCGCCACGGTCTTCCGCGACGCCGGGGGCAGGGTGCTGCTCGTCGAGCCCGGCTACCGCGAGGGGTGGACGTTGCCCGGCGGGACGATCGAGTCCGAGGACGGGGAGACCCCGCGGCAGGGCGCACGGCGGGAGACCCTCGAGGAGATCGGGCTGGACGTCCGGCCGGGCCGGCTGCTGGCGGTGGACTGGGCGCACGGTACGGGCCGGCCGCCGATCGTGGCGTACCTGTACGACGGCGGTGTCCTGACCGAGGACGACCTCAAGGCGATCCGTTTGCAGGAGGAGGAGCTGCTGTCCTGGCGGCTGGTGCCCCGCGAGGAGCTGGGAGAGCACCTGCTCGGCGCCCTGCACGGCCGGGTTCTCGCCGCGCTGGACGTGCTGGCGGACGGCTCGGGGACGGCCGAGCTGGAGAACGGCCGCCGGGTCGACGCGTGAGGACACGTCCCCGGACGGCACGGTCCGGGGCGGCACACGCGGGACGGCGTGCCCCGGACGGCACGGTCCGGGGCGGCACACGCGGGACGGCGTGCCCCGGACGGCACACCTCGGGGCCGCACACCCCGGGGCGCACACCGCGGGCCGGCACGTGCGGTGACGCCGTAAACCCGTTAGCCCGGTGGGCACGGGCGCCCTACCCTCGACCGCATGACCAGCAAGCCCCTCGTCGCCATACTCAGCGGCGCCGGTGTCTCGACCGACTCCGGCATCCCGGACTACCGCGGGCCGAACGGACTGTGGCGGCGTGATCCGGAGGCCGAGAAGCTCGTCACGTACGAGTACTACATGGGCGATCCGGACATCCGGCGGCGCTCCTGGCAGATGCGGCGCGCGAACCGGGCGCTGCACGCCGAGCCGAACGCCGCGCACCGCGCGGTGGCCGAGCTGGAGCGGTCCGGGGTGCCGGTCCGGGTCATCACGCAGAACGTCGACGGCCTGCACCAGCTCGCCGGACTCTCCGCCCGCAAGGTCCTCGAACTGCACGGCACCGCACGGAGTTACGTGTGCACCGGCTGCCACGCCCGGGGGCCGATGGAGGACGCCCTCGCCCGGGTGGAGGCGGGCGAGGACGACCCGCCGTGCCTGGCGTGCGGCGGCATCCTGAAGTCGGCGACCGTGATGTTCGGGGAGCGCCTCGACCCGGTGGTCCTCGGCGAGGCCGCCGCCATCAGCAAGGCGTGCCAGGTGTTCATCGCCGTCGGCACCAGCCTCCAGGTCCAGCCCGCCGCCGGACTCGCCGGTGTGGCCGCCGACCACGGCGCCCGCCTGGTCGTCGTCAACGCCGAGCCGACGCCGTACGACGAGCTCGCGGACGAGGTCGTCCGGGAACCCATCGGCACCGCCCTGCCCGCGCTGCTGCGCGGGCTGGGCCCCGGCAGTGGCCGAGACGGTGGCTGACCCCGTGGACGAGGAGGTCGTTCCGATCCTGCGCGTGGCCGACGCCGCGGCGGCCGTGCGCTGGTACGCGCGGCTGGGCTTCGCCGAGCAGTGGGCGCACCGTTTCGAACCGGGTCTGCCGGCCTTCGTGGAGGTGGCGCGCGGGCGGGTGCGGCTGTTCCTGTCGGAGCACACCGGGGACGCGCGGCCGGGCACCCTGGTGTATCTGCGGGTGGCGGACGTCGACGCGGTCGCCGCCGAGTTCGCGGTGCGGGTCGAGGAGGCGCCCTGGGCGCGCGAGATCGAGCTGCGGGACCCGGACGGCAACCGCCTGCGTGTCGGCACACCGATCGAGTGAGGTGAGCGGTCCGCGCCGGGAGAGCTACCGCCGGCTCTCGCCGACACCGTGGACGCGCTGCCACTGACGTCCGGGGCGTGGGTCCTGGGGATCGGACGCGCACCGGGCGCCGCCGCGCGGGCCGTGGCGGCGCCGGGCGGCCGCCCTTTCGCCGGCGGCGGCCGGCCCCTGCGGGAGATCCGCCTCTCCGCCCGGGGGCCGGTGACTAGAAGAGCGCCGACCCCCGTTCGAAGTCCAGCAGACGCTGCTTGCGCTCCAGGCCACCGCCGTAGCCGGTGAGGCCGCCGCTCGCGCCGATGACGCGGTGACAGGGAACGACGATGCCGACCGGGTTGCGGCCGTTGGCGAGGCCCACGGCCCGGGACGCGGCCGGCTTGCCGAGGGCGGCGGCGAGTTCTCCGTACGTGCGGGTCTGGCCGTACGGGATGCGGCGGAGCTGGTCCCAGACGGTGCGCTGGAACGGAGTGCCGTTCAGACGCAGGTCGAGGGTGAAGTCCTTCAGCTCGCCGGCGAAGTACGCGGCCAGTTGCTCCTCCACCTGTGCGAACGGCCCGTCGTCGGCCGTGCCGAAGCTCTCTTCCGGCGGGCGGTGGCGCTGGTCGGTCATGTAGAGGCCGCACAGGACGCCGTCCTCGGCGACGAGGGTGAGCGCGCCGTACGGGCTGTCGGTCACGGTGTGCTGTTTGCGGGGTGGCACGGAGTACGTCCTCACACGGGCAGGAAGTTGATCGGGTGGCTGTCGGTCGCCCACAGGTACTGGACGGCGTACGCCCGCCAGGGCCGCCAGGCCGCCGCCCGGGCGGTGAGCGCCGCCGGTGTCGAGGGCAGGCCCAGTTCTCCGGCGGCGCGGCGGATGCCGAGGTCGGTGGGGAGGAAGGCGTCGGGGTCGCCGAGGGCGCGCATGGCGATGACGTCGGCGGTCCAGGGGCCGAACCCGGGGAGGGCGAGGAGCCGGGCGCGGGTCTCGGCCCAGTCGGACTCGACGCCCAGGTTGAGCGAGCCGTCGGCCAGGTGGGAGACGAGGGTGGTGAAGGTCGTGCGGCGAGTGCGGGGCATCGCCAGGGTCTCCGGGTCCACCGCGGCCAGCGCCACCGCCGACGGGAAGAGGTGGGTCAGGCCGCCCTCCGGGTCGTCCACCGGGTCGCCGTGTGCGGTGACCAGACGGGCGGCGTGGGTGCGGGCGGCGGCGGTGGAGACCTGCTGGCCGAGTACGGCCCGTACGGCGAACTCCGCCTCGTCCACCGTGCGCGGCACCCGACGCCCGGGTGCCTTGTCGACCAGCGGCGCCAGCAGCGGGTCGGCGCGCAGTTGGTCGTCGACGGCCGCCGGGTCGGCGTCCAGGTCGAGCAGGCGCCGGCAGCGGCTGATGGCGACGGTCAGGTCACGCGGGTCGCTGAGGGTGAGGCGGCAGGCGATGTGGTCGGGGCCGGGGGCGAGGGCCACGATGCCGTGACCGTACGGGAGGCGCAGGGTGCGGCGGTACGCGCCCTGCCGCCACTCCTCCACGCCGGGTACGGCGGTGGCGGCGAGGTGGCCGAAGAGGTTGTCGGGGTTGAGCGGGGTACGGAACGGGAGGCGCAGGGTCAGGGCGCCCGGGGTGGAGCCGGGGGCGGCGCCCGGCATGGAGCCGGCGGCACGGTTCTTCGGGACGCGGGCGCGCAACTCGCTCGGGGAGAGTGCGAAGACCTCGCGGACCGTGTCGTTGAAGGTGCGGACGGAGGAGAAACCGGCGGCGAAGGCGACGTCCGCCATCGGCAGCGGGGTCGTCTCGATGAGCAGGCGGGCGGTCTGGGCGCGCTGCGCGCGGGCGAGCGCCAGGGGGCCCGCCCCCAGCTCGGCGAGGAGCTGGCGTTCGACCTGCCGGGTGCTGTAGCCGAGCCGGGCGGCGAGGCCTGGCACGCCCTCGCGGTCCACGACGCCGTCGGCGATCAGCCGCATGGCGCGGGCCGTGAGGTCGGCGCGCTGGTTCCACTGCGGGGAGCCGGGGCTGGTGTCCGGGCGGCAGCGTTTGCACGCCCGGAACCCGGCCTGCTGGCAGGCCGCCGCGCTCGGGTAGAAGGTCATGTTCGCGGGCTTGGGCGGCACCACCGGGCAGCTCGGCCGACAGTAGATGCGGGTGGTCAGGACGGCCGTGAAGAACCAGCCGTCGAACCGCGCGCCCTTGGACCGGACGGCGCGCACGCAGCGCTCGGTGTCGGTGTGCATTCCCGTCTGCATGCGTCCAGGATGGCCCGTCTGCCGGGACGGGGCTGGCGGGAATCCGACATGGACGTCACACGTCACGACGTCAGGACGGATCGCAGGCGACTCGGCCCGGCCCCGCCGGACACGGCGCAGACACACATGAAGCACCGTTCATTCATCTCATTCGTTCGCGTGGGCGCCGTGCGTAGGATGACCGTATGGGTCACGGAGCCGCCACCACCGCGCAGGACGCCGCCGCACGCGTGCGCCTGGACGTGGACAACGTCGCGAAGGTCGCCACCACGCTCCAGGCCCTGTCCACCCCGTCCCGGCTGCTGATCCTCGCGCGGCTGCGCGAAGGGCCGCTGCCCGCCACCGAGTTGGCGGCGGCGGTCGGCATGGAGCAGTCGGCCTGCTCCCATCAGCTCCGGCTGCTGCGCAACCTGGGCCTGGTGGTGGGTGAGCGCCGCGGCCGGTCGGTGGTGTACGCGCTGCACGACCACCATGTCGCCGAGCTGCTCGACCAGGCCGTGTACCACGTGGAGCACCTGCGGCTGGGGATCAGCGACACGGCCGGGTGAGCAGCCCCCGCATGGTCTCGGCGGCGCGTACGGCGGCGTCCCCGCAGCAGTTGTTGAACAGCACGTGCAGCTCTTCGCTCTGCCGGGCCGCGCGCCGCAGCCGGGGCACCCGGGCGGCGAGTTCGGCCACGTCGTAGTCGTGGCGGAAGCGGTCCTCCTTGCCGCCCCTCCCCCAGGCCGTGCTGCGGCCGTGGAACCGTACGACGGCGAGGGCGGGCCGGGTCACCGGAGCGATGGCGGGCAGGGACGCGGGCAGGTGCTGGGCCATGTCCGTACCGACGGCCGACGCGCCCAGGGCGGACAGCAACGCGTGGGTGGCCTCCGCCCGTTCCGGCTCCCACCACCCCGGATGCCGGAACTCCACGGCGAGCGGCCAGCCCTCCGTGCGCCGGGCGCAGGTCTCGAGCGCCGCCTCGGCGACGGGACCGGGTGCGAACCACGGCGGGAACTGGAACAGCACGGTGCCGAGGCGCCCGGCCTTGCGCAGCGGCCCGACCGCCTCGGCGAAGCGCCCCCACACCTCGTCGAGCAGTCCCGCACTCGCCCGCCCGCGCCTGAGCGGGCCGGGGTCGGCCGTGCGCAGGTCGGCGGGCAGTGCCTCCGGGCGTGTGGGGTGGCCGGTCAGCAGCGAGAACGCCTTGACGTCGAAGCGGAACCCGTCCGGCGTGCGCTCCACCCACAGCTCACTGTTGCGCCGGCTCGGCAACGCGTAGTACCCGGAGTCCACTTCGACGACCGGCAGCCGAGCGGCGTAGTGCCGCAGCCGCCCCTCGGCGTCCCGCCGTCCGCGCGGATACCAGCCGCTCGCGACCAGTTGCCGGTCCGTCCAGGAACACGCTCCCACCAGTACGTCACCCATGGGAGCCCGGTTACCCGGGCTCCCGGGTCCTCACGTCGGCCGGCCTCTATTCGGTCGCCGTGGGCCGCCGCGAGGCCGCCATCGCGTCCCGCACGTCCGCCAACGGGCGCAGCCGGTAGGTGTAGGAGTAGTCCCGGTCGGCGAAGAGCTTGAACTCGTCGTGGGTGTGCGCGCCCCAACTGTTGTCGCCGCCGACGCCCATCTGGCGGTGGTTCAGGCGCAGGACGACCTCGTCCCTGGGCGTGAGCTGGTAGTCGTGGCGTACGCCGGCCGACAGGTCCTCCGGCGTGAAGAAGGAGGCGTTCGCTTCCAGCAGGGGTTCGCCGGAGGCGAGCAGGCCCACGCCGTGCCGGTCGGTGAGGGCGATCCAGCGGACGTCGGTCTTGTTGCCGTTCTCCTGCGGGCGGATGTACGGGGTCCACTGCTCGGCGACGGTCCCGGAGTACAGGCCGACGTCGGTGCCGGTGTTGCGGTCCCAGTGGTTCTCCTCGGGGCCCCGGCCGTAGTAGTGCAGGCGGTCCAGGCGGCGCGGCAGGAAGAGCAGGGTGCCGACCTCGGGGATGTAGGGCAGGTTCGCGGCGCCCGGATGCAGGGTGTTGTCGACCTTGATCTCACCGTTGCCGAACACCGTGTACGTGGTGGTGTACGTGGACTCCACCGTGGTGGGCAGCGTGCCGGCGACGCTGATCTCGACGGCCTTCTCGCCCAGGGCCCGCACCGTGACGTCCGTGACCTTCCGCCGGGCGCCGGCGTCGCGCCAGGTCTGGTTGCGGGTGTGCTGGCCGTTGCCCTTGTCGTTGTCGGTGGGCGCCCGCCAGAAGTTGGGCGCGGGCCCGGAGGTGAGCAGCCGGTTGCCCCTCGCCTCGTAGGAGGAGATGGTGCCGGTGCGCTTGTCGACGGTGACGGAGAAGCCCCTGCCGCTGATCCTGACGTCCTCGTCGCGGTCGTCGTGGCGCAGGGCCGGGACGCTCTCCAGGCGTACGGGGGTCACGTCGGGGCCGTCGGCCTCGACCGGGAGCTGCTGCCGGGCCACCTCGAAGCCGGCCTCGGCCCACGGCGTGGACTCCTTGGTGGTGAAGGAGAGTTCCAGGAAGTACTCCGTGCCGGGGCCGGCGTCGCCCGGCAGTCGGACGGGGACGGTGATGTCCTTGCTGGACCGCGGCGCCACGTCGAGCTGGCCGCGGGTCAGCTTTCCGCGCCGTACGACCTTGCCGTCGGCGACGAGTGACCAGCGGCCGTCGAACTCGCGCAGGCCGGTGAACAGGTACTCGTTGGTGAGGGTGACGGCGCCGGGGCCGCCGCCGGGGGTGCGGGCGGCGTTGACGGCCTGGTAGACGCGCTTGACCTCGGTGGCCTTACCGGTGTGCCCGCGGTCGGCGGTGACGATGCCGTCCGCGACGAAGGCGCCGTCGTTGGGATTGTCGCCCCAGTCGCCGCCGTACGCGAGGAACCGCTTGTCCTTCGGCCGCTTCTCGCCGGCCTTGACGGTCGCGGCGTCGAACCAGAACCGTACGCCGTCGTCCCCGGGGCCGCGGCCGTCGGAGGCCAGTTCGGTGGCGCCGAGCGCGCGGGCGTAGACGCGGGCGCGGCGGATCGTGCCGCTGAACTCCCGGGTCTGGGTGTCGGCGTCGGTGGCGAGCGCGAGGGGTGCGGTGTTGCGGCTGGGCCGCCGGTCGGTGGTGCGGGTGGCCCGTACGGTGCCGTCGACGTACAGGGTCAGGGCCTGGGCGTCGGCGTCGAAGACGCCCGCGATGTGGTGCTCCCGGCCGGTCCAGTCGTCCGGCACGGTCCAGCTCGCGGTGATCCACTGGCCGCCGGAGTGGATGAAGAACTCCAGTCGCCGGTCGGTCTGCTTCAGCGCGTACTGGGTGTCGCCCTTGGCGAGGATGGGTTGGTGGTGTCCCGTGTAGTGCGGGGTGACCCAGGCCTCCAGGGTCAGGGAGTCGGTGAGGTCGAGGCTGTCGTCGCGCTCGAAGACCGTGCCGCCGGACAGGCCCTTGTCACGGTCGAGGCCGCCGCGGGTGGCGAGGATCTCCCCGCGCAGCGCGGCCGGTCCGGTCTCGGTCAGCAGGGTGCGCACCGGCACGGGCGTGTACAGGGACTGGTCGGCGAAGTCCCAGATCCAGCCGCCCTGGAGCACGTCGTACCGGCGGACGATGTCCCAGTACTTCTTGAAGTTGCCGTTGGAGTTCCCCATCGCGTGGGAGTACTCGATCATGACGTAGGGCCGGGTGTCGGAGGTGTCCTTCGCCCGCTGCTCGACGCGCTGCGGGGAGTCGTACATCTCGGAGCGGATGTCGCTGATCCCGGGGCGGTCGTCGCCCTCGTACTGGATGACGCGGGTGGGGTCGTAGGAGCGGATCCAGTCGTGCATGGCGGTGAAGGTGCTGCCCCCGCCGGCCTCGTTGCCCAGCGACCAGATGACGACCGAGGCGTGGTTCTTGTCGCGGTGGACCATGTTCTGGGCGCGGGCCACGCAGGCCTCGGTCCAGTCCGGGTGGTCGCCGGGGTACTCGTCGCGGATGCCGTGCGTCTCCAGGTTGGTCTCGTCGACGAGGTAGAGGCCGTACTCGTCGGCGAGTTCGTACCAGAGGGGATTGTTCGGGTAGTGCGAGGTGCGGACGCTGTTCATGTTCATCCGCTTGATGATCTTGATGTCCTCGACCAGGTCCTCGCGGCTGAGGGCCGTGCCGCGGGCGGGATGCATCTCGTGGCGGTTGGTGCCGCGGAAGGAGACGGGCTCGCCGTTGATCCGCATCAGCCCGTCCTTGAGCGCGAACTCGCGGAAACCCACGCGGTGCGACAGGGTCTCGGCCACCTTGCCCGCCGGATCCCGCAGGCGCAGTACGGCCGTGTAGAGGTGGGGGTGCTCGGCCGACCACAGCCTGGGCTTCGGTACGGCCTTCGCCGCCCGTACGGTGACGTCCTGGCCGGCGCCGGCCGTGCCGAGGTCGGCGGACTGCTCCAGCGGCCGGGACCAGACGGCGTGGCCGCGCGCGTCGTAGAGCTGGGTCTCGACGGTGTACCGGCCGGCGTGGCCGTCGCCGTACGCCCGCACGCTCGCGGTGACCGCCAGCTCGGCGTCCGTGTACGTGCCGTTCAGCGGGGTGTCCAGCTTGAAGTCGCGCAGGTGGACGGCCGGCGTGGAGTACAGGTAGACGGAGCGGAAGATGCCGCTCAGCCGGATCATGTCCTGGTCCTCGAGCCAGTCGCCGTCGGCGTAGCGGTACACCTCCACGGCGATCTGGTTGGTGCCGCGCTTGAGGTGGTCGGTGATGTCGTACTCGGAGGGTGTGTAGGAGTCCTCGTCGTAGCCGACCAGTTCGCCGTTGATCCAGACGTAGTGGGCGGACTTGACGCCCTCGAAGTGGAGGAAGGTGCGGCGGCCGTCCCAGTCGCGCGGGACGGTGAAGGTGCGCCGGTACTGGCCGACCGGGTTGTAGCGGGTCGGCGCGGCGGGCGGCCGCGGGTCCTCGCCGAGGCCGTTGGGGCCCGAGTACGGGTAGGTGATGTTGAGGTAGATCGGGAAGTCGTGGCCGTGCAGTTGCCACACGGACGGGACCGGGATGGTCTCCCAGTCGCCGTCGTCGGTGTCGGTGCGGTGGAAGTCGGCGTCCCGGTCCTCTGGGCGGTCGGCGCAGGCGAACTTCCAGGTGCCGTCGAGGCTGAGCCGGTACGGCGAGCGGGTGCGGTCGCCGGCGAGGGCCGCTCTCACGTCCGCGTACGGCATGAGCGTGGTGTGCGGCGGCTCGGTGCCGAGGCGGAAGACTCCGAAGTCGTTCCACTCCGGGGCCTCACCGGCCGCCGCCCGCCGGCCGGCCGCGTGCGCCGAGAGGGGCGACGCGGACGACAGGGCGAGGGCGCCGAGGACTGCGGCACCGCCCTCCAGAAGGCGGCGGCGGCTGACGAGCGGCCGGGGGCGGGGGGCCGGGGATCCGGCGGGTGACACGGGCGAGTGCGGCATGACCGTGGCCTTCCGTGGGCTTCGGGGGCGGCTCAACGCACGGTGCTGTGAGAGCAGTTGAGGTGGAGGAGGATTACAACTGCCGGTGACGCAGCGGCTACTGAGTCAGGCACACCCTAGAACCCGAACACAACCGAATCAATTACCCCGTCGGACTTTGTTGGTTCCTGATGGAGGCTCAGGCGTCCCGGACTCCCGGCACACCCGCCTCGATCACGAACGACTTGTCGGTGCGGACCGGGGCACCGGGCCGGGTGACGTAGTCGACGACCCGGTAGTCGGCGGTGTACCGGTCCCTGGAGACCGAGCAGCGGACGTAGCCGCGGCGGCTGCTGTAGTACTTGGTGTGCGGGTTCTCGTCCCAGTACACCCGGCCGGGGTCGTGGGTGGCCGAGCCGTCGCCGCCCGAGGTGATCGACGTGGTGACGAACTCGCTGCCCAGCAGCCGCGTCTCGGGGCGTTCGAAGTCGCGGCGCAGGTCGTTGGTCCAGTTGTTGTGCACGTCCCCGGTGAGGACGACGAAGTTGTCGATGCGGCGCTCCTCGACGTAGCCGAGCACCCGGTCGCGGGAGACGCGGTAGCCGTCCCAGCCGTCGTTGTAGCCGCCGTCGTCCGGGCCCGCGACGGCGTCCCAGTTGGCGAAGTAGATCTGCTGCGGGAGCACGTTCCAGGCCGAGCGCGACCGCGACAGGCTCCGCTCCAGCCAGGCGTGCTGCTCGTCGCCGAGGATGGTGGCCTTCGGGTCCCACTGCTCCGGGCCGGAGACCTGCCACTTGTCGCCGTAGGGCTGGTTGGTGCGGTACTGGCGGGTGTCCAGCACGCTGAACGTCGCGGTGGCGCCGAACTCGAGGCGCCGGTACAGCGGCAGCGCCGTGTCCACCGGCTTGCGCAGGCGGCGCAGCGGCATGTGCTCCCAGTACGCCTGGTAGGCGGCCCGGCGGCGGGCGGCGAAGTGGGCGGTGGTGTCGTTGCCCTGGCCGGCGTCGCCGTTCTCCGGGCTCAGGTCGGCGTAGTTGTTGTCGGTCTCGTGGTCGTCCCAGGTGACGACGAACGGCGCCGTGGCGTGCAGCAGCCGCAGGTCGGGGTCGGACTTGTACTGGGCGTGCCGCGCGCGGTACTCGGCGAGGGTGTTCATCTCGTCGCCGTGGTGCGTGCGCACGTCGCCGTTGACGCCGGCGGCGTACTCGTAGAGGTAGTCGCCGAGGTGGAAGACCACGTCGGGGCGCTCCCCGGCCATGTGCCGGTACGCCGTGAAGTGGCCCTGCTCCCAGTTGGCGCAGGAGGCGAAGGCGAAGTCGACGGTGGGTGAGGTGCCGGGGGCCGGGGCGGTGCGGGTGCGGCCGACCGGTGAGACTGCGTGGCCGGCGCGGAAGCGGTAGTAGTACTCGTGGTGGGGCCGCAGGCCGCGCACGTCGGCGTGGACGGTGTGCGCCTCGGCGGGCACGGCGTGCTCCACGCCGCGCTTGACGACCTTCCTGAACCGTTCGTCGAGGGCGATCTCCCATCGGACGGCGACGGGCCGCCGGGGCATGCCGCCGTCGTCGTCGAGGGGTTTCGGTGCCAGGCGGGTCCAGAGCACGACGCCGTCGGGGAGCGGGTCACCGGACGCGACGCCGAGCCGGAACGGGTCGGCCGGGACGTTGCCCGGCGCGGCGGGCGCGGCGCTCGCGACGGGGGCGGCACCGGCGCCGAGCAGCACCGCACCGGCACCCGCGGCACCCGCGGCACCCGCGATGCCGAGGAAACCCCTTCTCTTCAGGGAGCTCGGAGAGCTGGTGAGCGGCGGGGTCATCGAACCTCCAGAGGACGGATGGCCGGACGACCCCCAGGCAATCGGCGCGGGGTGAACCGCGACTTCCGCTCCCGTGCACGGCGCTTGACCGATACATGTCGATGAAGGTCGGGGGTGCGGGCGGCACCGGGGACGCGAGAGGAGTCAGTGGCCCGTCAGCGTGGCCCACTCGACGGTGCGGTCGCACCAGCGGTCGAGCAGGACGCGGTCGTGGCCGACGGCGAGCAGGCCCGCGCCGGTGGCGGCCCGGTAGTCCTCCACGACGCGGACCAGGGCGGCGGTGGTCGAGGCGTCGAGCATCGCCGTCATCTCGTCGCACACCAGCCAGCGCGGGCGCAGCACGAGGGCGCGGGCGAGGCAGGCGCGCTGCAACTGGCCGTCGCTGACCTCGTGCGGGCGCCTGCTCAGCAGGTCGGCGGTCAGGCCCACGGTGGCGGCCAGTTCGGCGACCCGGCCGGCGACGCCCTCGCGCCGGCCGGTGGCGCGCAGCGGTTCGGCGATCAGGTCGGCGAGCGCCAGCCGGGGGTCGGCGGAGAGCCGGGCCTGCTGGAAGACGACGCCGAAGGCGGTGCGCTGTTCGCGCGGGGCACGGTGGCGCCAGCGCCGCACGGGTGTGCCGTCGACGACCAGGGCGCCGGCGTCGGGACGGTGCAGCAGGGCGGCGACGCGCGCGAGGGTGGACTTGCCGCAGCCGCTCGGGCCGAGCAGTCCGACGGACTCGCCCGGTGCCACGGACAGGGAGATGTCCCGGATCACGGGGGTGTTCTTGTCGTATCCGGCGGTGACGGCACGCAGTTCAAGCACGGTCGGCGGCCTCCGTGAGCACTGCGTGCGGGTGGTGGCAGGCGACCGCCGCGGTCCGCGGCGGCAGCACGGCGCAGGAGTCGGTGGCCCGGTCGCAGCGGGGGGCGAAGGCGCAGCCGTCCGGAAGGGAGCCGAGTTCCGGCGGCAGGCCGGGGACGGGGATGAAGGCGCGGTCGGGCAGGGCGTCGAGCAGGCCCCTGCTGTAGGGGTGGCGTGGGCCGCCGGAGCCGAAGAAGTCTGTGGCGTCGGTCAGTTCGACGATCCGGCCCGCGTACATCACGGCGATCCGGTCGGCGACGCGTTCGGCGGCGGCCAGATCGTGGGTGATCATCAGCAGGGCGCGGCCGTCGGCCGCCGTGCCGCCCTTGCGGCCGGCATGGTCGACATGTCGCCGCAGCTCGTCGACGGTGCGGTCCACCAGGTCCCGGTCGAGGCCGGTGGTCGGCTCGTCGGCGAGCAGCAGCGGGGCGTCGCCGACGAGGGCGAGGGCGGTGGCGGCGCGCTGGGCGAGGCCGCCGGAGAGTTCGTGGGGGTGGCGGTCGAGGTGGTCCACCGGGAACGCGGCGCGCTCGGCGGCGGCCTCGGCGGCCGTGCGCAGGGCGGCGCGGCCACGGACGGCGGTGAGTTCCGCGACCGTCTCCTCCAGTTGCGAGCGGATGGTGCGGACCGGGGTGAGGTGGGCGGCCGGGCTCTGCGGGACGAGTCCGATGAGCCGGCCCCGTACGGTGCGGGCCAGGGTCCGCTCGTCGGCGGCGAGCAGGTCCAGGTCACCGAGCACGGCGCTGCCCGCGGTCTGCGCGTTGCCCGGCAGCAGCCCGAGCAGGGCGGAGGCGAGCACGGACTTGCCGCAGCCGCTCTCGCCGATCAGGGCCAGGCACTCGCCGGCCGCCACGTCGAAGTGCGCGTCGGTGACGGCGGCGACGCGGCGTGCGCCCGGCATCAGGAAGCGCACCGACAGACCGCGCACCGACAGCACGGGGGCTCGCTCTGTCACAGCATCAGCTCCGATCGGCGGCGGGGATTGATCCGCTCCCGCCAGGCACCCGCGAGTCCGGCGACGGCGAGGGTGGGCACGATGATGAACAGGCCCGGGAAGAGGGTCGGCCACCACTGCCCGGCGAGCAGTGAGCCCCGCGCCTCCTGGATGAGGTTGCCGAGACTCGCGGTGTGGGTGGGCAGACCGAGGCCGAGGAAGGACAGCGCCGACTCGTGCCACATGGCGTGCGGCACCATCAGTACGGCGGCCAGCGCGGCCTGGGGCAGCACGCCCGGCAGCAGATGCCGTACGGCCACCCGCCACCGGGAGGCGCCGCCGGAGACGGCCGCGTCGACGTAGGGGCGCGAGCGCAGCGACAGCACCTCGGCGCGGACGATGCGCGCGGTGGACAGCCAGTGGGTGAGGGCGACGGAGATCACCACCGGCCAGACGCCCGGCCGGAACATCGCGACGATGAAGATGCCGAGCAGCAGGTGGGGCACGGAGGAGATGGTGTCGACGACCCGCATGACGGCCCGGTCGACCCAGCCGCCCAGCGCTCCGGCGGTGGCGCCCACGGCGGTGCCGACCACGGTGGCCGTCAGCGCCGCCGCCACCCCGACGAGCAGGGAGACGCGCAGGCCGTAGACGCAGCGCAGCAGCAGGTCCCGGCCGACGTCGTCGGTGCCGAACGGGTGCTCCCAGCTCGGTGGTCGCAGCTTGGCGGCCAGGTCGACGGCCTGCTGGTCGAGCTGCACCAGCGGCGGCACGAGCAGTACGGCCAGGACGGTCACGGTGAGCAGCGCGGCGGAGGTGCGCAGGCGCAGGGTGCGGGTGGAGCGGCGGCCGGCGCCGTGGGAACGCCACACGGGTCCGGAGCGCTCGGGCTTCTCGGCCCGCTCAGCCCTCTCGGCCCTCTCGGCCCTCTCGGCTGCGGTCTCACCCACGGACATCACATCTCACCCAGTTTCACCCTCGGGTCGAACAGCCCGTACAGCAGGTCCGCGAGCAGGTTGCCGGCGAGTACGGCGACGGTGGCGAGGACGGTCAGGGCGGCCAGCAGCGGGAAGTCGACGGCCGTGGCCGCCTCGACGGTGGCCGCGGCGATGCCCGGCCAGCTGAAGACGCTCTCCACCAGCAGCGCGCCGGTGATGAGTTCGGGCACGCGGGAGCCGATCAGGGTGAGCACCGGCAGCAGGCCCGAGCGCAGGGCGTGCCCGAGCAGGACGGTGCCCTCGCCGAGGCCCCGGGCCCGTGCGCCGCGCACCGGGTCCTCCGCGAGGGCGTCGCCGACGCCCTGGCGGACGTAGAGGGTGAACCAGGGCAGTTGGGAGACGGCGAGTACGCCGGCGGGCAGCACGATGTGGCCGGCGACCTGTCCGGGGGTGACCTGTCGGCTCGCGGTGTCCGTCAGGCCGCCGGCCGGCAGGACGTCCCACTGGAGGGCGAACAGCCATACGGCGAGCAGCGCGATCCAGAAGACCGGTGCCGCCTCCAGGACGTACGCGAGCGAGGTGACGGCCCGGTCGAGCATCGATCCGGGACGGCGGGCGGCGAGCACGCCGAGGATCGTGCCGGCCAGGACGGCGACGGCGAAGGCGACGGCGCACAGCAGCGCGGACCACACCAGGCGTTCGCCGATGACCTGCGCCACCGGCTGGCGCATCACCCCGGAGTGGCCGAGGTCGCCGGTGAGCGCGGAGGCCAGCCAGTCCCACCAGCGGGCGACGAACGACCGGTCCACTCCGAGGTTGTCCCGCAGCCGGTCCAGGGTCTCCTGGTCGGCGCCGAGCGCGGCGGTGCCGGCGTACGCCTTCACGGGGTCGAAGGGGGAGGCGGCGGCGATGGCGAAGACGCCGAAGGTGACGACCAGGACGACGGGGACGGCGAACAGGGCCCGCCGCCCCACCAGTCGGCCCATCGCTCCCCAGGGCGCTCTTCGGGGGGATCGGATCACTTCTTCGGCTGCCAGTCCTCGATGTTCCACCAGGGGCCGCTGGCGAAGCCGTGCTCGTGCGGCTCGAGCTGGGTGGTCAGTCCGTCCCAGCGGTCGGCGAGGACGTACAGGTGGTCGATGTGGGTGAGGAAGGTGTAGCCGGGGTTCTCCACGAGCGCCTTCTGGACCTTCTCGTAGGCGGCGCCGCGCACCTTCGCATCCTGGCTGCGGCGGCCGGCGTCGAGTGCCTCGTCCACCGCCGGGTTGTCGTAGTGGGCCATGTTGTTGAAGCCGTCGCCGGCGAGCGAGGAGTGCAGCAGGGTGTAGAGGCCGAAGTCCGGGTCGCCGACACTGCCGAAGCCCGCCATGACCGCGTCGCTCTTCATCCGCGGCTCGATGACCTCCCAGGTGGCGCCCTCCACCTTCACCTCGATGCCGGCCTTCTTGGCGTCGGAGGCGTAGGCGAGCGCGTGGTCCTGGCGGACCTTGTCGCCCGAGGGGTAGTACAGGGTGAACGAGGCGCGCCGGCCGTCCTTGGCACGGACGCCGCCGGAGCCGGGCTTCCAGCCCGCTTCGTCCAGGATGCGCTCGGCCTTGGCGAGGTCGTGCGGGCGCTCGATGCCGCGCTCGTACCAGGGGTCGTCGACGGGCAGCGGCCCGTACGCCGGCCGGCCCGCGCCGTCGAGGATCTTGTCGACCATGGCCCGGCGGTCGACGGCCGCGTCCAGGGCCCGCCGGATCGCGCGGTCGCCGGTGACCTCGCCCGCGGTGGGCAGGGTGACGGCCCGGAAGTCGTAGGAGCGTGCCTGGTACGTACGCCGGCCGTCGTCCTTCTCGAAGGTGGCGGCGAGGTTGGGCGGCAGGACGGCGCCGTCGAGGTCGCCGGAGCGCAGCCGGGTGGCGCGGACGTTGTCGTCGGCGATGACCGCCATGGTGAACGACGTCACCGCGGGCTTGCCGCCCCAGTAGTGCGGGTTGGCCTCGAAGGTGAGCTTCTCGCCCTTGCTCCAGTCGGTCAGGACGTACGGACCGGTGCCGACGGGCTCGGTGTTGAAGGCGCCGGTGTTGGGGTCCTGTTCGCCCGCGACGTGCTCGGGGACGATGGGCAGCACCGTGCGGGCGGCGAACGGCGCGTACGGGTACTTGAGGGTGAAGACGACGGTGTCGTCGCCGTCGGCGCGGACGCTGTCGACGGCGTCCAGTTCGCTCCGGGCGGTGTTGTTGGTCTCGGCGTCGAGGACGGTGCGGTACGTGTAGACCACGTCTTCGGCCGTCAGCGGCTCGCCGTCGCTGAACTTCACGCCGTCGCGCAGGGTGTAGGTGTACGTCCGGCCGCCGTCGGCGATCTTCGGCAGCGCGGTCGCCAGCGCGGGCTTCAGCTTCAGGTCGGTGTCGCGGGCGAGCAGCCCGTCGAAGATCTTGGAGTTTCCGTCCTTGCCGTAGCCGAGCAGCGGGCTGAGGGTGTCCGGTTCGGACGCCACCCCGATCACGACGGACTCCGCCGGCTCTGCGGCACCGTCTCCCGTACCGCCCCCGGGCGCGGAGCAGGCGGTGACGCCCGCGGCAAACGCCGCCGCGGCGGCACTTCGTATCCGACGGGTCGTCATGTCTCCCCCACGCTTGTCATTGGTGCGTGGTTATTGCACATCAGTCGCAATAGAAGCGTCAAGCCGGGTGATGGAGGGGGTGCCCGCCCACCGGCTCACCACCGGCGGTCAAGGCCGACACGGCCTGCCGGTACTGGACGGAGCGTGTGATCAGCAGCACACTGCCTTATCACCTGAGTCCCAGCACGCATGCGCAGCGCCCAGGAGGCATCGGCCGTGTCGACCGCAGGAGACGAGAGCGCCGGAGCAGAGCCGGAAGGAGCGCCGACGGAGAACGGACCGACGGGTACGGGCACGCTCAAACCCGCGGTCTTCTTCGGGTCGGCCGCGCTGATCCTGGCGATCTCGATCTGGGCGATCGTCACGCCTTCCGGCGCCGAATCCGCCATCGGGGTGGCGGTCGACAGAATCTCGTCCTGGTTCGGCTGGTACTACTTCCTCGCCGCGACCGTCTACCTGGGATTCGTCGTCTTCATCGGCGTGTCCAAGTACGGCACGATCAAGCTGGGCCCCAAGCACTACAAGCCCGACTACGGGCTCTTCGCGTGGGCCGCGATGCTGTTCGCGGCGGGCATCGGCATCGACCTGATGTTCTTCTCCGTCTCCGGTCCCGTCAGCCACTACCTCGCACCGCCGGAGGGCGACCCGGAGACGGTGGAGGCCGCCCGGCAGGCCGTGGTGTGGACCCTTTTCCACTACGGCATCACCGGCTGGGCCATGTACGCGCTGATGGGCATGGCGCTCGGCTTCTTCGCCTTCCGGTACCGGCTGCCGCTCGCGATCCGTTCCGCGCTCTACCCGATCATCGGCCGCCGGATCCACGGGCGGATCGGTGACGCCGTCGACCTGGCGGCCATCATCGGCACCGTGTTCGGCATCTCGGTGTCGCTCGGCATCGGTGTGGTGCAGTTGAACTACGGGCTGAGGGTGCTCTTCGACGTACCGGAAGGGCTCCCCGCCCAGATCGGCCTGATCGCCGTGGCGGTGGTGATGGCCACGGTGTCCGCGGTGGCCGGTGTGGACAAGGGCATCCGCCGGCTGTCACAGCTCAACGTCCTGCTCGCCGTGCTGCTGATGCTCTTCATCCTGGTCGTGGGCGAACCGTTCCGGCTGCTCAACTCCCTCGTCCAGAACGTCGGCGACTACGTCAGCCGCTTCCCCTCGATGACCTTGAACACCTTCGCCTACGACCAGCCCACGGAGTGGCTGGACGCGTGGACGCTGTTCTTCTGGGCCTGGTGGATCGCCTGGGCGCCGTTCGTCGGGCTGTTCCTGGCCCGGATCTCCCGCGGCCGCACCCTGCGCCAGTTCGTCGCGGCGACACTGGTCGTCCCGTTCGTCTTCACCGGTCTCTTCCTGGCCGTCTTCGGCAACAGTGCGCTGTTCGTGGTCCGCGACGGCGACTCCGAGTTCGGCCAGACCGCGATGAACGTCCCCGAGCAGGGCTTCTACGGTCTGCTGGAGCAGTACCCGGGCGCGCTGTTCAGCGCCGGACTCGCCACGTTCGTCGGGCTCCTGCTGTACGTCACCTCGGCCGACTCCGGGGCCCTGGTCATGGGCAACCTCAGCTCCAGTCTGCCCACCCCGGTGACCGACGCGTCCGCTTGGCTGCGTATCTTCTGGGCCCTGACGACCGGGCTGCTCACGCTGGCCATGCTCATCGTGGGGGGCGTGCAGGCACTCACCGACGCCACCATCATCATGGGCCTGCCCTTCTCGTTCGTGATGTTCCTGATCATGGTGGGGCTCTATCTGGCGCTGCGTACCGAGTACATGCGGGAGGAAGCGCTGGCCACCACGCTGCCGGCGTCGCTGTCCGGACGTACGACGCAGCAGGGCCCCACGGGAGCGCGGAACTGGCGACAGCGGCTGGCGCGGGCGATGGCGTTCCCGGGCAGGCGGGCGGCCGCCAGGTTCGTCGAGGACGTGTGCCGCCCCGCCTTCCAGGAGGTCGGCCAGGCGCTGCGGGAGCAGGGAGCGGAGGCGGAACTCCTGGAAGGGGTCAACGAGGAGAACGGACTCGCGCACGTCGGCCTCAGGGTGCCGATCGGTCCGAGCGACACGTTCGTGTACGAGGTCTGGCCCGTCGAGAAGCCGACCCCGGGCTTCGCGACCCGGTCGGTCACCACCCACGACACCTACGTGCGCTTCGAGGTCCGGCTCGCCGAGGGCAACCAGGGCTACGACGTGATGGGGTACACCAAGGAACAGCTCATCGGCGACAGCCTCGACCAGTACGAGCGGCATCTGGAGTTCCTGCGCATGCACCGCGAGTCGGCAGACCGGTCCGCACTGCCCGACCACCGCCCGGACGCGCCGGAGGCACACCTGCCGGAGTAGGCACCCGACGGTCAGCCGAGCCGCGCGGCGAACGCGGCGTGGGCCCGGTCGTCGAAGAGCACGAACCTGACCTCCTCGACTCCGGTGTCCGCCTCCCGTACGGCGGTCACGGCGATACGGGCCGCGTCGTCCATCGGCCAGCGGTAGACACCGGTGGAGATCGCCGGGAAGGCGACCGTGCGGGCGCCCAACTCGTCGGCGACCCGGAGGGACTCGCGGTAGCAGGAGGCGAGGAGTCCCGAGCGGTCCTCGGTCGCGCTGTGCACCGGGCCCACCGTGTGGATCACCCAGCGGGCGTCCAGGGCCCCGGCGGTGGTGGCGACCGCGCGGCCGGTGGGAAGTCCCTTGCCGAGGTGCCCCGCGCGGAGCTTGCGGCACTCCTCCAGGATCGCGGGGCCACCGCGCCGGTGGATGGCGCCGTCGACGCCGCCTCCGCCGAGCAGGGAGGAGTTGGCCGCGTTGACGATCGCGTCGGCGCTCTCACGGGTGATGTCGCCCCGGACGAGCGTGATGGTGGTCATGTGCGCCTCCCGGTCAACGCCGCTTCGTGCTCACGTCTGCCGCAGCCTGCGCCAGACCGCCTTCGCCGCGTTGTGCCCCGACATGCCGTGCACTCCGGGGCCCGGCGGGGTGGCCGACGAGCAGATGAAGACGGCCGGGTGCGGGGTGGCGTACGGGAACAGGGACAGCTTGGGGCGCAGCAGGAGCTGGAGGCCGGAGACGGCGCCGGAGGCGATGTCTCCGCCGACGTAGTTGGCGTTGCGGACGGCGAGTTCGGGCGGGCCCGCGGTGGCGCGGGCCAGGACGCGGTCGCGGAAGCCGGGGGCGAAGCGCTCCAGTTGGCGTTCGATGGCGTCGGTGAGGTCACCGGTCCAGCCGTTGGGGACGTGTCCGTACGCCCAGAAGACGTGCTTGCCCTCGGGGGCGCGGGTGGGGTCGGCGACGCTGGGCTGCGTGGTGATGAGGAACGGCGCGTCGGGGGCGCGGCCCTCCCGGGAGGCCGCGTTCAGCGCCGCGCCGATCTCCGCGCTGTCGGCGCCGATCTGCACGGTGCCCGCGGTGCGGGGCTCCTGGGCGGTCCACGGCACGGGCCCGTCCAGCGCGTAGTCGATCTTGAAGACGCCGGGGCCGTACCGGTAGCCGGCGTAGTGGTTGCCGAGGCCGGCGATGCGGGCGAGGGCCGTGGGCGAGGTGTCGAAGACGTAGGCGCGGGCGGGCGGCAGGTCGTCGAGGCGCTTCACCTCGTAGTCGGTGTGGACGGTGCCGCCGAGATCCCTGAGGTAGGCGGCGAGGGCGTCGGAGATGGCCTGCGAGCCGCCGCGGGCCACGGGCCAGCCGCGGGCGTGCGCGGCGAGGGCGAAGACCAGGCCTATGGCACCGGTGGCGAAGCCGCCGAGCGGGGCCATGACGTGCGCGACCAGCCCGGCGAAGAGGGTCTTGGCCTTGTCGTCGCGGAAGCGGCGCATCAGCCACGTCGACGGGGGCAGGCCGACCAGGCCGAACCGGGCGAGGGTGACCGGGTCGCGGGGCAGCGCGGTCAGCGGCAGGGACATGAAGTCCCGGGCCAGGGTGTCCCACCTGGGCAGGAAGCGCTCGACCAGCCTGCGGTACGCGCCCGCGTCGCGCGCTCCGAAGGAGGCGGCCGTCTCGCCGACCGACCGGGACAGCACGGCGGCCGAGCCGTCCGGGAAAGGATGCGCCATGGGCAGCCCGGCGTGCAGCCACTGCAGCCCGTACCGCTCCAGGGGCAGGGCGCGGAACGCGGGTGAGTTGATCGCGAGCGGGTGCGCGGCGGAGCACGGGTCGTGCCGGAAGCCCGGCAGGGTCAGCTCCTCCGTGCGGGCCCCGCCGCCCACGGTGCCCTGCGCCTCGAACACGGCGACCGAGAAGCCGCGGCGGGCCAGCTCCACGGCAGCGGTCAGTCCGTTCGGCCCCGCACCCACTACGACCGCATCGAGCATCGACGGCACCTTCGGACCCCTTCGTCAGCCGATGGCCACTCGGGATCAGGATATGCCCGGGCACCGGCAGCCCGTGGTCGCGGGTGGGGCGGACAGGGTCCGGGGATGACGCACTGGACGCGCTCCCCCGCCTCCCACAAGGGCCTTCGGCTCCGGTACGAGCCGGCCGGGGACGGGCGGGCACTGCGGCGGGCGGCGTTCGACCGGTCACTGCCGGTCCCGCACGCCGGGGACGAGCGGTCCCCTGCCGACAAAGGCGCGTCGGTGGCGGCCTCGCGCGACGACCTCCGCTCGGTTTGCGAACGGCTCGGGCCGGACGGCGTGCCATTCCACGAGACCGTGTACGGCGTGCCGACGGACGGCCCCGTCGAGGTGCCGCCCGGCGCCGAGGACGTCGCCGGGGAGGAGTTCCGCCGAGCCTGGGACACGGCGCGGCGAGATAGGCGGTCCACCCGCCATCGCACCGGACCGCTGCCCGAGGGATCGCTGGTCACCGGAACGGTCACCGCCCTGCCGTGGGGCCCCGGCATCACGGGGCTGGTGGTGGACATCGGCGGGCCGGGGCGGGGTTTCGTGGATCTCGGGCAGTTGCCGCACAGCGGCGAGGACTGGGCGCCGGTCGGGACCGCGACCGAGTTCGAGGTCGTCCAGGTCCGCTTCTCCGTCCGGCCGGGCTCCCCCGACCTGGAGATCAGGCTCCGTCCGACAGCAGGGCCACCACCCGGCGGGCCGTGGCCGCGTCGCGGGCCGCGGTGAACGGCAGGTCGTTGCCGCCCGTGATGCGGAAGGGCTCGCCCGTGCGGGTCAGGTGGGTGCCGCCCGCCTCCTCGACCAGGAGGAGCCCCGCGGCGTGGTCCCAGGCTGCCTCCCACGAGAAGGCGGTGGCGTCCGACTCGCCTCGGGCGACGGCGAGGTACTCCAGGCCGGCCGAGCCGCAGGCGCGGGGTGCCACGCCCGGGGTACGCAGGGGGCGCAGGGCACGCTTCTGGTCGTCCGTAGTGTAGTCCGGGTGGGACGTGGCGACCCGCAGGTCGCGACCGGGCTCGGGCGGGCCGGCGTACAGCCGCTCGCCGTCCAGGAAGGCACCTCGCCCGCGTACCGCCGTGGCGAGCCGGTCGTCGGCGGGGGCGTAGGTCCAGGAGGCGTGCACGACTCCGTGCCGGGCGAGCGCGACCAGCGTGCAGAAGCCCGGGTCGCCGTGCACGAACTGACGCGTCCCGTCGACGGGGTCGACGATCCACACCGGTGCCTCGCCGCGTATGGCCTCGTACGACGCCGGGTTGGCGTGCACCGCCTCCTCGCCGACCACGACCGAGCCGGGCAGCAGGGCGGCCAGGACCTCGGTGAGGTACAGCTCGGCCTTGCGGTCGGCGTCCGTCACCAGGTCGTGCGGGCCGGCCTTCTCGTCGACCTCGTGGGCCGCGAGCCGGCGCCAGCGCGGCATGATCTCCTGGGCGGCCGCCTTGCGGACGGCCTCCTCCACCTCGTCGGCGTGCCGGGCGAGAAACTCGTCGATGGTTTCGTTGTTCTCGATCATGACTCCATGAGAGCACGCCCCACTGACAATCCCCACCCGGGTGGTGTACTCCGGGTGGAATCGGCACGAACATGAGGCGCCGGGCGCCGCGAACACGGCCGCCGGGCGCCCACGAGCAACAAGTGCGCAGGTCAGCGGCCGATCGCGTAACCCTGCATCCCGCGCGGGTTCGCCGCCGCCGACAGCACTCCCGTCCCGGGATCGCGCGCGACGGCGCACAGCCGGCCCTCCGACCAGGCCTCGCCGACCGTCACGTCGTGCCCGCGGCGGCGCAGCTCCTCGACGACCGCCGCCGGCATGCGGGACTCCACGGTGACGCTCCCGGCCCGCATGCCGCGTGGGAAGAACGACCCGGGAAAGCTGTCGTTGTGCCAGTTCGGCGCGTCGATCGCGCCCTGGAGGTCGAGGCCGCCGCGCACCGGGGCGCGCAGCGCGACCGCCAGCAGGAAGTGCAACTGCCACTGGTCCTGCTGGTCGCCGCCGGGCGTTCCGAACGCCATGACGGGCACCCCGTCGCGCAGCGCGATGGAGGGCGTGAGCGTGGTGCGCGGCCGGCGGCCCGGTGTGAGCGAGTTGGGCAGGCCCTCTTCCAGCCAGGTCATCTGGAGCCGGGTGCCGAGCGGGAAGCCCAGTTCGGGCACGACGGGGTTGGACTGGAGCCAGCCGCCGCTGGGGGTGGCCGAGACCATGTTGCCCCAGCGGTCCACGATGTCGAGGTGGCAGGTGTCGCCGCGGGTGCCTCCGTCGGCGGCGACGTCCGGTTCGCCCGGCACCGGGGACGCCGGGCTCTTGGCGACCGTGGGCTCGCCCACCCCCAGGGCGTCGAGGCCCTCCCCCTCCACGGCCGCCACGCGCGCGTGGGCGCTGAGCCGCGGGGTGCGCCCGCCCGGACCGCCGGGCCGCAGCTCGAAGGACGCCTTGACACCGACGAGCGCCCGCCGGGCCGCGTTGTACTCCGGTGACAGCAGGTCGTCGAGCGGCACCCGGTCCGCGCCGTCCGCGTCCCCGTACCAGGCCTCCCGGTCGGCCATGGCGAGCTTGCAGCCCTCGACCAGCAGGTGGACGTAGTCGGCACAGCCGTAGGCGGGCAGCTCGGACGGCAGCAGCGCCAACTGCTGGAGCAGGACGGGGCCCTGGCTCCAGGGGCCGGCCTTGCACACGGTCCAGCCGTTCCAGTCGTACGTCGCCGGAGCCTCGTAGGACGCGGACCAGCCGGCGAGGTCGGCGGCGGTCAGCGGGCCGGTCCGGCGCTCGCCGCTGGTGTCCATGGTGGGACGCCCGGCCTGCCGGACGAGGGCCTCGGCGACGAACCCGGTGCGCCAGACCTCTCGCGCCGTGTCGATCCGCGCCTCCCGGCCCCCCGCCCCGGCCGACTCCGCGAGCAGGCGCTTCCAGGTGGCGGCGAGGGCGGGGTTGCGGAACAGCTCGCCGGGGCGGGGCGGACGGCCGCCCGGCAGGTAGACCTCGGCCGAGGACCTCCACTCCGTCTCGAACAGCTCCCGCACGGTCTCGACGGTCTCCGTGAAGCGCTCCACGGGCGCGTGCCCGTGCTCGGCGTAGCCGATGGCGTACTTCAGCACGTCGGCCAAGGGCTTGGTGCCGTGGTCGCGCAGCAGGAGCAGCCAGGCGTCGAAGGCACCGGGCACGGCGGCGGCGAGGGGGCCGGTGCCGGGGACGAGGTCCAGACCGAGCCCTTTGTAGTGCGCGACCGTCGCCCCGGCCGGTGCCACCCCCTGTCCGCACAGCACCCGCACCTCGCCGCCCGCCGGGGCGAGCAGGATCGGCACCTCACCGGCGGGGCCGTTGAGGTGGGGCTCGACGACGTGCAGCACGAAGGCACCGGCCACAGCGGCGTCGTAGGCGTTGCCCCCGTCCTCCAGCACCGCCATGGCCGTCTGCGAGGCCAGCCAGTGGGTGGAGGACACCATGCCGAAGGTGCCCTGGAGGGTGGGTCGGGTGGTGAACACAGAGCTTCTCACCTCGCTGTTTACGTGTACCGGCCGCGGACGGCGGGCTCTCGGAGCGGATCCTGGGGAGAATCCGGGGAGCTTGCGCCAGGGACTCCCTTCTCCCACTGCCCGGAAGGCTATCGATCGCCCCGCGCCCCTCCTTCCCCGCCTCCGGCGTCACGTACCTCGGCGTCCGAGGGCAGGTGCGGGCGCGGGGGCGGGCGCAGGTCCTCGGCGGCCGCGAGTACTCACGCTTCGCCGCCGCGCCTCGAGGCGGCGTCCGCGGTCAGGGCGCGTCAGACGCGGGCGAGTTCCGCCGCGCCGAAGGAGACGTCGAAGCGGTCGCACCAGATGCTCACGCTGGTGTAGCGGGACGGATCGATGTCGGCGGGCACGGTGTAGTTCTGGCTGCCCTTGTTGCCCTTGAGTTCGCCGAGGCTGACGTACTCACCGTCGTCGAAGACGCCCCAGCCGGCCTTCCCCTCCTTCACCGGCGCGTCGGTCAGCCACACGTGCAGGTCCGGACCGTTGCTGGTGTCGAGGTTCTCCAGCCGTACGACGTGGGAGCCGTCGGCGAGCCGCACCAGCTCGGCCGTGCCGGAGGTGGCGTGCTCGTGGCTGATCAGCTCGCCGCCGGCCAGAGTCCTCGGCCCGGCGTCCCGCGTCGGCGACGGGGCGGGCCCGGCGGCGGGCGGGGGCGATGTCGCCACGACACCGGGCAGGGCCTCGTCCACGGTCTCGTCCTGCCACAGCTTCCACGGCTGGAACCAGTACAGCCCGAGGCCGGCCCCGGCCAGGGCCAGGACCAGCACCCCGATGACCCACGGCCTGCCCGCTCCGCTTCGCCCACGCACCATGTTCCGCCTCGCCTCTCGAATGCCTTGCGCCGGCCCCCATTCAACGCGACGTGCGGCACGCGCGGAGGCTCGGAAAGATGACGGAACCCTTACGCCGCTGCGCCGGCCGCCGGACGAGCGGCGCACGGACCGCTCCGGACCGGACCAACCAGACGGTATGCAGACGGGGTGCGTCACCTCTAGGCTTCTGCCGCCGCACCTCGCCGAGGCCCACCGCGCCGCGCCGCCTCACGACCGGAAGGAGAGCCGCATGGCCGTCGACCCCGCAGGAACCGATCTCGCCCGCCTGGTGGAGGAGGATCCGGGTGGCCCCGTCGTCATGCTCAACCTGCTGCGTTTCACCCCCGACGGGCGTGCCTCGTACGAGGAGTACTCGCGTCGGGCGGGCCGCTTCCTGCAACGGTACGGAGCCGAACTGCTCTACGCCGGCGACGGCGGCACCCCCCTGGTCGCGGAGGAGGGGCAGGCCTGGGACGCGGTGCTGGTCGTGCGCTATCCCAGCCGGGAGGCGTTCAGCCGCATGGTGGCCGACCCCGAGTACCAGGAGATCACCGGCCTGCGCTCCCGCGCTCTGGCCGAGGCCGTGCTCCAGCCGACGACCCCCTGGCCCGTCTCCTCCGGCCGGTGACTCCCTGCCGGAGGACCTGCCGGAGGACCGGCCGGAGGACCGGCCAGAGGACCGGCCAGAGGACCGGCCAGAGAGCCGGCCGGGATCAGGGCCGGCCCGGTGCGTCGGCGCCATGGTGTCCGTCGGGTCCGGCCAGGCGGAACGAGCGCACCACCGCGACGGCGCTCGCGGCGACCAGGGCCGCGGCCCAGCCGGCCAGGCCGCGCAGTGCTTCGCCCGCGTCCGACTCCGCCACGGCACCACGGGGAGGGACGCGGCCCCGCGGGTCGTAGACCACGGCGAGGGTGTCTCCGGGCCGTGTGGCCTGGCCGCAGCCGCGCCGGATGAGGACCGCGAGCGGTACACCGGCGGGGTCCGCCACCGAGCAGAGGTAGCGGGCCGCTCCGCCGGACGGGCTCGTTCCACCGTGCACCGACGTGACGACCACGGGCCGGGTTCGGCCCTGTTCCGCGAGGACCACGCCGGCCGCGGCCTGCGGCGCGTGGAGCGCGAGAGACACCGCGAGGACCCCGACGATCCCGACCAGCGCTCGTCCGGCCCGTACGAGCAGCAGACGGACGACGAGCGCGGCGGCGCAGACCAGGCCCGCCTCGCCGTCCGCCAGCACGGGGCTGCCGGTCCAGGCACCGAGAAGAGTGACACCGACGATCGCCGCGGTGCCGAGCGTTCCGACGAGGAGTCCGTCACCGACCAGCCGCCACGGCGGCAGTCCCAGGAACTCCGCCGGCCCCCATACCGTGGAACGCAGGTGGGCCAGCACATGCCGCTCGTCGGCAGCCGGAGTCCGACGCCGTGTGCGCACCCCGCTCCACCTCCCTTTCCTCCCGGTTCGACGGCAGTCGCATCGTGCCATCCGGGAGAGGACGGCCGCGCTTCCCCGAGCCGGACACGCTCTCACCTCTCACCTTGCCGAACCACGGCAACATCGGAAGGGGACACGTCGCGGGGTGTCTTCGGCGCCCTCAGCGCTGGCTCGCGTCTTCCGAAACCCGTGCGGGCAACTCCTGCCGAGCGGTTGCGGAACAGGGCCGGCGGGAGGGCCGGCGGTCAGGACAGCAGCGTCCCCGTCATGGCGGGCAGTACGGCCCCTCCGGCCACGCCCAGGGTGACGGAGGCCGTGCCGGCGGTGTACGCGGTGGCCGCCGCCCAGCGGCCCGGCACGGCGTGGGCGGTGGCGGGCGCGGGGCCGCCGGTGGGGAAGAAGAGGGGCACCAGCCAGCGCAGGTAGTAGAAGAGGGAGGCGACGGTGTTGGCGACGGCGAGTGCGGCGAGCCAGGCGCAACCGCCGTCGACGGCGGCGCCGAAGATCTCCAGTTTGCCGAGGAAGACGCCGGTGGGCGGAGTACCGACCAGGCCGAGCAGACAGACGACGAGGACGGCGGCGAGACCGGGACGGCGGCGGGCCAGGCCGCGGTAGTCGTCCAGGGAGCGGGCGCCCGGGAGCGCGCCGACGACGGCGAAGGCGCCGAGGTTGGTGGCGGCGTAGGCGGCCAGGTAGAACAGCAGGCTCTTCAGGGCGAGGTCGCTGCGGTCGGCGACGGCCAGGGCCATGAGGAGGTATCCGACCTGGCTGATGGCGGAGTAGGCGAGCAGGCGTGTCACGGAGGTCTGGAGGAACGCGGCCAGGTTCCCCAGCGTCATGGTGACCGCGGCGAGGACGGCCGTCAGCAGCGGCCAGTTGACGTCGCTGCCCGGCAGGACCTGGGTGAGCAGGCGGTAGCCGGCGACGAGAGCGCCGGCCTTCGGCAGGGTGGTGACGTAGGCGGCGACGGGTGGCGGCGCGCCCTCGGTGACGTCGGGCACCCAGAAGTGTGCGGGCACGGCGCCCGCCTTGAACAGCACCCCGGCCAGCACGCAGACGAGGCCGACGGCGACCGGCCCGTACGGTGCGGCGGGGAGCGTGGTGCGCAGTTCCCGGTAGAGGGTGGCGCCGCCCACCCCGTAGAGGACGGCGGCGCCGGCCAGCATCGTGGTGCCGAGAAGGGCGCCCATCAGGTAGTACTTCAGGGCGGCTTCGGTGCCCCGGGAGTCTTTGGCGAAAGCGGTCAGCGCGTAGGCGGGGATGCTCGCCAGCAGGTAGGCGGCGAACAGCATCAGCAGGTCGTTCGCGCCGAGCAGGGCGAGGGTGCCCGCGCCGGTCAGGCACAGCAGCACCCAGTACTCCGTCTCCCGCTTGTGGCCCCGTACGGTGTCCACGGACATGCCGATGACCAGCAGCAGGGTGCCCAGGACGATGAGACGGCCGGCGTCGGTCGCGGTGTCGACGGCGAACGCGTGGGCGAAGACGGTCTGTTCGCGGCCGGTGAGCATGGTGACGGCGGTGGCCACCAGGCCGGCCACGCAGGCGGCGGCCGCCACGACGGCGACGATCCACTGGCGGCGGCGGGGCAGCCAGGAGCCGGCGAGCAGGCCGACGACGGCGGCGCCGAGCAGGGCGATTTCGGGAAGGAGCGCGGTGAGGTTCTCGTTCACCGTGCCACCAGCCCGGTCAGGGTGCGGCCCGCCGGTTCGATGACGTCCAGGAGCCAGCGGGGCAGGACGCCGATCACCAGCGCGGCCGCCAGCAGGGCGACGACGGGCAGCGCCTCGTGGCGGTCGAGGTCCGCGATGCCGCCGGCCGGGACGCTCCCCGGCAGGCGCGGGACGCCGAGGAACATGCGCCGCAGCGCGGTCAGGAACAGGGCGGCGGTGATGAGGATGCCGGTCAGGGCGATGGCGGTGGCCACCGTCCGCGAGGCCAGGGCACCCGTGAAGATCTGGAACTCGGCGATGAAGCCGGAGAAGCCGGGGATGCCGAGACTGGCGAACGCGGCCACGGCCGTGACCGCCGCGAAGCGGGGAGCGTGGGCGGCCAGACCGGAGTAGGCGTCCATCGCGTACGTCCGCCCGCGGTCGTACAGCACGCCGCTGAGCAGGAACAGGGCGCCCGTGATCAGGCCGTGGCTGACCATCTGGGTGACCGCGCCGGTCACCGCCAGCGCGCGGGCCTGCGTGTCGGTGCCGGCCAGCGTGCCGGCCGCGCCGACGGCCAGCACGACGTAGCCCATGTGGTTCACCGACGTGTAGGCGATCATGCGCTTGAAGTCGGTCTGTGCCAGGGCGACCAGCGCGCCGTACACGACGGAGACGGCGCCGACGACGACGATGGCCAGGGCGTACCGGCGCCAGCTCCCCGGCAGCAGGGGCATGGCGATGCGGACGAACCCGTAGGTGCCCATCTTCAGCAGGACCCCGGCCAGGATCGCCGAGCCGGCGGCCGGGGCGTCGGTGTGGGCGGGCGGCAGCCAGGTGTGGAACGGCACGGTCGGCGTCTTGACCGCCAGGCCGACGCCGACGGCCAGCAGTACGAGACCGGCGTACGGGCCCCGGCCCGCCAGCGGGTCGGCACGCGCGAGGTCGGTGATGTCGAAGGTGTGCGGGTCGGCGGCCAGGTACAGGCCGATGAAGCCGAGCAGCAGGGCGAGGGAGCCGACGAAGGTGTAGAGGAAGAACTTCACCGCCGCCGCACGGGCGCGTTCACCGTGGCCCCAGCCCGCGATGACGAAGAACATGCCGACGATCGACAGGTCGAAGAAGACGAAGAACAGGATCAGGTCGAGCGCGACGAACAGGCCGATGGCGACGGTCTGCAGGAAGAGGAAGAGGCAGACGTAGGAGCGCACCCGCCGGGACTCGCGCAGTGAGTACCCGGCGACGGCCAGGAAGAGCAGACAGGTCAGGGCGACCAGGGGGAGGGACAGTCCGTCGACACCCACGTGGTAGCCGACCCCGGCGCTGGGGATCCAGCGCGCCCGCTGCTCGTACTGCATCCCGCCGCCGGTGTCGAAACCCGCCCACAGCCCGATGACCAGGGCGAGGTCCGCGGCGGCGGTGGCGATCCAGATCCGGACCCACGCCCGGTCGGGGAGAGAGCGCGGCAGGAGCAGCAGGACCACGCACACCAGCAGCGGCAGGAAGGTGACGACGCTCAGCACAGGGGTTACCTCACCAACAGGATGATCAGGACGAGCACGGCGAAGCCGACGGCCGCCTGGGCGTAGTACTGGTGCAGCAGTCCGGTCTGCGGCCGGCGCGCTTGGCGGCCCAGGTTCCGGGCGCCCGCGGCGACCGCGCGGACGGCGCCGTCGACGGCGCCGTCGTCCAGGCGGCGGGCGAGCCCGGCGGCCGCCGTGCCGCCCCGGGCCACCTGGCGTACCGCGCCGTCCACGACCCGGTCGTCGAAGCGGGCCAGCGCCCGCGCCAGACCGAGTACGGGACGGACCACGAGGGCTCGCGCGGCCCGCTCCAGACACAGCCAGCCGCGCGCCCCTCGCAGGGCGGCGTGCGGTGCGGGTGCCGGGCGCCCGGACCGCCACCACGCCAGGGCGGCGGCGGCGAACACGACACCGGCGGAGAGGCCCAGCTCCCACGGCTGGGGGGACGGTTCGTCCGGGGCGCCGACCAGTCGCTTCAGCCAGGCCGCGGGACCGGGCAGGGCCAGCACGCCCAGTCCGGCTGCCGCGAGGGTGAGGACGAGGAGCGGAGCGGGGGTCGTCCGGGCGGTGCGCCGGGTGCCGCGCCGCTCGGTGTCGTAGCCGGTCGGCGCGTCCTCGGGGCGGGACCGCACGTTCTCGGCGCCGGACCGCACGCCCTCGGGGCCCGTCCGCACACTTTCGACGCCGGACCGCCCGTCCTCGGGGCCCGTCCGCCCGTTCCCGGGACCGGCTCGCCCGTCCTCGAGGCCCGTCCGCCCGTTCCCGGCACGGGACCGCACACCCTCGAGGCCCGTCCGCCCGTTCCCGGCACGGGACCGCACGCCCCCAGGGCCCGTCCGCACGCCCTCGGGGCCCGTCCGCACCTTCTCGGGCAAGGGCCGGGTGACGTACCAGACGGCCTTGACGCTGTAGACGGCCGCCACGGCCGCGGCCGCCAGTCCCACGGCGTACAGGCCGGTGCTGTCGGCGCGGGCGGACGCGAGGACCTCGTCCTTGGCCGCCCACAGGGACAGCGGTGGCAGGCCCGCGAGCGTCAGCGCACCGACGACGAAGGCACCGCCGACCAGCCGGTACCGGCGGGCGGCCCCGCGCAGGGCAGGCAGTCGCTTGGTGCCCAGCGCCGTCAGCCAGGCCCCGGCGGCGAGGAAGAGAGCCGACTTGGTGGCGGCGTGCGCGACGAGTTGCGCGGTGCCCGCGGCGATGCCGCC
Organism: Streptomyces pactum; assembly: GCF_002005225.1. Lineage (NCBI taxonomy): Bacteria > Bacillati > Actinomycetota > Actinomycetes > Kitasatosporales > Streptomycetaceae > Streptomyces > Streptomyces pactum. The sequence continues at coordinate 1,677,003 of NZ_CP019724.1, forward strand.
GGTGCCGGCGGCGGTGACCATGAAACCGATCTGCGCGGAGGTGGAGGCCGCCAGCAACTGCTTGAGGTCGCTCTGGGCGACGGCGACGACGCCCAGAGCGAGGGCGGTGACGGCGCCGGTCCAGGCGACGAGCGGGCCGGCCCAACCGGTGGCGGCCAGCAGCGGGTTCAGGCGCAGCAGCAGGTAGGCGCCGGCGGCCACCATCGTCGCCGAGTGCAGCAGCGCCGAGACCGGACTGGGGCCCTGCATGGCCCGCGACAGCCAGAAGGAGAAGGGCAGTTGGGCCGACTTGCCCAGCGCGGCGGTCACCGCTCCGGCGGTGACCAGGTGCAGCGAGGGCCCGGAGGTGTGCGGCAGGGCGTCCAGGCTCAGTGAGCCGGCTCCGCCGGCCAGAGCGGCGCCGGCCGCGAGGTACAGCCCCAGGTCGGCGGTGCGGGTGGTCAGGAACGCGACGTCGGCCGCCCGCACCCGCTCGGGCTGCCGCCACCAGTGGCCGATGAGCGCCCAACTGGCGGCGCCCATCACCTCCCAGGCCATCAGGAGCAGCGGCAGGGTGGTGGCCGTGACGGTGACCAGCATGGCCCCGGCGAAGACGAGCATCAGCCCGAAGAACCGGCCGCGGTTCTCGTCCCTGCCGAACTCGCCCGCCGCGAAGACGAGTACCGCGGTCGTGACGGCGGCGACGGTGACCACCAGCACCGCGGACAGGCCGTCCACCGCCAGTCCCGCGCGCATCCCGGCGAACAGCGGTGCGCCGGTCTCCGGCCGGGCCACGGCGACGGCGGCGGCCAGGCCGAGTGTGGCCACGGCCACCGCCCCGCCGAGCGCGGGAGCCGGCCGGTCGACGCGGGCGCCGGCCAGCGCGAGGGCCGTACCGGCGCCGAGCGGAAGGGCGACGAGCAGCCAGAGCAGCGCGCTCATCCCTTCAACTCCTCCGCCATGTCGGTCATGTCGGCCTGGCGGGCGCGGTAGAGGGCGGTGGTGACGGCGAAGCCCATGGCCATCTCGACCGCCATCGCCACCACCGCGGCCACGACGACCACCTGCCCGCTCGCCGAGGAGGGGGCGAGGAAGTGCCAGAAACCTGCCGCGGCGACGATGATTCCGCCGATCATCAGCTCGATGCCCATCATGATCATGACGATGGACTGCTGGGACAGCGCGCCGAACAGGCCGGTGCAGAAGAGCCCCGCGGCCAGGACCAGGATCAGTTCGAACGTCACCGGCCCACCCCTCCGCCGGCCGGGTCGTCGGCGGGCCGCCGGTCCAGGTCGTCGCCGAAGCGGTCGTAGCGCCCCCGGTGGGTGGCGAGTACGGTGGCGCCGACCATGGTGGCCAGCAGGACGAAGCCCAGCGTGACCATCGTCAGCATCTGATCGCCCATCAGTGACATGGCCACCTGGAAGGTGGTGTCCGCGGGCCTGGCCGGTGCGCGTTCGGGCCACGGCGCCAGGAAGATCCCCGTGACGAGAGCGGCGAAGACGGCGCCGCTGACGACCAGCGAGCCGCGCTTGTTGTGCAGCATCGACATCGGCATCAGCCCGGCCGGGTTCATCATGTACGCGATCATGAACACGGCCATGATCACCATCTCCATGACCATCATCAGCACGATCACCACGCCGAGGTACGGCAGCCCCAGCACGGTCACCACACCGCCCACGCACACCAGGCAGGCCAGCAGCGCGAAGGTGACCCGGGCCATCGAGTCCAGGGTGAAGACCAGGACGCCGCCGGTCAGGGCGAGCACGCCGAGCACCACCAGCACGACGGTGTCCGTCGTCCCCAGGTCCGTTGGCACGGCACGATCCCTCCTCTCCTGTTCGGTTATCGGTTCAGGACCACCACGGCCGGCACCAACGTCTGCGCGATGGTCAGCGGAACGAGCACCACCCAGGCCAGCTCCACGTACCGGTCGGCCCGCAGTACCGGCAACCGCCGCAGGACCACCACCAGTGCGGCCAGTACCAGCAGCGTCTTGACCAGCGACCAGGCCCACGCCGGCAGCCACGGCCCGGCGCCCCCGCCGAGGAACAGCGGCACGGCCATCGCGGCGCCCGCGGCCAGCCACAGCCACCGCCCGGCCCGCAGCAGCAGCCGGTCCGCTCCGGAGGCCTCGCTCAGCACGCCGCCCGCGATGTCGCGGCCGGCCGGGTAGGCGAACGGCCCCAGGAAACTGAAGGCGAGGACCCCGGCCAGGTAGACGAGGAAGGCGACCGGCATCCACACCGCGTACCACAGGCCGTGCTGGGCGGCGGCGATGTCGCCGACCCGCAACGACTGGGCGCCGGTGGCGGTGGAGATGAGCGCGAACATCAGCGGCAGTTCGTAGGCCAGGCCCTGGGCGAGGAACCGGTAGCCGCCGACCAGGGACAGGGCCGCGTTCGGGCCCCAGCCGGCCAGCCACAGCCCCGCCCAGGTCAGCACCTCCATGGCGTTGAACCACACCAGCCCGACCGAGGGATCGGCGACCGCCACGTTCCCGAACGGGATCACCAGCGTGGACAGCACCGCGGCCCCCGGCACCGTGACGACGCCCGCCCGCCACAGCAGCCGGTCGGACGCGGGCAGCCGCCGGGGCTGTGCGAGCAGGGCGCGGGGCACGTCGAGCAACGGCCGTACCGCGGCGGACAGGGTGATAGGCCGTCCGGCGCCGCGCGCGTCCAGCACCGCGTGGCCGGCCACGGCGAGCACCGCGAGGGCGAGGAGCAGCGCGGGCGCGGCCAGTACGGTCCACCACGCGCCGGTCTCAAGCACGTACCGGCACCTCCCTTCGGCGGGCGGCGAGTTCGTCGAGGTCCGGGTCGAGACCGGCCACGACGAGGCGGGCCGCCGCCAGTTCGGTACCGGTCAGCAGCCGGGGAAGAAGCGCGACCAGCGCGGCCGACGGAGGGTGTCCGGTCCTCCAGTGACCGCGGGGGCTCTCCTGGACATCCGGTTCGAGAAGAGCCGGTTCGTCCAGACGCCCTACGTCACCGAGCAGGTCGGTGAGCCACTGCCGGTAGCGGTCGGTCACGTCGCCGCCGGCCCGGGCCGCCGGGCCGCTCACCCCGGCCTCCCGGGCCTCCTCGGTGTCCAGCCCGCCGATCCCGCGGGTCAGCCAGGCCAGCGTCCGCGACCTGCCGACCCGGTGCGCGAAGCGCGCCAGCCCGGGTGCGTACGCCGCGGTGGCGGCGCCGGCGAGCAGGTCGTCGCGCAGCCGCCGGGCCGCCACCGCCTCGGCGGGCAGGCCCGCCACCGCGAGCAGCCGGCCCAGGCTGTCCAGGTGCGCGGCCGACCGCCGCCGCGCCGCCTCCCCCACCGTCACCGCCTCCCCGGCCTCGGCGCGCAGCCACGGCTCCGCCCAGAACGGCGCGGGCGCCTCGCCGGCGTGGCCGGTGGGCTCCGCCAGGTCCGCCTGCTGGATCACGTCGCCCTGCAGCACCAGGCGTACCGTCAAACCGGAAGGCCAGTCGACGAGGAACGGCCCCAGCGGCACGTGCAGTCGGTCCAGCGTGAGGCCGTCACGGTCCTCACCCCGCTCGGCCATGGGCAGCCCGCCCGGCATCTCCATCCCGTCGTCGCCGTGGCCGCCTCCGCCGTCGCCGTGGCCGCCTCCGCCGTCGCCGTGGTCGACGCCGTGGGCGCCGTGCGCGTCGTGCCCGCCGCCGAGCGCCTGGTTCCGGCCGCCGTGCTCCTCGCGTCCGGCGCGCTCCGGGTGCCCGGCGTCGGCGTCGGCGTCGGTGGGTGAACCGAGCCGGGTCCGGCCGTCGTTCAGCGCCCTCTCCACGTCGTCGACGGTGGGCGCGTGCACGCGGGCGCGGGGGGCCGCCATGTCGCGCCAGAGCCGGGTCAGGGGTGGCCGGGTCTCCGGGCGGTCGGGGCCGGCGACGACGAGGAGATCGGCCTCGGCGGGGGTGGCGGCCACGGGCCAGTCCCGCAGCCGCAGGTGTCGTTCGGCGGCCAGCCGCACCGCCGTCCCGCCCGGCAGGGTGACCAGCAGCACGCGCGGCCGGGCGGCGACGGCGCGCAGGAGCCGTCGGGTCACGTCCATCGCAGCGCACCCTCCCGCCACGCGTGGACGACCCCGGCGAGCAGCACCGCGAGGAAGACGAACATCTCGATCACCGCGCCGACGCCCACGGCGGAGATGACGCGCGTCCACGGGTACATGAAGACCATCTCCATGTCGAAGGCCAGGAACAGCATCGTCACCGTGTACCAGCGCACGTGGAACCGGCTCACCGCGTGCTCCGCCGGCTCCCACCCGGAGCCGAACGGCGCGGCCGCCACCGGTTGTGAAGCCAGGCGCATCGCCCGGGCCGCGCCGTATACCCCGAGCACCGCGATCGCCGCCACGCCGAGCAGGGAGAGCGCCGCCGTGGTCCCGCTCATCCGCTCCACGTCCTTCCCTCGGCAGTCGAGCCCGCCGCGTACCCCGTGGGGGGACGTGCCATTCCGGGCGGGTCCGGCGCACGGGCCCGATCAGCATCGCGCAGCGGACCCCGGGGCGAGCGCGGCGTGCCCGTGCCCGCCGCGCAACTGGTTCTTCCGAGTGAGCCGGGCCGGCGAATCCGGGCCCCGGGAACAGCCTGATCACCTCCGCTGTTGCCCCTCGTGTGCGGGAACGGAGGCGGATCGGTGCACGGTGAATACAAGATCCCCGGCGGCAAGCTGGTCGTCGTGGACGTGGAGGCCGAGGGCGGTGTGCTGCGGCACGTGCGCGTGGCGGGCGACTTCTTCCTGGAACCGGACGAGGCGCTGGACGCCGTGAACCGCGCGCTGGAGGGCGCCCCGGCGGACACCGACGCGGCCGGACTCGCCGCCCGGATCGACGCGGCACTGCCCGAGGGGACCGTGATGTACGGGCTGACCTCGGAGGGGGTCGGCATCGCCGTGCGCCGGGCCCTCGCCCACGCCACGGACTGGACCGACTACGACTGGCAGCTCGTCCACGAGGGTCCGCAGCCGCCGGCCCTGCACATGGCGCTGGACGAGGTGCTGACGGCCGAGGTCGCCGCCGGCCGGCGTCCGCCGACGCTGCGGGTGTGGGAGTGGGGCGCCCCGGCGGTGATCATCGGCAGTTTCCAGTCGCTGCGCAACGAGGTGGACGCCGAGGGCGCCGCCCGCCACGGCATCGAGGTGGTGCGCCGGATCTCCGGCGGCGGCGCCATGTTCGTCGAGCCCGGCAACACGATCACCTACTCGCTGTCCGTGCCGGAGGCACTGGTGCAGGGGCTCTCCTTCCAGGACAGCTACGCCTACCTCGACGACTGGGTGCTCGGCGCGCTCGGCGAGATGGGCGTCCGCGCCTGGTACCAGCCGCTCAACGACATCACCACCGACCAGGGCAAGATCGCGGGCGCCGCCCAGAAGCGCGTCGTGGGGCCGGGCGGCGGTCCCGGCGCCGTGCTGCACCACGTGACCATGTCGTACGACATCGACGCCGGCAAGATGCTGGAAGTGCTGCGCATCGGGCGGGAGAAGATGTCCGACAAGGGCGTCAAGAGCGCGGGGAAGCGGGTGGACCCGCTGCGCCGGCAGACCGGCCTGGCGCGGGAGGCCGTCATCGAGCGGATGATCGAGTCGTTCGGCGGCCGGTACGGGCTCGCCCGGGGGAAGGTGACCGACGAGGAGCTGGCGCGGGCGCGGGAGCTGGCCCGCAGCAAGTTCGGCTCCGACCACTGGACGGCGCGAGTCCCCTGACGGTGCCGCGCCTGCGCTCCGCCGACCGGACGGCCCGGGTGCCTAACGGTGCCGTGCCTGAACCAGGCCCGACTCGTAGGCGAACACGACGAGTTGGGCCCGGTCGCGGGCGCCCAGCTTGGTCATCGCCCGGCTGATGTGCGTCTTGGCGGTCAGCGGGCTGATCACCATGTGCGCGGCGATCTCCTCGTTGCTCAGGCCGCGGGCGGCGAGCGCGGTGACCTCGCGTTCGCGGCGGGTGAGGCGATCCAGGCCCGGGGCGGTGGCCCAGTCCGGGGGCCGGGAGACGAACTCGCCGATCAGAGTGCGGGTGACCGACGGGGAGAGCAGGGCCTCACCGCGCGCCACCACCTCGATGGCCTGGAGCAGGTCGGCCGGTTCGGTGTCCTTCAGCAGGAAACCGCTCGCTCCCGCCCGCAGGGCCTCGAAGACGTACTCGTCCAGTCCGTAGTTGGTGAGGATGACCACGCGGACGGTGGCGAGGGCCGGGTCGGCGACGATGCGGCGGGTCGCCTCGATGCCGGACATCACGGGCATCTGCACATCGACCAGCGCCACATCGGGCACCCGGTCCCGCACCAGTGCCACGCCCTGCTCGCCGTCGGCGGCCTCGCCGACCACCTCGATGCCGTCCTCGGCGTCGAGGAGGGCGCGGAAGCCGGCGCGCATCAGCGCCTGGTCGTCGACGAGCGCCACCCGCACGACCTCGCTCATACCGTCTCCCCCAGCGGCAGCCGGGCCCGCACCGAGAAGCCGCCCTCCGCGCGCGGGGCGGCGCCCAGGGTGCCGCCGAGAGCCGTCACGCGTTCGCGCATGCCGGTCAGGCCGGTGCCCGGCACCGGCGGGCGGGCCGGGTCGGCGGCTCCGTCGTCGTCCACGTCTATCGTCAGCTCCCCCCTGCCACCCGTGCCGTAGTCGATCCGGACCGCCACCTTCGCCGGTCCCGCGTGCCGCGCCGCGTTGGTGAGGGCCTCCTGGACGATGCGGTAGGCCGCCCGGTCGACGGCCTGCGGCAGGGGGCGCTCGTCGCCGGTGACCATCAGGTCGACGGCCAGCCCGGCCGCGCGGGCCCGCTCCACCAGCAGCGCCGGAGTGCCGGTCGGTTCGTCGGCGCGCAGCACCTGCAGGGCGGAGCGCAGCTCGCGCATCGCCTCGCCACTGGCCTCCTGGATGGCGAGCAGCGCCGTCGGCACCTCCTCGCCCCGTTTGCGCGCCAGGTGGACGGCGACGCCGGCCTGCAGCTTGACGATGGAGATGCTGTGCGTGAGCGAGTCGTGCAACTCCCGGGCGATGCGCAGGCGTTCCTCACCGGCGCGGCGCAGCGCGGCCTCCTCCCGGGTGCGCTCCGCCTCCAGGGCACGCTGTTCGGTCTGGCGCAGGTACGCCTGCCAGTTCCGGTCGGCGAGCCCGGTCACCACCGCGCACAGGAACCAGCCGGCGAGCAGTCCGGCCCGCTCGGCCACGTCCTGCGTCCCTGGTCCGGTCGCCACGTAGCCCGCCAGGAACACCGCGCCGCCGGCCGCCGCGACGCCCCGGTGGCCGACCCGGGCCGCGGTGTGCACGGCCGCCAGGACGGGCAGCGCGGAGAGCGGCCCCGGGTGGGCGTGTACGACGTGGGCCGTGCCGAGCACGGTGGCGACGGCCAGCACCGCGCGCGGGGCGGCACGGTGGAAGGCGAGCGCCGCCGAGGCGAGGGCGACGAGCGCGTGGTCGAGGGCCGTGGTGCCGTCGTCGAAGGCGGCGACGGTCATGCCGAGCGCACCGACCGCGACCGCGAGGATCACGTCGGCGAGCCTTCCGCGACCGGCCTGACGCCCACTCATACCCGCACGATAGACGGCCACGCCGACCGTCGCGTCGGCCCTGTGGACGGCATGCGGACTACTCCCGGCGAAGTAGGGGCCGTGCGGACCGGGCCTCGGCGGCGCAGCGCCCACCGCATCCGGTCGTACGACGACCACGGGCACCCCGGCGGCGCACGCTGCTGTCCATGCCCACACCCTTCCGTCGCACCGAGCCGCCGCCGCCCGAGGCGGCCACCGGCCGCGTCGCCGAGGTCTACGCGCAGGCGGCACGGAACTTCGGTATCCAGGGGCCCGCCCCGTTCGTGGTCCTCTCCTCGGCGCCCGCACTCGTCGCCCCCGCCTGGGCGCTGACGCGCGAGTCCCTGATCGCCGGCCCCGGCACCGGGGGGGCGGATGCGGGACGGCGTGTGGCTGGTGAACGGCCGTCCGGTCAGGACGGCCCCCGGCCCGGACCGGGCGCTCCCGTTCGTCTGCGTCACCGTGCGGGCACGCACCGAGTTCGCCCTTCCGCCCCACGGGGACTCGTGTGACACTGGCGTCCCGTCCGCAGTGCGGACCTCCTCCGCACCGTCCCCCACGAGAAGTGCGCCGTGCGTTCTCTTCCTCTGCCGCTCGCCCTGACCGCGCGTCTGGCGCCGGTCGCCGTCCTCGCCACGGCGGGCTGGGCGCTGTCGTCCGGTCCTGACACGACACCGGCCGCCGAGGACAGGACGCCGCCCGACACCACGAACCGGTCGGCCTCCGCACCGGCGACCGAGGCGGTGACGAAGACGTACGCCGCCGCCCCGGCGCCCTGCGAGAGCCTGGCCGGCAAGACGGTCACCTCGCTGGTGCCGGGTGCCAAGGCCGCCGGCAAGGAGATCCCGTCGACGGACACCGAGGTGCGCCGCACCTGCTCCTGGAACGCGCTCAAGGGGTACGACTACCGGTGGCTCGACGTCTCCTACGAGGTGATGGAGTCGGACGAGGCGGCACTGAAGTCGTACAAGGAGCGGGTCGCCGACCGCAGCGGTGGTGGCGAGGTCCCGGGGCTGGGCGACGCGGCCTACTCCGTCGTGAACCTCACCACCGAGGACGAGCAGCAGACACGCGAGGGCACGGTGCTGGTCCGCGCGTCCAACGCCCTGGTGATGATCACGTACAACGGCAGTGACTTCGAGTCGAAGAAGGCGCCGAGTACGGAGACGGTCAACAAGGGTGCCATCAAGGCGGCCAAGGAAGCGGTGGCCGCCTTGGAGGGCGGTCAGGGCTGAGCCGGGCCGGCCTCCGTACGGGGCCGGGTGGCGGGCAGCAGCATCAGCGCCAGGTACAGCACCATGGAGGTGCCGAGGCCCACCGCCCAGCCGTAGTCGGCCAGCGGCTCCAGGAACGGCACGGGGCGGCCGTCGACCAGCGGGTGGAAGTCCGCGCCCCCGATGGCCAGGACGCCGCCGGCGAGGAAGGCGACGACCGCCCGCCAGTTCCAGCCGCCGTCGTACCAGTAGCGACCGCCCGTGCGGTACAAGTCGACGAGGTCGAGGCGGGCCCGGCGCAGGATCCAGTAGTCCGCGATGAGGATGCCGGCGACGGTGCCGAGCAGCCCGCCCACCAGGCCGAGCCAGGTGAAGATGTAGCCCTGCGGGTCGGAGTACAGCTTCCACGGGAAGATCAGCACGGCGAGGACGCAGGTGATGAGCGCGCCGGCCCGGAAACTCACCTTGCGGGGCGCGACGTTGGAGAAGTCGAAGGCCGGTGAGACCAGGTTGGCCGCGATGTTCACGGACAGGGTCGCCACCAGGACGGTGACGAGGGCGAAGAGCAGTCCGACCACGTTGTCCGTCTTCGCGGCGAGTTTCACCGGGTCCCAGATGGCCTCCCCGTACACCGCCTGCGAGCCGGAGGTGACCATCACGGACAGGAAGGCGAAGAGCGTCATGGTGGTCGGCAGGCCGAGGGCCTGGCCGCGGGTCTGCGCCTTCTGGCTCTTCCCGTAGCGGGTGAAGTCCGGGATGTTGAGGGACAGGGTGGACCAGAAGCCGATCATGCCCATGAGAGAGGGCCAGAAGAGCTTCCAGAAGTCACCGCCCCAGCCGAGCCGCGACGGCTGGTCGAAGAGCGGGCCGAAGCCGCCCGCCTTGTCGGCCATCCACCACAGCATCACGAACGCGCCCACCAGCACGAAGGGTGCCGCCCAGTTCTCGAAGCGGCGGATCGTCTCCATGCCCCGGTAGATGATGGCGACCTGGATCGCCCAGAAGATCGCGAACGACAGCCACATCGTCCAGGCGTGGCCGCCGAACGTCGCCGCGTTCGTCCAGCCGCCGCCGATCAGCTTGCCGGCCAGGAAGTAGATCGCCTCGCCGCCGATCCAGGTCTGGATGCCGAACCAGCCGCACGCCACCAGCGCCCGCACCACGGCGGGCAGGTTGGCGCCGCGGATGCCGAAGGAGGCACGGGCGAACACCGGGAAGGGGATGCCGTACTTGGGTCCCGCGTGCCCGGTGAGCAGCATCGGCAGGAGCACGATCACGTTGGCCAGGGCGATGGTGAACACCGCCTGCTTCCAGTCCATGCCGACGGCGATCAGACCGGAGGCCAGCGTCCAGGAGGCCGTGTTGTGGGCCATGCCGACCCACAGGGCGGAGAAGTTGTACGTGGTCCAGGTGCGCCCCCCGACGGGGACGGGCAGCAGGTCCTCGTTGGCGTAGGGGCCGCTCGGCGGCGGGGAGCCCGGGGCGAGCTCCACGCGCCCGTCGGGGAGGGTGACTTGGGCGGACGGCGGTATCGCCGTGGGCGCGGTGTCGGTCATGGGCAGGCCAATCGTGCGGTGGGACGGGAGAGGCCGTGCGGGCGGTGCCGAGGGGGGTGCGCGGGTGCGCCCTGCGCCCTCTTCCCCCGGGAGGGAAGAGGCAGGGGCTTCCCCGGGAGGGGAAGAGGGAGGGGTCAGGCGTTGACGGCCGGGATGATCTCCGTGCCGTAGGCGTCGATCACGGTCTCCTGCGCGTCGTGCATGTCGTAGAGCGCGAACTGGTCGACGCCGAGGGCGCGCAGGGCGCCCAGCTTCTCGATGTGCTTCCCGGCCGGCCCGATCAGGCAGAACCGGTCGACGATCTCGTCCGGCACGAACCGGGTGTCCGGGTTGCCGCTGCGTCCGTGGTGGGCGTAGTCGTAGCCGTGGCGGGCCTTGATGTAGTCGGTGAGTTCGTCGGGTACGGCGCCGGAGTGGGCACCGTACTTCTCGACCAGGTCGGCCACGTGGTTGCCGACCATGCCGCCGAACCAGCGGCACTGCTCGCGCGCGTGGGCGAGCGCCTCGGGCGAGTCGTCGGCGGTGACGTAGGCCGGGGCGGCGACGCAGATCGTCACCTCGGACGGGTCGCGTCCGGCGGCGACGGCGGCGTCCCTGACGGCCTTGACCATGTACTCGGTCAGGTAGGGGTCGGCGAGCTGGAGGATGAAGCCGTCGGCCTCCTCGCCGGTCATCTTCAGCGCCTTGGGACCGTACGCCGCCATCCACACGGGGAGTTCCGCGCCCGCTTTGATCCAGGGGAACCGGACGACGGTGCCGCCGCCGAGGTCGGCCTCCTCTCCCCGGCCCAGCGCCCGGATGACCTTCATGGCCTCGCTGATGCGGGCCAGGGTGTTGGGCTTGCGGCCGGCGACGCGCATCGCGGAGTCGCCGCGGCCGATGCCGCAGACGGTGCGGTTGCCGAACATGTCGTTGAGGGTGGCGAAGGTGGAGGCGGTCACCTCCCAGGTGCGGGTGCCCGGGTTGGTGACCATCGGGCCGACCTTCAGCTCCGTGGTGTTGGCCAGGATCTGGCTGTAGATCACGAACGGCTCCTGCCACAGGACGCAGGAGTCGAAGGTCCAGCCGTAGCGGAAGCCGTTGCGTTCCGCCCGTTTCATCAGGTCGACGACGCGGGAGGCCGGCGGGTCGGTCTGCAGGACGAGTCCGAAGTCCATGGGCGCGGCTCCTAGTTCAGGTACTGGCAGGTGGCGCGCGGGGTGTAGACGCCGTGGCCCTTGCGCCCGGTGTACTCCCGCTCGGTGACGACCGGAACGCCGCGCGAGAGCACGGTCTCCACCCGGCCGGTGATCCGCCGGCCCTCGTACGCCGAGTAGTCGACGTTCATGTGGTGGGTCTCGACGGAGATGACCTGTTCGGCGTGCGGGTCGTAGACGACCACGTCGGCGTCGGCGCCGGGCGCGATGGTGCCCTTCTTCGGGTACAGGCCGAACATGCGGGCCGGGGTGGCGCAGGCGATCTCGATCCAGCGGCGGCGGCTGATGTGCCCGTCGACGACGGCCTGGTGGAGCAGGTCCATGCGGTTCTCGACGCCCGGCATACCGTTGGGGATCTTGGAGAAGTCACCGCGTCCCAGCTCCTTCTGGCCGCTGAAGCAGAAGGGGCAGTGGTCGGTCGACACCACCTGGAGGTCGTTGGTCCGCAGGCCCCGCCACAGCGCCGCCTGGTGCTCGCGCGGCCGCAGCGGGGTGCTGCACACGTACTTGGCGCCCTCGAAGTCCGGCTCGGCGAGGTTGTCGGTGGACAGGAACAGGTACTGCGGGCAGGTCTCGCCGAAGACGTTCAGTCCCTCGTCGCGGGCCCGGGTCAGCTCCGCGACCGCCTCCGTCGCGGAGACGTGCACGACGTACAGGGGCGCTCCGGCCACCTGGGCGAGCTTGATCGCGCGGTGGGTCGCCTCCGCCTCCAGGAGGGCCTTGCGGACCTCGCCGTGGTAGCGCGGGTCGGTCTCGCCGCGGGCGAGGGCCTGCTCGACGAGGACGTCGATCGCGATGCCGTTCTCGGCGTGCATCATGATCAGGCCGCCGTTGCCGGCGGCGCGCTGCATGGCGCGCAGGATCTGGCCGTCGTCGGAGTAGAAGACGCCGGGGTAGGCCATGAACTGCTTGAAGGAGGTGACACCCTCCTCCACCAGCAGGTCCATCTCCTTGAGCGCCTTCTGGTCGACGTCGGAGACGATCATGTGGAAGGCGTAGTCGATCGCGCAGTTGCCCTCGGCCTTGGCGTGCCAGGCGTCCAGGCCCGAGCGCAGGGAGTGCCCGACGCTCTGGATGGCGAAGTCGACGATGGTGGTCGTGCCGCCCCAGGCGGCGGCCCGGGTGCCGGTCTCGAAGGTGTCGGCGGCGTAGGTGCCGCCGAAGGGCATCTCCATGTGCGTGTGGCCGTCGACGCCGCCCGGGATGACGTACTTGCCGCTCGCGTCGATCACCCTCTCGGCCGTGAGGGCCTCGGCGGCCGGGGTGCCCGACGCGGCGAGGGCGGCGATGCGGCCGTCCTCGATCAGGACGTCGGCGTGGATCTCGTCGGACGCGGTGACGACGAGGCCACCGCGGATGACGGTACGGCTGCTCATGCTGCTGTTCCCTCCTGTCAGGGTCCCCGCTCGCTCAGGGCGCGGTCAGGGCGCGGTCAGCGGGGCGTACGCGCCCGGAGCCCGGTCGCGGTAGAACTGCCAGCGGTCGCGGACCTCGCGCAGTTTGCCCATGTCCAGATCACGGACGACGAGTTCGCTCTCCTTGTCGCTCGCCACCTCGCCGACGAACCGCGCCTCCGGGTCGACGAAGTACGAGGTGCCGTAGAAGTCGTTGTCGCCGTACTCCTCGACGCCGACCCGGTTGATGGCGCCGACGAAGTACTCGTTGGCGACGGCCGCCGCCGGCTGCTCGAGCTGCCACAGGTAGCCGGACAGGCCGCGTGAGGTGGCCGACGGGTTGAAGACGACCTCCGCGCCCTGGAGGCCCAGCGCCCGCCAGCCCTCCGGGAAGTGCCGGTCGTAGCAGATGTAGACGCCGACCTTGCCGACGGCGGTGTCGAAGACCGGCCAGCCGGAGTTGCCGGGGCGGAAGTAGAACTTCTCCCAGAAGCCGCGCACCTGCGGGATGTGCGTCTTGCGGTACTTGCCGAGGTAGGAGCCGTCGGCGTCGATGACGGCGGCGGTGTTGTAGAGGACGCCGGGCTGCTCCTCCTCGTACATCGGGAGCACCAGGACGATGCCGTGCTCGCGGGCGAGCCGCTGGAAGCGCCCGACGATCGGGCCGTCGGGAACGCGCTCGGCGTAGGCGTAGAACGCGGGGTCCTGGACCTGGCAGAAGTACGGCCCGTAGAACAGCTCCTGGAAGCACAGGACCTGTGCCCCCTGGGCGGCGGCGTCGCGGACCGCCTGCTCGTGGACCTGGATCATCGATTCCCTGTCGCCCGTCCAGGCGGTCTGGAAGAGCGCGGCACGGATCACTCGGCTCATCTTCGGCCTCCACTCGCTCGGTGTCCTGTGAGCTTAGGAAGGGCGGGTGGCCGTGGTGAGTGGCACGGTGTCACGTCTGCGGGGGTCGGGCATTGCACGGTGTCACCCCTGTTGTGCGTCGTGGGCGAGGAGCGCGATGTGTACGGAGGCGGCCTGCTCGAAGTCGTCGAGGTCCACGCCGAGGCGGCCCTGTATGGCCTCCAGGCGACGGTAGAGGGCGGGCCGGGAGACGTGGTGGAGCCGGGCGGTGCGGGACTTGTTGCGGCCGGTGGCGAGGTAGGTGCGCAGCACGGGCAGCAGGTCCTCGTCGGGGCCGCGCAGCAGTCCGTCCAGTTCCCGCTCGGCGAAGGACTGCACGTGCGGGTCGTCGCGCAGCAGCCGGACCAGTCCGCGCAGGTGGATGTCGCGCAGGCGGACCACGGGCGGCGGGTCGAAGGCACCCGCGGAGTCGGCCACGGCCTCGGCGACGTGCCGGGCCTCGCGCAGGCCGGCGGGCACGTCGTCCCAGGCGGCGCGGGCGTCGGCCGCCGCCACCACGGCGTGGGCGGACTCCGGCTCCGACCGCAGCCGGGCCGCGAAGTGGGCGGTCAGGGCCCTGGCGTCCTGGTCGGGGGCGAGGCTGAGCAGGACGGTGCTGGTGCCGTCGGCGAGTTCCGCGACGATTCCGGGCAGGCCCAGCAGCCGCAGCACGCGGGCAGGCCGGGCGGGCTCCCGGTCGCGGACGACCAGCGGGACGAAGACGCGCCGGTTGACCGGCAGTCCGGCGGCGCGCGCCCGGGGCAGCAGTTGCCGCGCGGGTACGGCGCCGCTGGCCAGGTCGGTGAGCAGGCTCCGAGCGGACTGTGCCTCCCAGGCGTCCCAGGAGTTGCCTCGACTCGCCGAGCCCCCGGCGGGTGTTCCGTCGCCGCCGAGCATGCGGTGCAGGACGAGGGCCTCCGCGGCGCGGTCGGCGAGCAGCCGCCCCGCCGCCCGGTCACCGCGGTAGCCGCACAGCACCAGCCGCCCCCAGCGCTGCCCGCGGCAGCTCAGCTCGGCGCGGATCCAGCCGTCGGCCGCCCCGGCGCCGGCCTGGCGGGCGATGCGCTCCCAGTCCCGGAGCACGTCGTCGACCGCGGGCCGTTCCCCCGCCGTGGCGAGGACGCGGTGGGCGAGGTTGGTGACGACGACCGGGCAGCCGCCGTGCCGGGCCACCTCGTCGAGCAGGCGTTGCACCGGGGCGCCCGCGGTGATCAGGCCGGTCAGTTCGGTGCGTACGGCCTCGGAGAGGCTGACGGCGGCGAACTTGCGCCGCAGCAGCCGGGACTGCACCTCCTCGGTCAGTTCGGCGAAGGGGAAGGGCCGGTGCAGCACGACCATGGGGAGTCCGCACCGCTCGGCCGCCCGGCGCATCACGTCCGGCGGGGTGGGGAAGGCCCGCCCGAGGCCGAGTACGACGGCCGCGGCCTCCGCGCGGTGCAGGGAGCGGACGTACTCGCCCTGCTTGTCCTCGTCCCCGGCGAGCAGCACACCGGTGGTGAGCACCATCTCGCCGCCGCTGAGCATCACTCCGACGTCGGCCGCCTCGGCGACGTGCACCCAGCGCACGGGCCGGTCGAGCCGGTGCGCGCCGGCCACCACCTCGGGCTGTCCGGCGAGCACCCGCTCCAGGGTGAGTACCTGGCGGACCGACAGGGCGGGTTCCCAGGGCTGCTGCTCCAGGGTTTCCGAGGTCTGCGGGGCCCGGGAGGCCTGCGAGTGCGAGGTGTCCGAGGTGGAGGTCATGGCGGTGGTTCCTCTGCTCGATGCACGGCCCGTGTCGGCTGTCAGATGCTGCGCAGAGCGCGTTCGAGGATCGCGGCGCCCTCCTCCGCCTCCGCGACGGTGAGGGACATGGGCGGGGCGACGCGCAGGACGCTGGTGCTGTGGCCGCCGCCCTTGCCGATGAGCAGCCCGCCCGCGCGGGCCTCCTCCAGCACGGTGGCGGCGGCCTCGGGGGCGGCCTCGTCGGTGCCGGGCCGGGCCAGCTCGATGCCGATCATCAGCCCGCGCCCGCGCACCTCCCGTACGTGCGGCACCTGGGCGGCGACGGCCCGCAGCCGTTCGATGAGCATGCCGCCGACGCGCCGGGCGTTGCCCTGGAGGTCGTGCTCCAGGAGGTACGTGAGGTTGGCGAGGCCGGCCGCCATGGTGACCTGGGTGCCGCCGAAGGTGGAGATGCTGTTGGCGTCCAGGCAGTTCATGATCTCGGCGCGGGCGATCACCCCGCCGACGGACATGCCGTTGCCGATGCCCTTGGCGAAGGTCACGATGTCGGGCGGGCCGCCGCGCCCGTGGGCCTGCCAGCCCCAGAAGTGCTCGCCGGTGCGGCCCCAGCCGGTCTGCACCTCGTCGGCGATCCACAGGATGCCCCGCTCGTGCAGCACCTCGCGGAAGGCCGCGTACAGGCCGTCCGGCGGGGAGGTGAAGCCGCCGACGCCCTGGACGGGTTCGGCGATCAGCGCGGCGGGCGGCCTGGTGTGGCCGAGGAGGTCCTCGAGGTCGGCCACGCAGGCGTCGATGAAGTCGCGGTCGTCCAGGTGGGCGTAGGGACCGCGGGTGCGTACGCCGCCGTGGACGTAGAGCGTCTGGAGCGGGGAGAGCGAGGTCGGGGACCAGCCGCGGTTGCCGGTGATGCCGACCGAGCTGAAGGAGCGGCCGTGGTAGCTGTTGCGCATCGCCAGAACGGTGTTGCTGCCCCGGTGGGCGGTGGCGAGCAGCAGCGCGGTGTCGTTGGCCTCGGTGCCGGAGGTGGTGAAGAAGACGCGGGCGTCCGGGATGGCTGACACGTGGGCGATGCGCTCGGCGAGTTCGACCATGGGCCGGTTGAGGTAGAGCGTGGACGAGTGGATGATCCGCCCGGCCTGCTCGCTCACCGCCTTGGTCACCTCGGGCAGGGCGTGCGCGGTCATCGTGGTGAGGATGCCGCCGAAGAAGTCGAGGTACTTGTTGCCGGCGGCGTCCCAGACGTGGCGGCCCTCGCCGTGGGTGATCTCCAGCGGGTCCTCGTAGTAGAGGGCGAGCCAGTCGGGCAGGACGGCGCGGTGCCGGGCGAAGAGGTCCATGGTCACGGCCGCACCAGCCCTTCGTAGGCGTCGGGGCGGCGGTCGCGGTAGAAGGCCCACTGCTGCCGCACCTCGTCGATGAGGTCGAAGTCGAGGTCGCGGACGACGAGTTCCTCCTTGGTGTCGCTGGCGGTCTCGCCGACGAACTGCCCGCGCGGGTCGACGAAGTACGACGTCCCGTAGAAGTCGTTGTCCCCGTACTCCTCCTGCCCGACGCGGTTGATCGCGGCGACGAAGTACTCGTTGGCGACGGCCGCGGCGGGCTGTTCGAGCCGCCACAGGTGGGCGGACAGGCCGCGGTGCGTGGCGGAGGGGTTGTAGACGAGCTGGGCGCCGCCGAGGCCGAGTTGCCGCCAGCCCTCCGGGAAGTGCCGGTCGTAGCAGATGTAGACGCCGACCTTGCCGACGGCGGTGTCGAAGACGGGCCAGCCGAGGTTGCCGGGGCGGAAGTAGAACTTCTCCCAGAAGCCCTTGACCTGCGGGATGTGGTGCTTGCGGTACGTCCCGAGGACCGTGCCGTCGGCGTCGATCACGGCCGCGGTGTTGTAGTAGAAGCCGGACTGCTCGACCTCGAAGACGGGGACGACGATGACCATGCCGGTCTCACGCGCGAGGGCCCGCATACGTCGGGTGGTCGGGCCGTCGGGCACGGGCTCGGCCCAGCGGTAGTGCTCGGCATCCTGGACCTGGCAGAAGTAGGGGGCGTTGAAGACCTCCTGGAAGCCTATGATCCGGGCGCCCCGCCGGGCCGCCTCGCGGGCGTGCTCCTCGTGTTTCGCCACCATGGACTCGGTGTCGCCGGTCCAGGTGGCCTGGACGAGAGCGGCACGTACGACGTTGGCCATGAGCTGCTCCTTCGACACGACGTCAGAGCCTCTACGCCCGTAGAGCAGGCCGTAGAGGGACGAACGTAAGCCTGGCCGGACGGGCTTGCCAAGACCATCGTCGCCACGCCGTGGTGTCGATCGCGTTTCGCACTCCTGTGGGTGAGTGGTGGGACGGGTGGGGTCGCCGAGGCGCGCGTCAGGTGGCGAATCCGGCGACTCGCAGGGCGTGGACGAGGTCCCGGTGGCGCTCGTCGGAGACACCGTGGGCCGCCTCCAGGAGCAGCGGTACGAGGACCGGCGGGGCGGGCTCGGCGCTGCGGGCTGCCTCCTCCGGGGTGCGGGCGCGCACGCAGGCGTCGAGGAGCGCGCGGGCCTCGCGCCGCCGGCCTTCGCGGACCAGGCCGAGGACGGCCGCGCCGATCTCGGTGGCGGGGCGTGCGACGCCCTGCCGCAGGATCCGCTCCGCGTCGGTGGCGCGTCCGGCCGCGGCCAGGGCGTCCGCGACGGCGACCAGGCGCTCGGCGGGCAGGGACGCGGCCTCCCACAGCAGGGTCGTCCAGTCGGCGCCGAGTCCGGCCTGTTCCAGGTGTGCGGCAAGCGGCGCGAAGCGGGCGGCGGGCCCGTTGGCGGCCTCGGCCAGCAGGGCGTGCGCCTCACCACCGCGCTCTTCGGCACGCAGCCGCGTCAGCGCCTCGACGAGGCGTCCGGCCGCGGCCTCGTCCGCCGCCGCCACGGCCGGTGGCCCGGGCCGCGGCGCCGGCTGCTCCCCGGGGCCCGCGGTCCCGGCGAACCGCGCGCCGCGCGGAGTGTGTTCCGCCGCCGGTGCGGCGAGCGGGCCCGGCACGTGGTCCGGCACCGCGGAGGCGGGGGCCGCGTCCTCCCCGACGACCCCGGCGAACCGCGCACCGCCCCGGCGCCGCCCGCGTCGCCGCCCGCCTTCGGAACCGGCACCCCCTTGCGCCGGCCCCGCCGCCCGGCGTACCCGGCCCGCCGCCCCGCCCGTTCGGCCCTCACCCTCGGGGCTTTCGGGAGCGCCCTCCCCGGCCCTTGCCGGCGAGGCGCCGGGCGCGCGGATCCCGGCGTCGTTCCCGGGCTCCCCCGGCCGGGCGGCCGCCGTGCGACGGTCCAGTTCCGTCATCCGGTCCCGGATCTCGGCGCACCGGGCCGTCGCCCGGGCGTGGTCGTCGCGGGCCCAGGCCAGGTCGAGGCGGAGAGCGTCGGCCGCCTCCGGGTCGGTGGCCGCGGCGAGCAGGCGGCCCAGTTCCGCCCGGCGTTCGGCCGCGTACCGCTGCTCGCGGAGCATGACGTCGAGCCGGTCGCCGAGGGTTTCCCGGGCGTCGGGAAGGGAGTCGTACGCGGTGAGCGCGGCGGCGTGCAGGGTGCGGGCCCGGTCCGTCTCCGCGGTGGCGGCGGGGGCGCCGTACCGGCCGGCGAAGTCCTGGAGCAGGGCCTCCACCACGTCCCATGGCGGCACCTCGCGCCCGTCGAGACAGGCCCGCATGCCGTCGGGGTCGCGCTGCCGGAACACCCCGCACCAGCCGCCGCCCTGATCCAGGAGCGCCAGCAGGTCGGTCAGGTACCGGGCGAACCGTCCGACCCGACCCGGCAGTTGTTCCACGGCCATCGCTCGACTCCCGCCCGACTGGAGGACCCGGTCCGGTCCATCCGGTCACGTAGGGAACACCAGCGGTGTTACGACGCCGCTACAGGGAGTTTTCGAGGAGTGTCGTCACACCACCCTCACACCCCCGCCGGCACGCACCGCCCCGCCAGGTCGTCCATGGACAGCCCCAGCGCACGGGCCAGCGCGGCCACCGTGAAGAACGCCGGGGTGGGTGCCCGGCCGGTCTCGATCTTGCGCAGGGTCTCGGCGGAGAGGCCCGCCTCGGCCGCCACCTCCGTCATCGACCGGTCGCCGCGGGCCGCGCGGAGCAGCCGTCCGAGCCGCTCGCCGCGTTCACGCTCTTCGGGGGTCAAGGGGGTGCGTACCATACCGTGATTCTAATACCGGCTTCCCGTACCGGCCCACCCCTGGCGTCGACCAATTCAAATACCGGTATAGTAATTGGCATGGTGGAACTCAAGACGGATACATCGATCGACTCCATGCACGCGGCCGGCCAGGTCGTCGCCCGCGCCCTGACCGCCGTACGGCAGGCCGCGGACGTGGGCGTGTCCCTGCTGGAGCTGGACGCGGTGGCGCGCGAGGTGCTGCGGGAGGCGGGGGCGGGATCACCGTTCCTCGGCTACCGGCCCTCCTTCGCCCCGACGCCCTTCCCGGGCGTCATCTGCGCGTCGGTGAACGACGCGATCGTGCACGGCGTCCCCGACGGCTACCGGCTGCGCGACGGCGACCTGGTCTCCATCGACTGCGGCGCGACCCTGGACGGCTGGGCGGGCGACTCGGCGCTCAGCTTCGTCGTGGGCACCCCGCGCGCGGCGGACGTGACGCTGATCGAGACCGCGGAGCGGGCCCTGGCCGCGGGCATCGGGGCGGCCGTGGTCGGCAACCGCATCGGCGACATCGGGCACGCCATCGGCACGGTGTGCCGGGCGGCCGGCTACGGCATCATGGAGGACTTCGGCGGCCACGGCATCGGCCGGCGCATGCACGAGGACCCGGGGGTGCCCAACGAGGGCCGGCCGGGACGCGGACTTCCCCTGCGTCACGGCATGGTCCTGGCCATCGAGCCCATGCTGATCGGCAGCGGCCGGGACGACTACCACCCGGCCGCGGACGGCTGGACCCTGCGGACGAACGACGGCTCGCGGGCGGCCCACGTGGAGCACACGGTGGCGATCACGGACGGCGGTCCCCGTGTGCTGACGTCGCGCGACGGCTTCTGAGACCCTCCGCCCCGCCCACCGGGCCCCTGCCGCGCCCCTTCCGGGGCCCTGCCGCGCCCCATCCGGGCCCGCCGCTCACCCTGCCGCGGCCCCGCGTCCAGCCCTGAGCCCGCCCGGGTTCCCGGACATGCCCACCGGAACAGAACGTGTCATGTTGGGCATGACCTCACCCCGACCGGGTTACCCGGCCGCGGCACGTCGATCGCCGAAGCAGCGGAGGACCGGAAACGATGACCAGCGGCTTCATGGGCCCGGAGGGTGACCCGTTCGCGGAATTCCTGGCACGCTTCTTCGGCGGGCCCAGGCCGAGGCAGATCGACATCGGGCGATTGCTCAGCCAGCCCGCCCGGGAGCTGGTGCGCGGCGCCGCCCAGTACGCCGCCGAGCACGGCAGCCGGGACCTGGACACCGAGCACCTGCTACGGGCCGCGCTCGCCACCGAGCCGACCCGGGGCCTGCTCAGCCGGGCCGGCGCCGACCCCGACGCGCTGGCGTCGCAGATCGACGAGCGGACCGGCCCGGCGCAGCACTCCCCCGGCGACGCGCCGCCGCCCACCTCGCTCTCCCTGACCCCGGCCGTCAAGCGCGCCCTGCTGGACGCACACGAGCTGGCCCGGTCGACCGGCACCGGGTACATCGGCCCGGAGCACGTGCTCAGCGCCCTGGCCGCCAATCCGGACTCGGCCGCCGGACACATCCTGAACGCGGCCCGGTTCGCGCCGTCGGGTCTGCCGACGGAGGCGCCGGACGCGGCGAAGGGACGCGCGGAGGGGCCGCGGGCCACCAACACGCCGACGCTCGACAAGTACGGCCGAGACCTCACCGACCTGGCCCGGCAGGGCCGGATCGACCCGGTGATCGGGCGCGAGGCGGAGATCGAGCAGACCGTCGAGGTGCTCTCCCGCCGCGGCAAGAACAACCCCGTGCTGATCGGTGACGCCGGCGTCGGCAAGACCGCCGTCGTGGAGGGACTCGCCCAGCGCATCACCGACGGTGACGTGCCCGACGTGCTGATCGGGCGGCGGGTGGTCGCGCTGGACCTGACGGGCGTGGTCGCGGGCACCCGCTACCGGGGTGACTTCGAGGAACGCATGAACAACATCGTGGGCGAGATCCGCGCCCACTCCGACGAACTGATCATCTTCATCGACGAGCTGCACACCGTCGTCGGCGCGGGCGGCGGCGGCGACAGCGGCTCGATGGACGCCGGGAACATCCTCAAGCCGGCCCTGGCCCGCGGCGAGCTGCACATCGTGGGCGCCACCACGCTGGAGGAGTACCGCAGGATCGAGAAGGACGCGGCCCTCGCCCGCCGCTTCCAGCCGATCCTCGTCCCGGAGCCCACCACGGCCGACGCGATCGAGATCCTGCGCGGACTGCGCGACCGCTACGAGGCCCACCACCAGGTCCGCTACACCGACGAGGCGCTGGTGGCGGCCGTGGAGATGTCCGACCGCTACCTCACCGACCGCCGGCTGCCGGACAAGGCGATCGACCTGATCGACCAGGCCGGCGCCCGGGTGCGGCTGCGGGCCCGGACCAAGGGCACCGACGTACGCACCATGGAGCGCGAGGTCGACCAGCTCGTCCGGGACAAGGACCAGGCGGTCGCGGACGAGCAGTACGAGCAGGCGATGCGACTGCGGGACCGGATCACCGAGCTGAAGCAGCGGATCACCGAGGCCGACGGCGGCGGCGAGGCCGACGAGGGCCTCAACCTGGTCGTCGCCACCGAGTCCATCGCCGAGGTGGTGTCCCGGCAGACCGGCATCCCGGTCAGCAGCCTCACCCAGGAGGAGAAGGACCGCCTGCTGGGCCTGGAGTCCCACCTCCACGAGCGGGTGGTGGGCCAGGACGAGGCCGTACGGGTCGTATCCGACGCCGTGCTGCGCTCCCGCGCCGGGCTCGCCAGCCCCGACCGGCCCATCGGCAGCTTCCTCTTCCTCGGCCCGACCGGCGTCGGCAAGACCGAGCTGGCGCGGGCGCTGGCCGAGGCGCTGTTCGGCAGCGAGGACCGGATGGTGCGGCTCGACATGAGCGAGTACCAGGAACGGCACACCGTCAGCCGCCTGGTCGGCGCCCCGCCCGGCTATGTCGGCCACGAGGAGGCCGGCCAGCTCACCGAGGTGGTGCGCCGGCACCCGTACTCACTGCTCCTGCTCGACGAGGTGGAGAAGGCCCACCCGGACGTCTTCAACATCCTCCTCCAGGTCCTGGACGACGGCCGGCTGACCGACTCCCAGGGCCGCACGGTGGACTTCGCCAACACGGTCGTCGTGATGACCAGCAACCTGGGCTCCGACGTCATCACCCGGCGCGGTGCGGGCATCGGCTTCGGTGCCGGCGGTTCGGAGGCGGACGAGGAGGCCCGGCGCGAGCAGGTGCTGCGCCCGCTGCGCGAGCACTTCCGGCCCGAGTTCCTCAACCGCATCGACGAGATCGTCGTCTTCCGCCAGCTCAGCGGCGAGCAGTTGCGGCAGATCACCAGCCTGCTGCTGGAGCAGACCCGCCGGATGGTGCGCGCCCAGGGCGTCACCGTGGACTTCACGGACGCGGCCGTGGACTGGCTCGCCGAGCGCGGCTACCAGCCCGAGTACGGCGCCCGGCCGCTACGCCGCACCATCCAGCGGGAGGTCGACAACGAGCTGTCCCGTCTGCTGCTCGACGGCCGCATCGCGGAGGGCGGCCGGGTGACCGTCGACGTCGAGGACGGGCGGCTGGCGTTCCGCACGCCCGAGCGGCCCGTCCCCGAACTGTGAATCCCGGCCGGGGCCTGTCGTTCGCGACGCCGGCGTCGGTTTGGACGACAGGTCCTAGCGCACGGGCCGTACCACCATCGCCGAGCCGCCGCCGCGCCGTTCCTTCTCGGCGGCGGCCAGCCACCTGCCGTCCGGCAGCCGCTGCACGCCGGTCGCCGCGCCGATCTCGGGGGTGCGCTTGAACGAGTGCCCGAGTGCCTCCAGCTCTTCCCGCACGCCGCTGTCGTGGAGGCCGGGTTCGAGTTCGGTCCGGGCGGCGTTGCGCTGACTGGCGCGCGGGGCGGCGATCGCGTCGACGAGCGGGAGCCCGCGGTCGATGACGCCGGTGAGTGTCTGGAGGACGGTGGTGATGATGGTGGCACCGCCGGGCGAACCGACCGCCAGGACCGGCTTGTGGTGCTGGTCCAGGACGATCGTCGGCGCGATCGACGAGCGCGGGCGCTTGCCGGGTCCGGGCAGGTTCGGGTCGTGGACGGCCGGGTTGGCCGGGGCGAAGGAGAAGTCCGTCAGCTCGTTGTTGAGCAGGAAGCCGCGGCCCGGCACGGTGATGCCGCTGCCGCCGGTCTGCTCGATGGTGAGCGTGTAGGCGACGACGTTCCCCCACTTGTCGGCCACCGTGAGGTGCGTGGTGTTCTCGCCCTCGTACGTCGTCGGCGCCGCCGTGCCGCCGCCCGCGCAGGGGGCGGGGTGCCGGGGGTCGCCGGGCGCGAGGGGGCTGGTGAGCACCGCGTCGTCCTTGATCAGGCACTCGCGCGAGTCGGCGTACCGCTGGGACAGCAGTTCCGCCGTCGGTACGTCCTCGAAGGCCGGGTCGCCGACCCAGCGCCCCCGGTCGGCGAAGGCGATGCGGCTCGCCTCGATGAAGCGGTGCAGGTAGCGGGCCTTGCTCGCCTCGGAGAGGTCGGTGCGCTCAAGGATGTTGAGGGCCTCGCCGACGGTGGTGCCGCCGGAGGAGGAGGGCGCGATGGAGTAGACGTCCAGTCCGCGGTACGAGGTACCGGTCGGCTTCTGGAGTTTGGTCTCGTAGGCCGCGAGGTCCTTGGCGGACAGGTCGCCGGGGCGGGCGTTCCAGCCGGAGTCCGGGTCCACGGGCGGCTCGTTGACGGTGGCGACGATGTCCTCGCCGAGCGCGCCGTGGTAGATCGCGCCGACGCCTTCGCGGGCCAGTTCCTTGTAGGTGCGCGCCAGGTCGGGGTTCTTGAACGTGGAGCCGACGGCCGGGAGTTCGCCGCCCGGCAGGAACAGCTCGGCGGTGTCCGGGAAGTAGCGGAACCGCTGTTCGTTGGCGGCGGTCTGGGAGCGGAAGGTGTCGTCGACGGTGAAGCCGTGCCGGGCCAGGCGCTCGGCGGGCCTGAGTACGGAGCCGAGCTTCCGGCTGCCCCACTCGTCGAGTGCGGTCTGCCAGGTGGCGGGCGTGCCCGGGGTGCCGACGGCGAGCCCGCTGCTGACGGCGTCGGCGAAGGCGATCGGCTCGCCGTTCTCCGTGAACAGGTCCGCGTCGGCGGACAGCGGCGCGGTCTCGCGGCCGTCGATCGTGCGCACGGTGCGGGATTTGGCGTCGTAGTAGACGAAGTAGCCGCCCCCGCCGATGCCGGCGGAGTAGGGCTCGGTGACGCCGAGCGCGGCCGCGGTGGCGACGGCGGCGTCGACGGCGTTGCCGCCCCTGCGCAGGATCTCGATGCCGGCGGCGGAGGCGTCGCGGTCGACGCTGGCGACCGCGCCGCCGTAACCGACGGCGACCGGCGTCTTCGGGGCGGCGGGTCTGTTCTGGGCGGTGGGTGGCGCCGCCCCCACCGACACCACGGCGGCCGAGACCGCCAGGACCGTCAGTTTCCGTACGACAGGGCGACGCATCCGCACCTCCAGGCAAGGGCCGTCCGGGCAGCTTAGTTGATCGCCATGGTCGCGTCAGGAGCACACGCACCGCGGCCCGGCGACACCGGTGCACCGGAGCCCGCGGGCAGGCGCGCCCACGACTGACGGCGTACGCGTCCTCGTCGTAGGCGTGGCCGGCCCGGTCCGCCGCCGCGCCACCGGACCGGCTCATGCGACTGGTGTTCGCAGCTTGACCCCGGTGTACGCGGGGTCGAGGCGCCGGCGCCGTGCGCATGCGGCCGCCGGCGGAGCCCGCCCCGGCCGGTCGCCCGAGCTCCCGCGCTCCGGCCGCACCCCGGACTCCGCGGCGGCCGGCCCACAGGTGAGGGCCCGCCTCCGGCCGGCTGCGGACGGTGTGCCCCGGCGCGAAAGGGCCGAAAGGGCGCTGTCGTCCGCCTCGCCGCTTTGTGCACGATCGTCTGCCGGAGAGCACTTTTGGCATGTCTCTATCATGCGACGCCTGGGGGGAAGCATGGAAACACTCTTCGACAGCGACGAGCTCATGGCCGCCGAGCGGGCCGACGGCTGGGCGGAGACCACGTCCCGGTCCCTGGTGCCCACGGAGTTCCGCTTTCTGGACGAGGGCCCGTTACGGGCCCGGCTCAGGGCGGTGTCCCTGGGAGACGACGTACAACTGTCCGCGCTCGCCTACAGCTCCCTGTCCTCCCGCCGGACCCCGGCGCTCATCCGGCGCTCCGACCCCGAGCTGTACCAACTCGCCCTCGTCGAGCGCGGCCGGCAGGGGCTGGAACAGTGCGGGCGGAGCGTGTCACTGGAGAGCGGCGACATGGTGCTGTACGACAGTTCGCACCCGTTCGAGGCAACTGTCGCCACGGACACCGGCCTGGCGGACTCCTTGGTGCTGCAGTTCCCCAAGCGGCGGCTGCCCTTTCGGGACACTCACGTCTCCCGGCTGCTGGCCGTCCCGCTCTCCGGGAGGACGGGCGTCGGCCTGCTGCTCGCCCGCTTCCTGACCGGCCTGAGCGAGGAGGCGGCTCGCTGCACGCCGCAGGACGCAACGCGCCTGGAGACGACCACCCTCGACCTGGTGAGCGCGGTGCTGGCCCACCATCTCGACCGGGAACGGGTACTGCCGCGCGAGTCCCAGCAGCACGTCCTGTTCCTCCGGATCGGTTCGTTCATCCGAAGCCACCTGGGCACCGAGGACCTGACGCCGGCACACGTCGCCCGCGCACACCAGATGTCCGTGCGCGCCCTGCACCGGCTCTTCGCGCAGCACGACACCACGGTCGCCGGCTACATCAGACAGGCGCGGCTGGAGCACTGCCGCCGCGATCTGGCCGCCCCGCACCTCAGCCACCTGCCGGTGCACGCCATCGGCGCCCGGTGGGGGTACCTGCGGCCCGCCGCCTTCAACCGGGTCTTCCGCACCGCGTACGGAGTGCCCCCGGGCGAGTACCGAGACCTTGCGCTGCCCAGCAGCGGCACGCATCGGTAACAGGCGGGCACGCGACGCCGATGTCCCGGCACGCGGCGCTGGCTAGCTTGCTGGTGGTGAAGTCACCACCATTCGCAATGCGGAGGGAATCGACCACATGCTGAAGAGACTCATCGCGAGCACAGCGGTCATCGCCACCACCGCGCTGGGGACGGGCCTGGCCGTGGCCACACCCGCGGCCGCGGATCCGTGCCCTGCCGGGGCACTGTGCGCCTACCTCTACACGGACTACCGCGGCGACCCGGGCACGGTCTACGGCAACAACAGCAACCTGCTGCAGTACAACAAGTTCAACAACGCGGTCTCGGTGTCCAACTCCGGAACCCAGTGCAACGTCCGCATCTACAGCGGCCTGAGCCGCACCGGCTCCTCGGTCAACATCCCCAGAGGCTATGGAATCGGCAACCTCTCGGGCACCGCCTTCTACAAGAACATCGCGTCGAACCACTGGTGCTGATGCCGTGAACACGAGACCAGCAGCCCTGATCGTCCTGTGTCTGCTGGCGGTGGGCGGATGCACCGAGGCATCCGCCCACCGGGCCGCCGGCAGCCTGCCCGTCCCGTTGAACGGCGCGGAGAGCACCTCGGCACAGCAGGCCCGACTCCTGCACGACGGAGAGGAACGGGCCATCGCCTCGTGCATGCGGCGCCGCGGATTCTCCTACCGCCCCGTCCCGGCCGCCCCGGCCGTCTCCGCGAACCCGTACGGGCTGCTGACCGAGGACACGGCCGGTACCGACGGTTACGGGCTGGTGTCCGCCGCACTGGCGGGTGCTCCGAAGGATCCCAACGCGCGTCACCTCGCGAAGCTGTCCACGGACCGCCGCTCGGCCTGGCGGGAAGCGCTGGTCGGCACGGACGATCAGCAGGTGACGCTGACCGCGCGCGGCGCGCCTTCGGTACGCATCAACACCGACGGCTGCGTGTACCTGGCCCGGCGCGATGTCTACGGCCCCGGCTGGGAGCAGGGCGGTCTGGACGTGGCCGGCGTGAGTGCCGAGGTCGTCTCCGCGGTCACGACCGACCCGGAGTTCCTCGCGGCACAGAGGAAATGGGCCGCGTGCATGCGGGACCGGGGTGAGCGGGTCGGTACGCTCCAGCAGGCCCGTGGCGTCATCCAGCAGGCCGTGCTCGAGGCCGAAGACGCCCGGTCGGCCCTGGTACGGGCCGGGCGCCGCGAGCAGCGGCTGGCCCGGCGCGACGCGACGTGCCAGAGCCGCAGCGACCTCGCCGAGGTCACCCGTACTGTCCAGCGGCGCGTCCAGGACGGGCTGCCGCATTCCTCCCGGCAGCGAGCCGCCGAGCTGAAGGAACTGCGCGAGAGGGCACTGCGCCGGGCGGGCGCCTCGTAGTGCCCCGCTCGCCCGGCTCCCTCGCCGGCCTTGCCGTGACCCCGGGAACACGTCCGGATCGGCGTAGGGCGGGTCGTACGGACGCGGGCATCACGGAGTACGTCCCGCCGCCCGCCGCACCGCCGGGGAGCGGCGGGACGCCCGGCCCGCACTCCCGTTCCGCGGTCGGCCCGATCGGCGACAAGGCCACCACCCGCCACCTCGCGCGTCCCATGAGAAGCTCGCCCGCAAGCCCGGCGACGACCGCTTCGCCGCTGCTGAAGGGGGTCAACTCCCCGGCGTACGGCCCGGATGCCGTCGAGTTCGTCGGGGGACGTGGGCCCGGGCGGCGACGAGCCCCCTGCCGACCCCGGCACCGACGCCCCGCAACTCACGCCGGGCCCGGGCCCGGTGTACAACTGACCTTCTTCTCGCCTACGGACGGCCCGACTTCGGGTCCGGGTCCGCCGCGCGAGCAGTGATCTCCGGCTGCACCCTGCGTATGCCCTGTGCGTTCATGTGTGGCCTGACCACCGCAACGTATCGACACAAAGGGCAGATAAGCCAACGACACGCAACTTCCGGGCATTAGCCCTATTTACGGAGTACACGACGTTTATGGGGCCAAAGGGTTCACCCCTCGGCGACTTCGCCGTAGAGCTGCGAGAGTTCGGGCACTCCGTCCGCCGCCCACGCGTGACCGGACGCCACCACGTCGAACTCCCGGCCGGAGGCGAGCCGGACGACGGGCTGCCCGTCGGACCGGATCGACCAGACGGCACCGGGCACGGTGCGCACGATCACGGTGCCGAGGTACAGACCGGCGTCGTTGCCGAGCCAGGTCAGGATCTCCTCGTCGCTCCGCCAGCGCGGCAGCACCTGGTCGAGCTGCTCCAGGGAGACCGCGGAGTCGTCGAGCCGGACACCCTCCCGCGACGCCTGCGAGCGCAGCAGATCACAGTCGGCGAGCAGCTCACCGATGCCCTCGGCGTCGTGAGCCCGGGGATCTTCGCGTCGCTTGCCCAGGAAGGGGAAGTTCATACCTCCAGACTGTCATTCGTACCGCCATGTGCACCACAGGCACGCAGGCGTCGCGGGGCGAGCCGGGCGAACGGTGTGCGCTCCTACACGTCCAGGTCCACCACGACCGGCGCGTGGTCCGAGGCGCCCTTGCCCTTACGCTCCTCGCGGTCGACGTAGGAGTCGGTGACCGCCTTGGCGAAGGGCTCGTTGCCGTACACCAGGTCGATGCGCATGCCTCGGTTCTTGGGGAAGCAGAGCTGGCGGTAGTCCCAGTAGGTGAAGGGGTGGTCGTACTTCAGCGGGCGCGGGACCACGTCGGACAGGCCCGCCCCGCGCAGGGAGGCCAGGGCCGCGCGCTCGGCGGGGGTGACGTGGGTGGAGTCGTCGAAGGCGGCGCGGTCGTAGACGTCGTCGTCCGTCGGGGCGACGTTGTAGTCGCCCATCACCGCGAACGGGCGGCTGCCGGTGGCGTCGCCCTCGACGGCCGCGCGGAGCGCCTCGAGCCACTGGAGCTTGTAGGCGTAGTGGGGGTGCTCCACCTCGCGGCCGTTGGGCACGTACACCGACCAGACGCGGACCGGGCCGCAGGTGGCGGAGATCGCGCGGGGCTCCCGGACGCCGTCGTAGCCGGGGTCGCCGGGCAGGCCCTTGACCACGTCCTCCAGGCCCACGCGGGAGAGCACCGCCACGCCGTTCCACCGGCCGGTGGCGTGCACCGCCGCCTCGTAGCCCTTCTCGCGCAGCTCGTCGAAGGGGAACTGCTCCTCGGCGACCTTGGCCTCCTGGAGGCACAGCACGTCGGTGCCGCTGCTCTCCAGCCAGGCGAGCAGCCTCGGCAGGCGGGCGGTGATCGAGTTCACGTTCCAGGTCGCGATGCGCATGTCCCAAACCTACCGGGCGGCACTGACAACCCGGCCCGGGTCCCCGTCCCGCCCAGGGCGCCGGGGCGGGCCTCACACCCGCGCGGAGTTCCCGGGGGTCAGGCGCAGGTGCTCCACGCCGCCCAGCGCGCCGATCTGGCGGTCGTAGATCGGGCGCGCGAGGTCGGTGAGGAGGGCGTCGTGGATGTCGTACGCGCGCTGCGGCTTCACCTCGCGGACGTAGTCGATGACCTCGGAGATCTTGTTCCACGGCGCCATCACGGGGAGCATCAGCGTCTCGACCGGGTGGCCGGGGACGGTGAGGGCGTCGCCGGGGTGGAACACCTTGCCGCCGTCGACGAGGAAGCCGACGTTGGTGACGCGCGGGAGGTCCGGGTGGATCACCGCGTGCAGCTCGCCGTGTACCTGCACGTCGAAGCCGGCGGCGGAGAAGGTGTCGCCGTGGCCGACGGTGTGCACGCGCCC
Source organism: Streptomyces pactum (assembly GCF_002005225.1). NCBI lineage: Bacteria > Bacillati > Actinomycetota > Actinomycetes > Kitasatosporales > Streptomycetaceae > Streptomyces > Streptomyces pactum. The sequence continues at coordinate 1,707,288 of NZ_CP019724.1, forward strand.
CGGGAACGCCGCCGAGATCTTGTCCGCGACGGACTTCAGCGTCCAGATCTCGGCCGTCGGGTCGTTCTCCATCGCGGCGCGCAGCCGCAGCTCGTCGAAGTGGTCGGGGTGCTCGTGGGTGACGAGGATCGCCTCCGCGCCGAGGGCGGCGTCCTCCTCGCTGAACCCGCCGGGGTCCAGGACCAGCGTCCGCCCGTCCTTCTCGAGGCGGACGCAGGCGTGCGACTTCTTGGTGAGCTTCATGAGTCCATCCTGCCGCCGCGGGCGGGCCCGCGGCGGGCGGGGCTCACTCCGGCGGCGTGGTCTCCTCGCGGATGACCTGCTGCGCCACCCGGAAGGCCCCGTTCGCGGCCGGTACGCCGCAGTAGACGGCGGCCTGCAGCAGTACCTCCTTGATGTCGCCCGGAGTGAGGCCGTTGCGCAGGGCGGCCCGGACATGGGGCGCGAGTTCCTCCGAGTGGCCGCCGGCGACCAGGGCGGTGAGCGTGACACAACTGCGAGTGCGCCGGTCCAGGCCCGGCCGGTCCCAGATCTCGCCCCACGCGTACCGGGTGAGGAACTCCTGGAAGTCTCCCGAGAACTCGTCCGCCTGCGCCAGCGCCTGGTCGACGTGCGCGTCGCCGAGGACTTCGCGGCGCACCTTGAGCCCCGCCTCGTAGGGGTCGGGCCGCCCCTGGGCCGGGACCTGCGGCGGTACGGCGGCCGGGGAGATCTCGGCGATGGGCGCGGCCGGCTGCGACGGCGGGCCCACGGCCGGCTGCGAGGGCGGGGCCATGGCCGGCTGCACGGGGGCGGCGGAGGCGGAAGCGGCGAAGGCCGCGGGTCCGACGGGTCCGGCGGGTCCGGCGAGGGCGGCGGGTGCCGTCGCGTGGGCGGCGGGGACGGCGAGCTGGCCGGTGGAGGCGTCGTGGCCGGTCTGCCAGGCGGTGGTGAAGTGCCGGACCAGCAGGTCGGTCACGGCCGCGGGCTGCTCGACCGGGACCAGGTGGGAGGCCCCGGGGACGACGGCGAGGCGGGCGTCCGGGATGCCGGCGACCAGGGTGCGGGCCTCGGCGGGACCGGTGACCTGGTCGTCGGAGCCGACCAGGACCAGGGTCGGAGCGCCGACGTGTCCGAGCTCGCCGCGCACGTCGAACGCGGCGAGCGCCTCGCAGGCCGCGATGTAGCAGCCGGGGTCGGTGGTCCGCACCATCTGCACGGCCCACTCGGTGATCGCGGGCTGGGCGGCGGCGAAGCCTCCGGTGAACCATCTCTCGGGCGAGCTGCGGGCGATGGGTTCGAGCCCGTTGGTACGGACGATCACACCGCGCTGACGGAACTCGTCGGCCGTACCGAACCGCGGCGAGGCCGCGATCAGCGCGAGGGAGGCGACGCGTTCGGGGTGGCGCAGGGCCAGCTCGATACCGACGGCGCCGCCGAACGCGCAGCCCGCGTAGCCGAAGCGCTGCACGCCGAGCCCGTCGAGGGTGGCCAGCAGCCGCGTGGTGAGCTCGGCGACGGAGCCCGCCGGGTGGGCGGGGGCGCCTCCGTGTCCGGGCAGGTCGAAGCGGAAGACGCGCCACTGCTGCGCCAGCTCGGGCACCTGCCTGTCCCACATGTGCCATGTGGCGCCGAGGGAGGTCCCCATGACCAGGACCGGGGCCTGCTCCGGCCCGTCAAAGCGGTATTGCAGGGTATCGATGTTCTTCTCACTCACCCGTTCACGCTCCCACATCTCACATCCACTCCGTGACCGGGGGCGGGGGGCGGGGACGGGGAGAAGCCCTTGACCAGGGGCTGCCGTGGCGTCTGGGCGGCGCTGAAGGTAACGGCTACGGGACGGCCCTGACGGCCGGGCAGAAGTCGCGGACGAACCGCGACCCTGCTGAGTTGATCACGACGGGCGGGCCAGCGAGGCGAAGCCGCCGCTCCGGCACCCTTCGCCGGCCGGGCTCGCGCGGGGTCGGGCCCCGGGAAACCTGGCCGGCGGGCATGGGCCGCGCGTTGATGACCACTCAGAGCCGTCGCGGCTCAGCCGACGGCCTTCCGCCAGGCCGACTCGCGCAGCAGGCGCAGGCCGTTGAGGCCGACGATGACAGTGGAACCTTCATGGCCGGCGACGCCGAGCGGCAACGGCAGATGGCCGACGAGGTCCCAGACGACCAGGCCGGCGATGAAGACCCCGGCGATGACGAGGTTCTGCACGACGAGCTTGTGCGCCTGGCGGGAGAGGGAGACCACAGCGGGGACGGTGGCCAGTTCGTCCCGGACGATCACCGCGTCGGCGGTCTCCAGCGCCAGGTCGGAGCCCGCCCGGCCCATGGCGACGCCGGTGTGCGCGGCGGCGAGGGCGGGGGCGTCGTTGACGCCGTCGCCGACCACCATGATCCTGCGCCCGCCGCGCTCCAGTTCCCGGACGGCACGCACCTTGTCCTCGGGCAGCAGCCCGGCCCGTACGTCGGCGATGCCGGCCTCGGCGGCGAGACGGGCGGCGGCGCGCGGATTGTCACCGGTCAGCAGCAGGGGGGCGGTTCCGGTCAGGGAGGCGAGCGAGGCCACGGTCTCGGCGGCATCCGGGCGGAGCCGGTCGGAGATGCCGAGCACCCCGGCGGGGGCGCCGTCGAGAGTGACGAGGACGGCGGTCCGGCCACCCTCCTCCAGCTCACCGACGACGGCCGTCACGCGGGCCGAGGCCGCGTCAGGGGCACCGCGCAGCAGCCGGAGCGGAGCACCCACCTCGACCAGGCGCCCCTCGCACGTGGCCGTCACTCCGACGCCCGGCGTCGAGACGAAGTCCTCCACCGGCCTGATCGGCAGTCCCCGTTCGCGGGCCGCGGTCACGACGGCCCTGGCCAGAGGGTGCTCGCTGGGGTACTCCGCCGAGGCGGCAAGGGCGAGCAGGGCTTCCTCGTCCAGCCCGGAGCCCGGCAAGGAGCGAGCGTCCGAAACGCGCGGGGTGCCCTCTGTCAGCGTGCCCGTCTTGTCCAGCGCCACCGCGTCGACCTGCCCCAGCCGCTCCATCACCACGGCCGACTTGACCAGTACACCGTGGCGTCCCGCGTTGGCGATGGCCGAGAGCAGGGGCGGCATGGTGGCCAGCACGACCGCACACGGCGAGGCCACGATCATGAAGGTCATGGCCCGGAGCAGTGAGCCGGTGAGGTCCGCGCCGAAGGCGAGCGGGATGAGGAACACCGCGAGGGTCGCCACCACCATGCCCAGCGAGTAGCGCTGTTCGACCTTCTCGATGAAAAGCTGGGTCGGCGCCTTGGTCTCGGACGCCTCCTCCACCATGCGCACGATCCGGGCGATCACCGAGTCGGCGGCGTCCCGCTCGACCCTCACGCGCAGCGCGCCGGTGCCGTTGAGGGTGCCGGCGAAGACCTCGTCGTCCTTCTCCTTGGGCACCGGGAGCGGTTCGCCGGTGATGGTGGCCTGGTCGACGTCGCTCGCCCCGTCGAGTACGCGTCCGTCGGCGCCGATGCGTTCTCCGGGCCGTACCAGGATGGTGTCGCCGACGGTGAGGTCCTCGACGGCAAGGGCCGTCTCGCTCCCGTCGGCCTCGACGCGAGTGGCGGTCGCGGGCGCCAGGTCGAGCAGACCGCGTACCGAGTCGGCGGTGCGGGCGGTGGCCAGCGCCTCCAGCGCACCCGAGGTCGCGAAGATGACGATCAGCAGGGCGCCGTCCATCACCTGCCCGATCGCCGCCGCGCCCAGCGCGGCGACGACCATCAGCAGATCGACATCGAGCGTCTTCTCCTTCAGCGCCCGCAGGCCCGCCCATCCGGGCTCCCAGCCGCCGGTCGCGTAGGACAGCGCGTACAGCGGGCCCCAGGTCCAGGCCGGTGCCCCGGCCAGTTGGAGGGGCAGCGCGAGCAGGAAGAGGACCGTGGCCGCCGCTGCCCAACGCGCCTCGGGCAGGGCGAGGACGCGCGTCCGGCGCCGGGAGACTTCGCCGGTGCGCGCGGGTGCGGGCCGGTCGGCCGTGGGCGGGGTGAGGGTGGAGGTCATCGGAGCAGACAGTCCTTCACGACGGCATGCGGGAAAGGCGGCAGCCCGGACACCCGGCGGCCGCTCGCCCTCACCATACAGGAGCGCATGAAGAACCGTTCATGTGTTCATGGGACGGTCTTCGTAAGATGGAGTCCATGGGCCATGGAGCTGACGTCGAAACCACCGCCACCGCACGCGAGCGCCTGGAAGCAGTAGGTGCCGCTGACGTGGCCGCGACCCTCCAGGCCCTGGCCACCCCCTCCCGGCTGCGCATCCTCGCCCGCCTGCGGGAGGGCCCGTGCGCGGCCACCGAACTCGCCGATGCCGTCGGCATGGAACAGTCGGCCTGCTCCCACCAGCTTCGCCTGCTGCGGAACCTCGGCCTGGTCACCGGGGAGCGTCGGGGCCGCTCGGTGATCTACGCCCTCTACGACAACCACGTCGCCGAACTCCTGGAGCAGGCTCTCCACCACGTCGAGCATCAGCGCCTCGGCCTGCGGGACACTCCGGGCACGGCGCCCCTGGACGGACGGCCTGAGCGGGACGGCCTGAGCGGGACGGCCTGAGCGGGACGGCTTGCGCGGGGGACCGGCCGCCTCAGTACTCCCCCGGCGTTCCCAGGCCGGTGAGCGCCCCGACCGGGTCGAGGTCGGGGGTGCCGCGGGGCCACCAGTCCTCGCGGCCCGGTTCGGACTCGTAGGCGTACCACAGGCCCGTGCGGCCGAGGCGGATTTGGGTATGCCCCTTGGGGTGGGTGAGGCGGTTGCGCCAGGGGCGGAAGGCCGGGAGGTCTGCGGCGAGCAGGAGGGGGCGGGCGCGGTCGAAGCGGCCGGCCGGCGGATCCCAGGGCTCTTCCAGGACGTCGAGGCCCTCCGGCCCGCCCTGGCGCCAGGCGGCCACCGCTCGCGCCAGCTCCGGCGTGCCGCGTCCGGCGGCGCCGGCGAGGGACGCGTACAGGGCCCGGCTGCCGGCGGTGAGGCCGGAACCGGGGCGGGCCGCGGCGAGGCGGACGGCGTCCTGCCACAGTGTCAGCCCGCCGACCGGGTCACGCCCCGTGGTGAGCAGGGTGTGCGCGCGGGCGGCGGCGTCGGTGGCCAACTGGTCCAGCGCGAAGGGGTCGGGACCACCCGGTGCCGCCGGGTACGCCGGAGGCTGTTCCGGATGCGGGGGCGGGGGCAGCGGCGCCGGAAGGGGCGGCGGAGTGCGTGCGGCCAGTGCCTCGCCCGCCCGGACGCCGGGCAGGCGCGCCGGTCCGCGATCCTGGGCGGCGCGGGCCGCGCGGGCCGCGTTCAGCCGGGACAGGGCGTCGAGCAGCTCGCGTTCGCCCCGGCCGCGCAGCAGGAGCAGGACGAAGGGGTCGGCGTCGAGCAGCCGTGCCGTCTGGTAGCAGAGGGCGGCGGCGTGCTTGCAGGGGTGCCCCGAGTCGGGGCAGCCGCACTGCGGGGCGAGGTCGCCGGGGCCGGGGAGCAGGGGGACGCCGCAGTCGGCCAGGGAATGGGGCAACTCCTTGTCGAGCAGGGCGGCGATGTGCCCCGGCCGCTCGACGGCGGCGTCCAGGAACCGCTCCCAGTCGGCGTCGTCGAGCGTGCGCAGCCGCACCTGCACGCGGTACGGCCGGGGCCGGCTGCCCTGCACGTAGGCGAGGACCAGGCCGGGTGTCACGGTGATGGCGTCGACGCGCCCGCCCTCGGCGTATCCCCGCCCTCGTGCCAGCCGTGCGGGGTCCAGGGCGCCCTCCTCCAACGCGGTCACCCATGCCTTCCCCCACCAGGTGCCGGCGAGGTCCTCGTCCGCCGCCGGACGGGGCGGGAGCGCGGGGAAGGTACGCCGGAGCTCGCCGTCGCGGCCCGGGGCGGCCATCGAGCGGGGGGTACGGGGGCTGGCGGGTGGCGTACGAGACGCCTGGCCGTGTCGCACCGGGTGGAGCGCACGGCCCGGCGCCCCCGGGGTCGGCTCCGGTCGCGGTGCCGCCCGCCGCGGTGGAGGCGGCGGCTCGTACGACGACGTGGGCGGGCGCCAGGGCTCACCGGCGGCCGATGCCTGGGCTTCGGCTTCGGCTTCGGCTTCGGCTTCGGCTTCGGCTTCGGCTTCGGCTTCGGCTTCGGCTTCGGCTTCGGCTTCGGCTTCGGCTTCGGCTTCGGCTTCGGCTTCGGCTTCGGCGGGACCCTCCGGGTGCGCGGCGCGAGAGGTCGTGGGAGTGGACCCGGGGGTGGGCATGGGGACGGCCCCCGGGGCGGGCTCAGGGATGGCGTCCTCAGCGGTCGGGGGCTCCGCGTCGGAGTCCGCCTCCGGAGGCAGACGGAACGCGCCCGCGGCGAAGTCCCGTACGGCGCGGGCGCGGGCGTCGGCGGTGTGCGGCGCGGCGTGCCCCCGCGGACGGCGGGCGGCCGGGCGGGACAGCCGCCGCGTGGCCTCCGCCCCCTTGGCCGCGGTGTCCGTCGTCACCTGGCGACGAGCCGCCCGCAACGCCTCACGCGCCACATCCGCCGGTCGACTGTCGCTTCCGCCCGCGGGGCCCGGGCTTGCCGTGGGCGCGTCGGCGGGAAGAGGCCTCGGAGCGGGGGCGGTCGCCCCACCGGGGATCGGCGGCCCAACAGAGCGAGCCGCCTCTTCGGGCCTGTCCGCTTCCTCGCCCGTCTCCCCCGTCGCGCCGTCCGTTCCGCCGTCCTCCCGCGCATGTCGTGCGGTCCGCGCGCTGCGCAGGGCCGCGCGTGCCACGTCGCCGGGACGCGACCGCCCGGGGCCCTCCTCGTGCCGCCGGTCCCGGTCATCGTCCTGGCGCGGGGCATGCTCCTGCCGGGAGGCATGCTCCTGGCGGGGGGCAAAGTCCGGGTGAGGGGCAGAATCCGGGTGAGGGTCCTGGTACTGATGCTGGTCCTGGTGCTGGTCGTGGCCCGGCTCCCGCACCGGCTGTTCGCGGTCCCTCGGACCCCTTCCGGCTCCGGCTCCGGCTTCCGCTCCGGCATCCGCCTGCGCTCCGGCGTTGGTGGCCGGCGCCCCCTCTCCGCGCTCGCGAGCCTCGCGCAGGGCGCGGCGTGCCTCGTCGGCGGGCCGGGGGGTCATGACGGCCTCCGCAGGGACACCAGGTCGGACAGTTCGCGGACCGTCAGTTCGGTGAGGGCCGCCTCGCCGGAACCGAGGACGGCGTCGGCCAGGGCCCGCTTGGACTGGAGCATCTCGGCGATGCGGTCCTCGACGGTGCCTTCGGTGATGAGCCGGTGGACCTGGACCGGCTGGGTCTGGCCGATGCGGTAGGCGCGGTCGGTGGCCTGTTCCTCGACCGCCGGATTCCACCAGCGGTCGAAGTGCACGACGTGGCCCGCCCGGGTGAGGTTCAGGCCGGTGCCGGCGGCCTTCAGGGAGAGGACGAGGACGGGGGTGGCCCCGCTCTGGAAGCGGTCCACCATGCGTTCGCGTTCCGGCACCGGCGTTCCGCCGTGCAGCAGGTCGACCGGGACCGCGCGGGCGGTCAGGTGGGAGGTGATGAGGCGCGCCATGCCGACGTACTGCGTGAAGACGAGCGCCGAACCGTCCTCCGCCAGCAGCGTGTCCAGCAGTTCGTCCAGCAGGGCGAGTTTGCCGGAGCGGGCGGTCAGCCGGTCGGCCCCGCCGGGCGGGTGCTCCTCCTTCAGGAACAGCGCGGGGTGGTCGCAGATCTGCTTCAGCGAGGTCAGGAGCTTGAGCACCAGTCCCCGGCGGCCCATGCCCTCGGTCGACTCGATGGCGAGCATCGACTCGCGCACCACCGCCTCGTACAGCGCGGCCTGTTCGCGGGTGAGCGGGACGGGGTGGTCCGTCTCGGTCTTCGGCGGCAGCTCCGGGACGATGCCCGGGTCGGACTTCTTGCGGCGCAGCAGGAAGGGGCGGATCAGACTGGCGAGACGCGCCACCGCCTCCCCGTCCTCGCCGTTCTCCACCGCGCGCGCGTGCCGGGCGCGGAAGGACTTCAGGGGGCCGAGGAGCCCGGGGGTGGTCCAGTCGAGCAGAGCCCACAGCTCGGAGAGGTTGTTCTCCACCGGTGTGCCGGTCAGTGCGACGCGCGCGGGGGACGGGATCGTGCGCAGGGCCTTGGCCGTCGCCGAGTACGGGTTCTTGACGTGCTGTGCCTCGTCGGCGACGACCATGCCCCAGTGCCGCTCGGCCAGCGTCGCCGCCGCGGACCGCATGGTGCCGTACGTGGTGAGGACGAAGCCGCCGGTCAGGTCGCCCAGGGTGCGGTCCGGGCCGTGGAAGCGGCGGACGGGGACACCGGGCGCGAACCGGGTGATCTCCCGCTGCCAGTTGCCCAGCAGGGACGCGGGGCAGACCACCAGGGTCGGTTCGGTGCGGGCCCGCTTGAGGTGCAGGGCGATGACGGTGACCGTCTTGCCGAGACCCATGTCGTCGGCGAGGCAGCCGCCGAGGCCGAGGGAGGTCATGAGGTCGAGCCAGGCCAGGCCGCGCAGTTGGTAGTCGCGGAGGGTGGCGTGCAGGCCGGGCGGCGGTTCGGCCGGGCGGACACCGGCCGTGAGCCGGTCGCGCAGGGCGGCCAGCGCTCCGACCGGGACCACGTCGACCGTCTCGCCGTCGGCCTCCGCGGTGCCGGTGAGGGCGACGGACAGGGCGTCGACCGGGTCCAGCAGGCCGAGGTCGCGCTTGCGGGCGCGGCGGACCAGGGCGGGGTCGACCAGTACCCACCTGTCGCGCAGCCGGACGACCGGACGATGGGCCTCCGCGAGGCTGTCCATCTCGGCCTCGGTGAGGGGGTCGCCGCCGATCGCCAGTTGCCAGCGGAACTGGAGAAGGTCCTCGCTCTCGAAGAAGCCGGTGCCGTCGGTCGAGGAGCCGGGCGCGGGCCGGACCACCGCGGTCGCGGTGAGGTCCTGGGCCAGGTCACGGGGCCAGTGCACGGCGACACCGGCGGCGGAGAGCCGGCCTGCCGCCACGCCCAGCAGGTCGATGACCTCCTCCTCGGACAGGCTGAGGACGTCGGGCACGTCCTGCTCGGTGAGCCGGTCGAGCGGCGGCCAGACCCTCGCGGCGCGCCGCACCGCGAGGGCGGCGTCCACGCGCGCGCGGGGACCGAACGCCACGTCGGCCGCTCCCGACCACAGGTCCGCCGCGTCGGCCACGAGGGTGGGGTCGGCGAGGCTGTGCACCTGGACGACCGCCGCCCCCGCGCCGCGCGCGCCTCCGTTGCCGTCGTCCCCGTCGAACAGGTCGTACGCCGACAGATCCAGGCGGAGCGAGATACGCACGCCCGCGTCCATGCCGGCGGCGACCTCCGCGGCCCAGTCGTGGGCGTCGGGCAGGCGCTGGGCCCCGCGGGCGGCGAAGGGCCGGCCCGAGGCGTGGGGCGCGGCCGGGGTGCGGGGCAGGGTGTCGGCGACCGCGTCCAGGAAGGCGCGGATCAGTGCCTCGGGGTCCGGCAGCCGGATCGGGCCGGGGCCGTCCAGGGGGACCGCGTGGCCCTCCGGGGGCATCGCGGCGGCCACCGCCCGCAGGTGCGCGATGTCGTCGGGGTCCATCGGGCCGGCCCGCCAGGCGTCGTGTCCGGTCGCCGTCAGGCCGGGCAGGAGCCGGCCGCGCGCGGCGAGCCGCAGGGCGTGCAGGGTGGCGGCGCCCCAGCAGGCGGTCGCCGGATGGGCGGCCGGGTCGTGCCGGGCGCGCACCAGCAGGGGCAGCGCCTCGCCGACCGGGAGCGACAGCGCGGGCGTCGCCCGGCGCCGCACTCCGGCGCCGTGCCGCCGTACGACGGTGAGCTCCGTGGGTGCGCCGGGCCGGGCGCCGCCCCCGGCGGGCGGGACGGCGGGGGCGTCCTGCAAAGGCGCGGCAGACACGCCGCCTTCGGTGGGGGACACGGCAGACGCGTCCCCCGGCTCCCGGGCGGCGACAGCCCTTGCGCCCGATGACGTGGTGGCGGATGCCCCGCCTCCGGCAGACGCGTCGGCAGCGGACCGGCCGACGGGCGACCCGGTGGCGTCAGCCCCGCCTTCCGCCGGTGCGACGGCCGCACGGTGTCCGGCGACGGCGGTGCCGACGGGCCCGCCCTCGGGGTCCCAGAAGACGATCCGCCCGTCGCGCGGGAGAGGTGCGGGCAGGAAGACGGCCGCGAGCCGGACGGGGACGGACGAAGTGAGTTCCTCCGGCTGCCGCGCCGCTCCCCGCTCCCCCGCTCGTCCCGCGGACATCGTGCCCGCCACGGCCACGTCGCTCATACGTCCTGTCACCTCCCGCCCGTCTGCCGGATCAGATGTCTTCGACTCTACGGGCGGGGTCTGACAATCGGCTCCGGCGCCCTGCCGGGGCCCGGCAGGGCGCACGTGCGCGGTCAGGGAACCGTGCGCGAGACGACGTACACCATCGGATAGTCCGGGTCCTCCATGTTCACCACGACGTCCTGGGTGGGCGCCGGGTTCCGCTGCTCGTTGACGAGGCCGTACCAGGAGTCGGACCCGCCGAACTCCCAGCCGGTGATCCGCTGGGCGCGGTCGCTGATGGCGATCTTGCCCCTCTCCAGCGCGTCCCGGTCGACGCCCAGCCCCGCGAGGAAGGCGTCCAGGCCGGCGTTGGTGGTCTCGAACTGGACGTAGAGGCGACTGGTCTTCCAGTTGTTCGTCTCGTAGTACGCGACCTCTTCGGACGGGACCGGGACGGGGACCTCGTAGACGCGGCGCTGCAGTTTGGACGGCCAGCCCTCGGTCATGCCGGTCGCCGCGTACTTCGCCTCCTTCTCCCTGCCGCTGTCGCGGCTCTGGTTGGCGGAGATCATCAAGTAGCCGGCCGGGATGCCGATGAGCAGCACGATGATGAGCAGGGTGAGCGACCGGCGGCGGATCATGTGCCGGCGGTCCTCGGCCGGGGGCCGGGGCTGGTCCGGGGGCCCGGCCTGGTGGGGCAGGGAATCCGTCACAGCGACTCCCGGGACGTGCGGCGGGCCTCCGCGTACCGCTCGTAGCGCTCGTAGCGCTCCACCCGGCGGCGTTTGGCGCGGCGGAATCTGCGGGCGACCAGCCGGGACAGGTCGGCGGCGCCCACCATGCCGGCCTCCGGGCCGAGCTGGGCGCGGACGATGCGCGCCTCGGGGCGGTAGCCGCGGCCGGTGAGCTGGCGTTTGAAGGCGTCGCGTGCGGGGCCGATCAGCAGGTCGTCGGCGGCGCTGACCCCGCCGCCGATCACGAAGCAGGACGGGTCGAGGGCCGCCGCGAGGTTGGCGATGCCGACGCCGAGCCACTGGCCGATGTCCTGGAGCAGCTCGATGCACATGGCGTCGCCGTCGCGGGCCAGCTCGGTGATCATCGGGCCGGTGATGTCGCCGATGCTGCCCTTGACGTGCTCGATGATCCCGTACGCCACCGGCGAGTCGGCGGCGGCCAGCTCGCGGGCCTCCCGGACCAGCGCGTTGCCGGAGCTGTACTGCTCCCAGCAGCCGCGGTTGCCGCAGGGGCAGCGGTGGCCGCCGGGGACGACCTGCATGTGTCCGAACTCGCCGGCGACCCCGTACTTGCCCCGCTTGACCTGCCCGTCCTCCAGGATCGCGCCGCCGATGCCGGTGCCGAGGGTGATCATGACGAGGTGGTCCTCGCCGCGGCCGGCGCCGAAGCGCCACTCTGCCCAGGCGGCGGTGTTGGCGTCGTTGTCCACCAGGACGGGGACGGCGAGGCGGCCGGCGATGCGGTCGCGCAGCGGTTCGTTGCGCCAGGACAGGTGGGGGGCGAACAGCACACGGTTGCGGTCGGCGTCGACCCAGCCGGCCGCGCCGATGCCGACGGCGTGCACGTCGTGCCGGTCGGAGAGGTCCAGGACCAGTTCGACGATGGTGTCCTCGACGACCTTGGGGCTCTTGGACTTGTCCGGGGTCTCCGTGCGGAGCTTCTCCAGGATGTTGCCGTCGGCGTCCACGACGCCCGCCATGACTTTCGTGCCGCCGATGTCGATGCCGACCGTCGGCACTCGGGGTGCCGTCAGGTGGGAGCGGCGTTCCCTCGTGCCCACGGTGCGCAGGACCGGGGCGCGGCGGGAGCCGATGGGGGCGGTGAAGTCGCGGTAGGTGCTCATCGGGTGCGATTGTGCCGCACGGCTGTGCCGGGTGCCGAATGGGACAGGGGGTGGGCGGAGCGGTTCGACGCCGGGTGCCGAAGGGGACAGGGGGTGGCCGGAGCGGTTCGACGCCGAGCGCCGAAGGGGACAAGCGGCGGCCGGAGCGGTTCGACGCCGGGCGTGGGTGCCCGGTGGTCGATCGCGCCCACGCGGCGGAGCCGCGAACCGGCACCAACCCTTGTTCCTAGCGGCGCCGCAGTTCGTGGCGGAGATCGTCCAGCTCGTTGCCCCCGGCCATCTGGCGGGTCAGCTCGTCCAGCGTGATGTCGTCCCGCTCGTGGTTGCCCACCATGGTGCCGCGCTTCAGCAGGACGAACCTGTCTCCCACCAGGTACGCGTGATGCGGGTTGTGGGTGATCAGCACAACACCGAGGCCCTGGTCCCGGGCCGCCGCCACATACTTCAGGACCACGCCCGACTGCTTCACGCCCAGTGCCGCCGTCGGCTCGTCGAGCACCAGCACCTTCGCGCCGAAGTACACCGCGCGGGCGATCGCCACGCACTGGCGCTCGCCGCCGGAGAGGGTGCCGATGGGCTGGTCGACGTCGCGCAGGTCGATGCCCATGCGGAGGAGTTCCGCGTGGGTGGTGCGGCGCATGTGGTCGACGTCCATGCGCTTGAAGGGCGCCACCCCCTTGCGCGGCTCGGAACCCAGGAAGAAGTTGCGCCAGACCGGCATGAGGGGGACGACGGCCAGGTCCTGGTAGACGGTGGCGATGCCGCGGTCCAGGGCCTCGCGCGGGGAGGAGAGGCGGGTCTCCTCGCCGTCGAGGCTCAGGGTGCCGCCGTCGTGCTGGTGCAGCCCGGCGATGATCTTGATGAGCGTCGACTTGCCGGCTCCGTTGTCGCCGAGCACGCAGGTGATCTCGCCCGCGTGCACCTGGAGGGTCACACCTTCCAGGGCACGGACGTTCCCGTAGTTCTTGCTGACACCGGCCAGCTCCACGAGCGCCGCGCGGCTTTTCGGCGTACCGCTTTCGGTCTGCGTCACTTGGTCGCCTCCGCGCGCTTGCGGACCCAGGCGTTGAGCAGGGTCGCGAGGAGCAGCATCGCTCCGAGGAAGAACTTGAACCAGTCGGGGTTCCACTCGGCGAAGACGATGCCCTTGCCGGTCATGCCGAAGATGAACGCGCCGACCGCCGAGCCGACGGCGCTGCCGTGGCCGCCGGTGATCAGGCAGCCGCCGATGACGGCCGCGATGATGTAGATCAGCTCGTTGCCCACGCCCTCGCCGGACTGGACGACGTCGTAGGAGAAGAGCAGGTGTTGGCCCGAGATCCAGGCGCCGAGACCGACGCCCATGTAGAGGCCGATCTTGGTCTTGGTGACCGGTACGCCCACCGCGCGGGCGGCGTCCTTGTTGCCGCCGACCGCGAAGATCCAGTTGCCGGCGCGGGTGCGCAGCAGGATCCAGCTCGCGACGGCGACCAGGGCGAGCCACCACAGGATGGTGACCTTGAAGCCGACGCCGCCGATGGTGAGCGTGGAGGCGAAGACCTCGCGGGCGGAGGGGAAGCCCTCCATGTCGGCGATCGTCTTGGTGGAGACGGTGCCGTCGATCAGCTTGGTGAACCCCAGGTTCAGGCCGGTCAGCATCAGGAAGGTGCCGAGCGTGATGATGAAGCTGGGGAGTCCGGTCCGGGTGAGCATGAAGCCGTTGAAGGCGCCGATCGCCAGGGTGACCAGCAGGGAGACCCCGACACCGACCCAGACGTTGGCGGTCATCTGGTAGCTGAACATCGACGAGACCAGGGCCGACGAGGTGACCATGACGCCCGCGGACAGGTCGAACTCACCGCCGATCATCAGCAGCGCCACCGGCACGGCCATGATGCCGATCGTGGACGCGGCGTAGAGCACCGTGCTGAGGCTGGAGGCGCGCAGGAAGCTGTCGGCGAAGAACGCGAAGAAGACGAAGACGGCGATCGCGCCGACGACGGAACCCAGCTCCGGGCGGCCCAGCAGCTTCCGCAGCGGAGAGGTCTGCAGAATCCTTTCGTCGGATCGGGCCTCCGTGGTGGCGCTCATCGAGTGCCCCGCTTCGTGTAGTCGGCCAGCTCCGCGGCGTCGTCCTTGGTGATGATCTGCGGTCCGGTGAGCACCGGCCGGCCGCCGCCGAGGACGTCGGCGTTGTACTTGTACAGCCACAGCAGGTCGACCGCCTCGTAGCCCTGGAGGTAGGGCTGCTGGTCGACGGCGAAACCGAGGGTGCCGTCCTCCAGCCCGGCGGCCACCTTGGCGTTGAGGTCGAAGGTGTCGATCTCGGCCTCGCTGCCCGCGCCCTGCTTGGCCTTCACGGCGGTGTCGGCGTAGGGCGCGCCGAGGGTGACGACCGCGTCGACGGACTTGTCGGTCTGCAGCTTGGCCTCGATGGCGGACTGCACGTCCGGCATGCTGGTGCCGTTGACGTAGAGCCGCTGGACCTCGCCGTCGAAGGTCTTCTCCACGCCGTCGCAGCGCTGCTCGTGTCCGACGTTGCCCTGCTCGTGCAGCACACAGATCGCCTGCTCGCGCCCGCGCTCGTTCAGCTCCTCGCCGACCGCCTCGCCGGCGATCGTCTCGTCCTGGCCGACGTGGGTGAGGGCGCCGAACTCCTTGGACTCCCGCGAGCCGGAGTTCACGGTGATCACGGGGATGCCCGCCTTCTCGGCACGGGCCAGGGCGGACTTCATGGCGGCGGGCTTGGCGAGCGTGACGATGATCCCGTCGACCTTCTTGTCGATGGCCGCGTTCACGAGCTGCGCCTGCTGCTGGGCCTCGTCGTCGTGGGAGTACAGGAAGTTGATGTTGTCTTTCACGGCCGCCTGCTCGGCGCCGCTCTGGACGATGTCCCAGAAGGTGTCGCCATCACCCGAGTGAGTGATCATCGCGAAGGTCCAGCGGGGCGTGTCCACCGCCGCCTCCCCCTGGGCCGACGCGGCCTTGCGGGCGTCCTCGGCGCGCTTGCCGCCGGTGCTGCTGCAGCCGGCCAGGGACACGGACAGTGCCCCTGCCAGCGCTATGCCTACCCAGGTCCGAAACCGTGCCACGAGGCCGTGCCCTTCTTGCTGTGCCGTGCTGTGCGTGCCGGGGTTCCGCGGAACCCGGCCGGGTTCTCGAAACCCCAAACGCCCCATTGTCCGACATGGCAGCGGATCACTCGGCGCCGGGGAGCAGGCGCCGGTCACATTGTCCGGACATTGGGACGGCCTCGCACGGCGAGCCCCCCGGCCACGGGCCCGGCCACCGGCACGGCCACCGGCACGGCGGACCTCACGACGAGCGGCACCGCGGACCGCAAAGCCCCCGGTCCGCCGACCGGCGCGGGTCAGGACCGCACGAGCAACTGGAACTCGAAGGAGTAGCGGGACGGCCGGTAGGTGTGCGTGCCGAACTCGACCGCGCGTCCCATGTCGTCGAACGTCGTGCGCTCCATGGTGAGCAGGGGCGCGCCCTCGGCCTCGCCGAGCCGCTCGGCCTCGCCGGCGGTGGCGGCGCGGGCCCCGATGGACTGACGGGCGCTGTGCAGGGTGATCCCGGCGGCGCGCATCAGCCGGTACAGGCCGGTGGCCTCCAGCAGTTCGGTGTCCAGGTCGAAGAGACCCGGCGGCAGGTAGTTGCAGAGGTACGCCATCGGCTCCCCGTGCGTCAGCCGCAGCCGCTCCACCCGGTGCACGTCGCTCTCCTGGGCGACCCCGAGCGCGGCGGCGACCTCGGCGGTGGCGGGCACGACCGTGTTGACCAGGACCTTCGTGGCCGGGCGCTGGCCCGCCGCCTCCAGGTCGTCGTAGAGACTGCTGAGCTCCAGTGGGCGCTTGACCTTGCTGTGCACGACCTGGGTGCCGACGCCCCGGCGGCGCACGAGCAGGCCCTTGTCGACGAGCGACTGGATGGCCTGACGGACGGTGGGCCGGGACAGACCGAGCCGCGCGGCGAGTTCGATCTCGTTCCCCAGCAGGCTGCCGGGGGTCAGCGCGCCGCGCTCGATCGCCGCCTCGAGCTGCTGCGACAACTGGAAATACAGCGGCACGGGGCTGCTGCGATCCACGCTGAGGTCCAGCGACACGGTCGGGTCCACTTCTGGTTTCGGCACGGGCCGAGCGTAGCTCCGTGCGCTGTTGACGGGAAGTTGTGTAGTTCGATTGTCCGGACATACGCATTGACAGCGCGCGGGCTGTGAGCCCACTTTGATTCCATGCGCATCGGGGTCATCGGAACGGGCCGCATCGGCACCGTTCACGCCAACACGCTCAGCCGTCATCGCGACGTCGGATCCCTGATCCTCACGGACGCCGACATCGCGCGGGCCCAGGACCTGGCCCACCGGCTGGGCGAGACGGCGGCACCAGGAGTGGACGAGATCTTCCAGTGGGGCGTGGACGCCGTGGTGATCACCACGGCGACGCCGGCCCACGCCGAACTGATCGGTCGGGCGGCACGCTCGGGTTTACCGGTGTTCTGCGAGAAACCCATCGCGCTGGACCTGCCCGGCACGCTCCAGGCGATCGCCGAGGTGGAGACCGCGGGGACGATTCTGCAGATGGGGTTCCAGCGCCGCTTCGACGCCGGCTACACGGGGGCCCGTGAGGCGGTACGGTCCGGGCGGCTCGGCCGGCTGCACACCGTCCGGGCGATGACCAGCGATCAGGCCCCGCCGCCCGCCGCGTACCTGCCGCAGTCCGGAGGGCTCTACCGGGACACCCTGATCCACGACTTCGACGTCCTGCGCTGGGTGACCGGCCGCGAGGTCGCCGACGTGTACGCCGCCGGGTCCGACGCCGGCCCGCCGATGTTCCGCGCGGCGGACGACGTGGACACCGGCGCGGCCCTCCTCACGCTGGACGACGGCACGCTGGCCACGGTGACCGCGACGCGTCTGAACGGGGCGGGGTACGACGTGCGCATGGAGCTGGCCGGGGAGCTGGACCAGATCGTCGTGGGCCTGGACGACCGTACGCCGATCGCCTCCACCGAGCCGACCGGACCGCCGGCCGCGGACAAGCCGTGGACCGGCTTCGTGGAACGGTTCGGTCCCGCCTACGAGGCCGAACTGACCACGTTCGTGGAGGTCGTGCGCGGCGAGCGGGCCAACCCGTGCGACGGGCGCGAGGCACTGCTGGCCCTGCGGATCGCCGAGGCCTGCGAGATCTCCCGGCGCGAGCGCAGGCCCGTGCGGCTGGCGGAGATCCCGGGGGCCGGGGCGTCCACGGCGTCCACGGCGGGGTGAGCGGGTTCCGCACGCACCGCGGGACCGCGTGGGCCGCATGCACCGCGCCACCCCACGCACCGCAAGCACCGCCGCACCGCGCCACCTCACGCACCCCAAGCACCGCCGCACCGCGCCACCCCACGCACCCCAAGCACCGCCGCACCGCGCCACCCCACGCACCCCAAGCACCGCCGCACCTCCCAGGCAGTGGCATGTCAATGACAAGGCCGTGGGGTTGGCCGGGGGGTCGTATGTGTTCTCGGCGAGTTCACAGTTCGTACGAGCCGTACTCGGGCCGCCCGGCCAGGTCGTACGACTGGATGGAGACGCCCGCGCCCGTCACCCGCCCGCCAGTGTGCCGGAAGGCCGTCGGCAGAGCGCCCTGCGCGAAGAGGCGGCGTCCGGCCCCGAGTACCACGGGGAAGGTCAGCAGGTGGACGGTGTCGACGAGGTCGAGCGCCAGCAGCGAGCCCGCGAGGGCTCCGCTCCCGTGCACCTGGAGCTCCCCGTCGGTGCGCTCCTTCAGCGCGGTGACCTCCTTGGCGAGGTCGCCGCCGAGCACGGTCGTGCCCGCCCAGTCGGGGTCGGTGAGGGTGGCGGAGGCGACGTACTTCGGCAGGGCGTTCAGCTTGGAGGCGACGGGGTCGGCGGGGTCGGTGATCTTCGGCCAGTACGCCGCGAAGATGTCGTAGGTGCGCCGGCCGAGGAGGAACGCGCCGACACGGCCGAAGACCTCGTCGACGAACCGGCCGAAGTCCTCGTCGCCGTACGGCACGCTCCAGCCGCCCTGCGCGAAGCCGTCGCGGGTGTCCTCGCGGGGACCGCCGGGCGCCTGGTAGACGCCGTCGAGGGTGAGGAAGGTGGTGAGTACGAGCTTGCCCATGACGGATGCCTGCTTTCGTGGGTCGCGGTCTTGGCTGTCACCGGTTCCGACTCCGCCGGCGTCCGCGACTCATCGGTCAGGTCGATGTCCGTTCGCCGCCAGCGTGCGAAGGCCCGGCCCGCTGGGATGGACCCATGAACACGAACACGGAATCGGTTACTCACTCCTCGGCGCCGCTGACCGGCCGGATCGCCCTGGTCACGGGCGGCAGCCGGGGCATCGGGGCGGCGACCGCGCTGCGGCTCGCACGCGAGGGCGCCGACGTGGCCCTCACCTACGTGAACGGCAAGGACGCGGCCGAGGACGTCGTACGGGCCGTCGAGGCGCTGGGCCGCCGGGCGGTCGCCCTGCGGGCGGACTCCGCCGACGCCGGCGAGGCGGCCGGGGCGGTGGACCGGGTAGCGCAGGCGCTCGGCGGCCTCGACGTGCTGGTCAACAACGTCGGTCTCGGCGTGCTCGGTCCGCTGGAGGGCCTGTCGCTCGACGACGTGGACCGGCTGCTGGCCGTGAACGTGCGCGGGGTCTTCCTTACCTCGCAGGCGGCCGCGGCCCGCATGTCCGAGGGCGGCCGGATCATCACGATCGGCACCTGCATGACCCAGCGGGTACCCGGACCGGGCGGGACGCTGTACGCGACGAGCAAGTCGGCGCTGATCGGGCTGACCAAGGCCCTGGCCAGGGAGTTGGGCCCGCGGGGGATCACGGCGAACATCGTTCACCCCGGTCCGATCGACACCGACATGAACCCGGCGGACGGCCCTTACGCGGACGGACAGGCCGCCATGACCGCGCTGGGGCGCTTCGGCACGGCGGACGAGGTCGCGTCGACGGTGGCGTACCTGGCGGGTGCCTCGTACGTCACGGGCGCGGAGTTCGCCGTGGACGGCGGGCACGCGGCGTAGACGACGCGACCGTCGGCGCGCGTGCGCGCGGGACGCACCGGTGCTGTCCGGCCGGTGCGTCCCGCGGGTCTCGTGGGGCCGGCCGCCCGGCCCGGGGCGGGGCGGCCGGTCCGTTCCTGGGTCGTGGGTCAGCCGCCGAGTTCCTGGTGGCGGGCGGCCAGGCGGGTCGCGCCGTCCTCGGTCAGGGAGCCGAACAGGCGCAGGCGGGAGATGCCGCCGTCGGGGAAGATGTCCACGCGCGCGTGGGTGCCGACGGCCGCCTCGGGCAGGACGAAGCGGTGGTTGGTGTCCGGCTGCATCCGGGTGCGCGGCAGGACCTCACGCCACTCGCCGTCCTCACCGTCCTTCACGGACACCGACGCCCAGCCGGCCGAGTTGCCCTTCAGATACGCCGTGTCGATCTCGATCGCGCGGATCCGCGAGCGGTCCACCAGCCGGTACCGGATCCAGTCGTTGCCCTGGTCGCGGCGGCGGCGGGTCTCCCAGCCGTCGTCCATCTTGCGGGAGCGGCCGGGCTGGATGGTGTTGGTGGCCGGCGAGTAGAAGAGGTTGGAGGCGTCCTCGACCCGACCGCCGTTCTCCAGGGCGACCACGTCGAAGGTGCCGAGGGCGGTGAGCCAGGCCGGGTCCGGGACGACCTCGCCGTACACGCGCAGGCGGGCGATGCCACCGTCCGGGTGCTGCTTGAGCCGCAGGTGGGTGAAGCGCTGCTCGGCGGAGACGGCGAAGCCGTTGGCCGCGTGGCCGCCGACCGCCGTGCGCGGGACGAGCGTCGTCCACTTCACGTCGTCCGCGAGCAGTTCCCGGGGCGACGGGGAACCCGCGACCGAGGTGCCCTCGACGGAGACCGCCTGCGGGTAGTTGCCGCGGAAGTGGGCGGTGTCGACGACGATGCCGCGGATCACGCCGGGGGCGCCGAGGCGGATCAGCGCCCAGTCGTGGTCGTCCTCGGTGGGCCAGGGGTGCTCGGCGGAGACGCCGCGGCGCCGGCGGGTCTCCCAGCCGTCCATGACCTTGCCCTTGTGCCCGAAGTGCTCGGGGTCGAACTCGGCGGGCTCGGGCACCAGCAGGTTCTCGCGCTGGGCGAAGAACTCGTCGTTGGCGGCGACGACACCCGCGCCGAGCTGCCGGTCGGCAAGGTTGGCGTACTGGGTGAAGGGGAGGTCGGCGGTGCGGTAGTCCGCGTACGGGTCGCCGCCTCCGTAGGGGTTCGCGTCGCCGGTGAAGCTGGCCAACGAGGGGTTCTGCTGGGCCGTCACGGTGATCAGGTGTTCCTTTCGGGATCGTTCGGGGTGAGCTGGGTTCAGGAGGTCCGGACGCGTCACGACCGGGTGAGGAGCTGTCCCTTCGGCTCAGTGAACGCGCCGTCCGCCACGACGCGCTGTCCGCGCAGCCAGGTGAACTTCACGACGCCGTACAGGGTCTTGCCCGCGTACGCCGTGACGCGGTTGCGGTGCTGGAGGGCGGCCGGGTCGACGGTGAACGTCTCGTCGGGGGCGAGGACCGCGAAGTCGGCGTCGTGGCCGGCGGCGATGGCGCCCTTGCGTCCGTCGAGCCCCACCTGGCGGGCCGTGTGCGTGGACATCCAGCGCACGACGTCCTCCAGGCCGTGGCCGCGCTCGCGTGCCTTGGTCCACATGGCCGGCAGGCTGAGCTGGAGGCCGGCGATGCCGCCCCAGGCGGTGGCGAAGTCGTCGGTCTTCAGGTCGGCGGTGGACGGCGAGTGGTCGGTGACCACGCAGTCGATGGTGCCGTCCGCCAGCGCCTGCCACAGCAGGTCCTGGTTGGCGGCCTCCCGGATGGGCGGGCAGCACTTGAACTCGCTCGCACCGTCCGGCACTTCCTCGGCGGTGAGGGTGAGGTAGTGGGGGCACGTCTCGACCGTGACCTGTACGCCCTCGGCGCGGGCCTCGGCGATCAGCGGCAGGGCGTCGCCGGAGGACAGGTGGAGCACGTGCACGCGCGCGTTGAGCCGCTTCGCCTGCGCGAGGAGGGCGGCGATCGCCGTGTCCTCGGCGTCGCGCGGGCGGCTGGCGAGGAAGTGGGAGTACTTCGGACCACCCTGCTGCGGGGCCGCGGCCAGGTGGTGCGGGTCCTCGGCGTGCACGATCAGCAGGCCGTCGAAGGCGGCGATCTCCGCGAGGGACCGGGCGAGCTGCTCCTGGTCGAGGTGCGGGAACTCGTCCACGCCCGACGGCGACAGGAACGCCTTGAAGCCGAAGACCCCGGCCTCGTGCAGCGGGCGCAGGTCCTTGACGTTGTCGGGCAGGGCGCCGCCCCAGAAGCCGACGTCGATGTGTGCCTTGTCGGCGGCGACCGCACGCTTGGTGCGCAGGTTCTCGACCGTGGTGGTCGGCGGGATGGAGTTGAGCGGCATGTCGACGAGGGTGGTGATGCCGCCGGCCGCCGCGGCGCGGGTGGCGGTCCAAAAGCCCTCCCACTCGGTGCGGCCGGGGTCGTTCACGTGCACGTGGGTGTCGACCAGGCCGGGCAGGACGACGTGGTCACCGACGTCCTCCAGCCGGGCGCCCGCCGGGACGGGGGCGTCGTACGGCAGGACGGCCGCGATCGTCTCCCCGGTCACCGCGATCGACGCGGCACGTATCCCCTCGGGAGTGATGACGCGCGTCGAGCGCAGCACCAGTTCAGCTTCGGACACCCGAACCTCTCTTTCCGCCACCGAGTTTTTCAACGTTCTGTTGAAGGAGTCTTCATTCCCGCTCCCGCGCCGTCAAGAGGCACCCTTTGTGCGGGCATGCCCAGCGGATCCATCCTGGACGTTTCCACAAAGCGGAATTAGAATTCCAGCAAGCAGAACGTAGCTACGTACAAGCCGGTAGTCAACCGGCCGCCGGGTACGCTTCTTTCTCCCGCCAGCCCCGAAAGGAACGTGCCGTGCCGACGTCCAGCGCCAGCACCACCGACTCCGCCAGGTCCGCCACAGGAGGCGTCCAGTCCCTGGAGCGCGCCTTCGACCTGCTCGAACGGATGGCGGACGCGGGTGGCGAGGTCGGCCTGAGCGAGCTCTCCGCGAGCAGCGGGCTGCCGCTGCCGACCATCCACCGCCTGATGCGCACCCTCGTGGCCTGCGGATACGTACGCCAGCAGCCCAACCGCCGCTACGCGCTCGGGCCCCGTCTGATCCGGCTCGGCGAGTCCGCGTCCCGGCTGCTCGGCACCTGGGCCCGCCCGCACCTGGCCCGCCTGGTCGAGGAGACCGGCGAGACGGCGAACATGGCGCTGCTCGACGGGGACGAGATCGTGTACGTCGCGCAGGTGCCGTCCAAGCACTCGATGCGCATGTTCACCGAGGTCGGCCGGCGCGTCCTGCCGCACTCCACGGGCGTGGGCAAGGCCCTGCTCGCGGACTTCCCGGCGGACGAGGTACGGGCCCTGCTGGGCCGGACCGGCATGCCGGCCGCGACCGACAAGACGATCACCACGCCGGACGGGTTCATCGCGGCGCTGGAGGACGTGCGGCGCCAGGGATACGCGATCGACGACAACGAGCAGGAGATCGGCGTCCGCTGCCTGGCCGTCTCCGTCCCGAACTCCCCCACCGCGGCGGCGATCTCGATCTCCGGCCCGGCAGGCCGGGTCACGGAGACCGCGACCGACCGGATGGTGCCGCTGCTCCAGCAGGTGGCGGCGGAACTGTCGGAGGCCCTGCTCACCTCGAACGGCAACCCGGCCGCGTAACCGGCGCCGTCGTCACCCGCGCCGGCGACCCGGGGTCCAACCGGCGCGGGACTCAGCCGGCGCAGGACACAGCCTGCGCGGGACACGGCCTGCGCGGGACTCAACCGGGCGCAGGACACAACCCGCGCGGAGGATGAGCCCGTGCGGGCGCCGGCGGCACGGAGAATCAGCGGCGCGGAGGATCGCCGAACAGCTCCACGGCGTGACGGACCTCCGCCAGCCCCCGGGACAGGGCGCTGACGGAGCCGATCGCGCCGACTATCAGCAGCAGGGCCCGGTGCAGTCGCGGCACCTCGGGGACACCGTGGTTCGTCATCGCGGCGAGGTCGGCCAGTTCGTCCTCCGCGATGGCCCGGTCCGGGAAGTCGGCAGGCAGCAGGGCGAGTTGGCGGCGCAACCGGGACACCGCGGTCCGCAGTGCCGCCACCCTCACATCCTCGTCACCGACGGTCGCCTGCCTCTGCCCCAAGCTCCGCAACACAGCCCTCCCCCTCGCTCCCCGTTGCGCGCCCCTACCCGGTGATCGTGCCGAGCGCCCCATGGCGTCGGCCGGGCGCCGGGGACGCGGGCCAGTAAACGCCACCCCGCACCGGACGCGCCACCGCGCGGACCGAATTTCAGTCTTCCCGAAACCCGCGCACGCCGGAGCGTTCGGCGGGCGGTCAGGTATGCAGGACGCATGACCGACAACGAAGACCAGGTAGCGGGGCTGCTGCTCGCCGCCGGGGGCGGGCGACGACTCGGCGGACGCCCCAAGGCGCTGCTCGAGCACCGCGGACGTCCACTCGTCGAACATGCGATCGCAGCGTTGCGCACGGCCGGTTGCGCCCGCGTGCACGTCGTACTGGGGGCGCGCGCCGAGGACGTACGCGCGCGGGCCGCGCTCGACGGTTGCGTCGTCGTGGACAACCCCGACTGGGAGCAGGGCATGGGGTCGTCACTGCGCGCCGGGCTCGGTTCACTGGCCGGGACGGGCATGCGGGCCGCCCTGGTCTCGCTGGTGGACCAGCCCGGCATCGGCGCGCGGGCGATGGCGCGCGTGCGTGCGGGATACCTGGACGAATCGTCGCTCGCCTCGGCGGCCTACGCGGGCGCGCGCGGCCATCCGGTCCTCCTCGGCGCCGCGCACTGGGCGGGGGTCTCCGCGACTGCCACCGGGGACCGGGGGGCACGCGCCTACCTGAGGGAACACGAGGCGGAGATCGCGCTCGTGGAGTGCGGGGACGTGGCGCGGCCGTACGACATCGACACGGAGGCCGACCTGCGCCACCTTGAGTGAGGAGCGTGGCACTGGGCGCCACCTTGCCTCGACTCAGAGAATCTCGACATCAACAAACCATTGAAGTTCCACAATGAGGAAACTACTATCCACTGACCAGAAGCACCCGACCGCACAACGGGTGCGCTATGCCCCATACGTGCTCGTTGGCACCCGGTGCCACCGCTGAAGGAAGTGACAGCTCATGTCCGCACCAGCGCCGTCCACGCTGGCCATCGTCGACGCCGAGCCCCTGCCCCGGCAGGAGGAGGTCCTCACCGATGCGGCGCTCGCCTTCGTGGCCGAGCTGCACCGGCGGTTCACGCCCCGGCGTGACGAGCTCCTCGCCCGCCGCGCGGAGCGCCGCGCCGAGATCGCCCGCACCTCCTCGCTCGACTTCCTCCCGGAGACCGCCGCCATCCGCGCGGACGACTCCTGGAGGGTGGCCCCCGCTCCGGCCGCGCTGCAGGACCGCCGCGTCGAGATCACCGGCCCCACCGACCGCAAGATGACGATCAACGCGCTCAACTCGGGTGCGAAGGTCTGGCTCGCGGACTTCGAGGACGCCTCCGCGCCGACCTGGGAGAACGTCGTTCTCGGCCAGCTCAACCTGGCCTCCGCCTACACCCGGAGCATCGACTTCACCGACGAGCGCACCGGCAAGTCCTACGCGCTGCGCCCGGACGGGGAACTGGCGACGGTCGTCATGCGCCCGCGCGGCTGGCACCTCGACGAGCGCCACCTCCAGGTCGACGGCCGGCCGGTCCCGGGCGCGCTGGTCGACTTCGGCCTGTACTTCTTCCACAACGCGCAGCGCCTGCTGGACCTCGGCAAGGGCCCGTACTTCTACCTCCCGAAGACGGAGTCGCACCTGGAGGCCCGCCTCTGGAACGAGGTCTTCGTCTTCGCGCAGGACTACGTCGGCATCCCGCGGGGAACCGTCCGCGCCACCGTCCTGATCGAGACGATCACGGCCGCGTACGAGATGGAGGAGATCCTCTACGAACTGCGCGACCACGCCTCCGGGCTGAACGCGGGCCGCTGGGACTACCTCTTCTCCATCGTCAAGAACTTCCGGGACGGCGGCGCCAGGTTCGTCCTGCCGGACCGCAACGCGGTGACGATGACCGCCCCGTTCATGCGCGCGTACACCGAACTCCTCGTCCGCACCTGCCACAAGCGGGGCGCGCACGCGATCGGCGGCATGGCGGCGTTCATCCCGTCCCGCCGGGACGCCGAGGTGAACAAGGTGGCCTTCGAGAAGGTCCGCGCCGACAAGGACCGCGAGGCCGGCGACGGCTTCGACGGCTCCTGGGTCGCCCACCCCGACCTGGTCCCGATCGCCATGGAGTCCTTCGACAAGGTCCTCGGCGACAAGCCGAACCAGAAGGACCGTCTGCGCGAGGACGTCGACGTCAAGGCGGCCGACCTGATCGCGATCGACTCCCTGGACGCCAAGCCGACGTACGCGGGCCTGGTCAACGCCGTGCAGGTGGGCATCCGTTACATCGAGGCGTGGCTGCGGGGCCTCGGCGCGGTGGCCATCTTCAACCTGATGGAGGACGCGGCCACCGCCGAGATCTCCCGCTCGCAGATCTGGCAGTGGATCAACGCGGAGGTCGTCCTCGACAACGGCGAGCAGGTCACCGCCGACCTGGCCCGCAAGGTCGCCGCCGAGGAGCTGGCGAACATCCGCGCCGAGATCGGCGACGAGGCGTTCGCGGCCGGCAACTGGCAGCAGGCCCACGACCTGCTGCTCACCGTCTCCCTCGACGAGGACTACGCCGACTTCCTGACGCTGCCGGCGTACGAGCAGCTCAGGGGCTGACGTCCGACTCGGCGATGCCCGTCCGCGCCCCCGGTACCGCACCGCGCCGGGGGCGCCGACGCGCGTCAGCCCAGGTGCACGGACCAGTCCTGCTCGGCGGGCGGCTTGCCGTGCAGGTCGGGTACGCGCTTGAGCCAGTCGGGACGTCCCCGCCGGGTACGGGCGGCACGGGCGGCGTTCTCGGCGGCGAGTTCGTCACGGGTCGGGAAGCCGGTGGGCAGCCAGTCGTGGGAGGCCCGGACGCGCGCGTGCAGGTAGCCGACATAGGCGTTCCGGACCTCGTCCGGTGTGCCGAAGCCGGCCTCTCGGGTCAGCCACACCTCCGGTACCCGCGCCACCACCTCGTGCAGCAGCTCCCGCGTCACCTTCGGCGCCAGCTCGGCGTCGGCGGCCCGGACGTCGGGCGCGGAGTGGCCGAGCGCGTGGTGGCGGAAGTCGTACGCCTTCTCCGGCGGGGAGGCGCCCCAGCGGTGGTGGAAGACGAGGGCCGCCCCGTGGTCGATGAGCCACAGGCGCGGGGGCGCGATGCCGAGGGTGGGCCAGACCATCAGGTTGGAGCTGTGCACCGTGCGGTCGACGTTCACGGTGAGGGCGTCCAGCCAGACGACGCGACCGGCCTCCCCCGGGTCCACCGGGAACACCTCCGCGACCTCGGGCGTGAAGTCGGCGCCGCCCGACAGGTAGTCCATGCCGAGGTTGAGTCCCGCGCTGGCGTCCAGCAGGTCCCGCACCTCCTGATGCGGTTCACCGGCGGCGATGGACGGGTCGAATCGCACGAGGACCAGCTCGGGGACGCGCAGCCCGAGCTCACGGGCCAGCTCACCGACGATCACCTCGGCGACCAGCGCCTTGCGGCCCTGCGCGGAGCCGGTGAACTTCACGACGTAGGTGCCGAGGTCGTCGGCCTCGACGACGCCGGGGACGGAGCCGCCGGTATGCAGGGGCTCGACATAGCGAGCGGCGGTGACGCTCCTCAGCATTTTCCCATCCCGTCACCCCTGTCGGCCTCGAAACCCATGGCGACCTCCTGGGTGCCGCACAGAGAGATCGGCTCGTCCACAGCTCTGGGGAGGACCCGGGGAGTTCCGGCCACCATGCTGATCCTCCCGCCTCCCCGGCAGTCCGTCGATGGCCGTCCGCCCCCTGCTACCGGCTTCAGGCATGAAGTGAGCATAGTAACCGAGGGTGACCGCCGGCGAGGAGCGCCCGGGCCACCGCGCCATGCGCCCCTGCGCCCGGTCGTCGAGCGGACCCTCGGCCGGCTCGTGCGTCAACCGCCAACCGGCCCGCGACTACGGGGTACGCGGTGATGACCTGGCGGACGCAGCCGTCGTGGGCGCGGCCGGGACGCGACGTTCGGCGTGCTCCTGGAGGTACTGCCGGGTGAACATGGGCTGCGCTCCGTCTGATCCGCTCGGGTTCCCGGGCCATCTGCTCCAGGGCGGCGACACCGGGTACCGACCGGCGTCCGTCTCGACCACGGCCGTCGCCCGGCCCACCTGAGCGGATGGCATGGATGCAGAGAAACGGTCACCCGTTCGGAGTGAAACCTGTAGCGGCTGATGTAGACATGCGGCCGTCGTTGGGGTTACTGTCTTGTTGTAGCCAGGAAGTCAGTGAGGCGCGGCAGAGACGAACTGCCCGCATGCAGGACAGTGGTTCGGCACGGCAGCGGAGTGGCGTGGGCCAGAGATTCCCAGGGTCCCGCCGCTGGTTGCCGGGCCAGGCGGCCTACCAGGGCCGCCGGCAGTACGCAGTGCCAGCAGTACCGAGAGATGCAAAGAAGGAAGAGAGAAGGAGGCGAACGCCATCAGGATCGCCCGGGCGAGAACGGTTCTCCCGGGTACCGCAGGCCCCGGAACGGAAGGTGGTCCCACGGTCACGCATCCGCGATCCCTTGACCGCCCGCCCTTGCACAGTGGCTGGTGCGGAAACAGAGAGCCGGCACCGCAGTAAGCCGGCAGATGGTGTTACAAATCCCTCGGGGCCTTGGTGCCGTACGGCACCAAGGCCCCTCGACGCGTTCCCCGATCAGAGGTGCCAGTGACCGCAGACAATCCGCTCAACCGTATCGACGACGACGACTACCCCGCCTACACCATGGGACGAGCAGCGGAGATGCTCGGCACCACCCCCGCCTTCCTGCGGGCCATCGGGGAGGCCCGGCTGATCACGCCCCTGCGTTCCGACGGCGGTCACCGCCGCTACTCCCGTTACCAGCTACGCATCGCCGCCCGCGCCCGCGAGCTGGTCGACCAGGGCACCTCCGTCGAAGCCGCCTGCCGCATCGTCATCCTCGAGGACCAACTGGAAGAGGCCCGGCGCATCAACGAGGAGCTGCGGCGACGTCCCGCGGACCGCTCCGACAAGGCCGACGCCTGACCTGCCCGCTCAAGCGGACGGTGGTCCCTCGGGGTTCGTCAGCGGGTGTCCGGCGGCGAACAGCGCGAGGGCCGTCCGGTCCGTGCGGGTTCGCTCCGGCACCTGGGCGGCCGTAGCCCCTGCCCATTCCGACGGTCACTCGGGTGACCGGTTCGGCGGGTGCGCAGGCCTGCGCGCGCCCTCCGCGTGCAGCACGAGGCGGGTCAAGCACCGGCGGCGAAGGCGCCCGGCAGCACGTCGAGGCCGTGGGCCGCGCCCGCGAGCAGCCACCCGCCTGCCGCCGGTCGTCGCGATCACGACCCCGGGCAGTCCGCTCGCGCACTACACCAACGGGCTGTTCGCCGCCGACGGCCACGACCGAGCCGCCGTCGCGCGGCACCTCTCAGGCGTCCTCGCCTCCACGACCCGGCCCTCGCGGCGGGGCCCTGATCGGCTTTCCGTACGCCCCAAGGCCGACGTGCCCGCGTGGCCGAGTCGGCCGGGGGCCACGCGGGAGCGCCTCCCGAGCCGTGGTCTCGCCGACCGGCACGGCAGGAGAAGGTGACCTGGAAAGCCCGTGCTTGAAAATGATTGTCATCGTGCTACGGTCGTCGAACGCTCAACCTTTGACCGGCTCTTTACCCGGAGTGACCCCGTGCGCGTCCCCGCCCGCCTCCTGCCTCTCCCCGCGGCACTCGCCGCCTCCGCCCTGCTCACCGGCTGCTTCGCGTCCACGGAAGCCACCGGCGCCGACGCGGGCGAGCGCATCCGCGTCGCGATGATGCAGCCGCCGCGTTCGGGCCTGTCCCCGCTCTCCGACGACGCGTTCAAGCTGTCCCGCTGGTCGACGGCGGAGACGCTCGTGAAACTGGACGCGGACGGCGACCCCGAACCGGCGCTGGCCACCGGGTGGAAGCAGTCGGGCCGGACCTGGACCTTCACCCTCCGCGAGGGCGTCACCTTCCACGACGGCACCGAGCTGACCGCCGAGGCCGTGGTCCGCTCCCTCACCCGGGCCGCCGGCGCCTCCCCCAAGCCCCGCATCCTCGACGGGGTCGAGCTGACGGTGAAGGCGGGGGACGCCGGCACCGTGGCCGTCACCACCGCCGAGGAGGACCCCCTGGTCCCGCAGCGGCTCAGCTCCCCGCAGTTGTCGGTCCTCGCGGCGAAGGCCTACCGGGGCAAGACCGTGAACCCGGTCGGCGCCGGCACCGGCCCCTTCGAGCTGACCGAGGTCAACGGCACCTCCTCCGCCGCCCTCGACCGCTACGACGACTACTGGGGCGGCACGGCCAAGGCTCCCGGCATCGACGTCACGTTCGTGCCGGACGGCACCGCGCGCGCCGCCGCCCTGCGCAGCGGCGAGGCGGACATCGTGGAGGCGGTGCCCGTCTCGCAGGCCGCGCTGCTGGACGAGGACCTGATCACCGAGGTCCCGATGCCCCGCACCAACACGCTGTACCTCAACACGGAGAAGGGCGCCTTCAAGGACCCGGCGCTGCGGGCGGCGGCCCGGGAGGCGATCGACGCCGAGTCGATCGTGAAGGGCGTGTACGAGGGGAGGGCCGACGTGGCCGAGGGGCTGCTCGGGCCCGCACTGCCGTGGGCGGCCGGGCTGCGCGAACCGGTGCGGCGGGCGAAGGCGGGTGATCCGTCCGGCAAGAGCATCACCATCGGCACCTTCACCGACCGGGCCGAACTGCCCGAGGTGGCCGCCGCACTGCAACAGCGACTGGAGAAGGCGGGCTTCCAGGTGAAGCTGGAGGTCCGCGAGTACGCCAACATCGAGTCCGACGCGCTGGCGGGCGCGTTCGACGCGTTCGTCCTCTCCCGGGCCACCGTCCTCGACTCCGGTGACCCGGCCGCGTACCTGTACAGCGACTTCGCCTCCGACGGCTCCTTCAACATCTCCCAACTCGCCGACCCGGCCGTGGACAAGGCCCTGCGCAAGGCCGGTGCGACGCCGACGGGTGAGGCCCGGCGCCGGGCCGTCGTCGACGCCGAGGCCGCCGTGCTCGCCACCGACGCGGCCGTACCGATGCTCCACGAACGCGTGATCCAGGGCGACGCCGCCGACGTGGTCGGCGCGGCGCACGACCCGCGCGAGCGGGAGCTGGTCACGCTCGACACGCACGTCAAGTGAGGCCGCGCGCAGCGGGGGTGACGCGCGCCGTCGCCCTCGTCACCGTGCTGGCCGCCGTCGGCCTGCTGCCCTGGCTCTCCGGCCGGGACCCGGCGCTGACCGTGCTGCGCGCCCGGTCGGCCGAACAGGAGCCGACCGAGGAGGCGCTGTCCGCGATCCGCGAGCACCTCGGCCTGGACGCCGGCCCGCTCTCCCTGCTGGGCGACTGGGCCGCCGGACTGCTCCGCGGCGACCTCGGCACCTCGTGGGTGTCGGGGACGGAGATCCTGCCGTCCGTCGTCTCCGGACTCCAGGTCTCGCTGGGCCTGATGGCCGCCGCGCTGACCGTGGCGGTGCTGCTGGCCACGGCCCTGGTGGCACCCGTACTGGTGCGGGGCCGGGGGTCGGCCGGGGCGTTCGCCGCGATGGCCGCCGCCGTGCCCGAGTTCCTCCTGGCCACCGTGGCACTGCTGGTGTGCGGGGTGTGGCTGGGATGGCTGCCGACGTCGGGCTGGCGGGGGCCCGAGTACCTGGTCCTGCCGGCCCTCGCGCTCGGTGTTCCGGCGGGCGGCCTGCTCGGGCGGCTGGTCGCGGACGCGCTGCCCGCCGTGCTCGACGAACGGTGGGTGGAGCTGTGGCGGGGCGCGGGGGTGAGCCGCGCCCGCGTCTCGGCCGCCGCGCTGCGCCGCGTACTGCCGCCGCTGGTCCCGCAGTTCGGGATGGTCGCCGTCGGCCTGACGGGCGGCGCGGTCGCGGTGGAGACCGTGTTCGCGGTGCCCGGCATCGGGCGTACGGCGCTGGGCGCGGCCAAGTCGCAGGACCTGCCGCTGCTCCAGGGCGCGGTCCTCGCCCTGCTCGCCCTGGGCCTGGTCACCGGCGCGCTGGCCGCCCTGGTACGGCGTCGGCTGCTGGGCCCCGCCCTGCGCGACGCCGGACTCGCGCTGCCCCCGGCCCGCCCGGTCCGGGCGCACCCGGCGGTCCCGGCCGCCCTCGCCGCCGTACTGCTGGCGGTGATCGGCTGGGGCCTGCTGCGCGACCCGTACGCGGTGGACACGGCCGCCCGGCTGGCCCCGCCCTCCTGGGCGTACCCGCTGGGCACCGACGGGCTCGGCCGCGACGTGCTGGCCCGGCTCGGGCACGGCGCCGCCGCTACGGTCGGTACGGCCGTGGCCGTCTGCCTGCTGAGCCTGCTGGCCGGGCTGGCGCTGGGCTTCCTGCCCGGCGTCGCGGCGGGGGCGGCGGACATCGCCAACGCCCTGCCACCCGTGATCGTCGGCATCCTGGTCGCGGCGGCGGCCGGTCCCGGCACCGGCGGCGCGGCCCTCGCCGTCGCGCTGATCTCCTGGCCGCCCCTGGCGGCGCACGCGGCGGCGCTGGTGCAGGAGGTGCGGGCGTCGGCGTTCCTGACCGCCCAACGCGCCATCGGGGCACCGCCCCTGTGGATCCTCACCCGGCACGTCCTGCCGTCCGTCGCCGCCCCGGTCGCCCGCCACGCCCTCCTCCGGCTGCCCGGCATCGCCCTCGCCCTGGCCTCCCTGGGCTTCCTGGGGCTGGGCGCCCAGCCGCCCGCCCCCGAGTGGGGCCTGCTCCTGGACGAGTCCCGGGCCTACATCGAACGCGCCCCCTGGGCCGCGCTCGCCCCGGCCGTCGCGCTGGCCCTGCTGGCGGGGCTGGCCGTGACGGGAGCGGCGTACGCGCAGGGCCGCGGAGCCCGGCGCACGACCGGCCGCACGTCACGAAAGGAGACCACCCATGCCGTCCGAGGCACTGCTGTCGGTGCGTGATCTGCGGATCGCGTTCGGCGCGGTCGAGGCGGTGCGCGGGCTGACGTTCGACGTCCGCCCGCGCGAGGTGTTCGCCGTCGTCGGGGAGTCGGGCGCGGGCAAGTCCCTCACCGCCCGGGCACTGCTCGGCATGCTGCCGCGCGGTGCGACGGCCGGCGGCAGCGTGCGGTTGCGGGGCTCCGCCGACCTCGCCGCCGAACGCGGGCGCCGGATCACCCTCGTCCCCCAGGACGCCCTGTCCGCCCTCTCCCCCGTCCACCCCGTCGGCGACCAGCTCGCGGCAGCCGTGCGCTCGGTGCGGGGCCTGTCCCGCGGCCGGGCGCGCGACCTGGCCGTGGCGGCACTGGACCGGGTCGGCATCCCGGACGCCGCGCGCCGGGCGCGGGCCTATCCCCACGAGTACTCGGGCGGTATGCGGCAGCGCGCGGTGATCGCCATGGCGACGGTCAACGAGCCGGACGTCGTCGTCGCCGACGAACCGACCACCGCGCTGGACGAGGAACGCCGCGAGCAGGTGCTGCGGGTGCTCGCCGAGCAGCGGGAGGCGGTCGGCGCCGCGCTGGTCCTCGTCACCCACGACCTGGAGGTCGTACGGGAGCACGCGGACCAGGTGCTGGTGATGTACGCGGGCCGGGCGGCCGAACGAGGCCCGGCCCGGCAGGTCCTCGGCCGTCCGCGCGCCCCGTACACGGCGGGCCTGCTGGCCTCGCTCCCGCAGGACGGCCCCCGGCGCCGCCGGCTGCCGGCGCTCCCCGGCACCCCGCCCGCGCCGGACGCCCTCGGGCCGGGCTGCGCCTTCGCGCCGCGCTGCCCGCTGGCGACGGACCCGTGCCGCGACCGCGAACCCGAACCGCGGACCGTGGACGGACGCCTGGTCGCCTGCCATCACGCCGACGACGTGCCCGACCCTCTCCGGGAGTTCGTGTGAACCACCCCCTGCTGGACGTCCGCGACCTCGTCGTCCGCTACGGCCCGGTGACCGCCGTGGACGAGGTCTCGTTCACGCTGGACGCCGGTGAGACCCTCGCCCTCAACGGCCCCTCCGGCTGCGGCAAGTCCTCCACGGCCCTCGCGGTGCTCCAACTGCGCCGGCCCGACGGCGGGCAGGTCCGCTTCGAGGGCCGGGAGCTGACGACCCTGACGGAACGTGAACTGCGCCCGCTGCGCCCGCGCATGCAGCCCGTCTTCCAGGACCCCTACGGTTCCCTGAGCCCCCGGCACCGCATCCGCGACGCGGTGGCCGAGCCGCTGAAGGTGCAGGGCGGATGGGACCGGGCCGACGGACCCGCCCGCGTGGCCGAGCTGCTCGACCGGGTCGGCCTCGACCCCTCGTACGGGGACCGGCGCCCGCACGAACTCTCCGGCGGCCAGTGCCAGCGGGCCGGGATCGCCCGCGCCCTCGCCTCCGGGCCGCGGCTGCTCGTCCTCGACGAACCGGTGTCGGCGCTCGACGCCTCCGTGCGGGCCGGCGTGCTGAACCTGCTCTGTGACCTCCAGGACGAACTGGGCCTCGGCTACCTGTTCATCTGCCACGACCGGGCGGTCGTACGGCACTTCGCGGACCGAGTGGTCGAGATGAGGGACGGGCGCGCGGTCCGCGCCTGACGACTGCGAGAGACCCACTGGACGGACGGCGTCCGGCACCGCGCGGCCCGCCGGACGCGAGGAGGCACGCCCATGTACGGAACGGCCCGCGGCGAGTGGCGTACGACCCGGCAGCGAGCCGCGGTCCTCGGGGCCCTGCGCGCCTGCGACGGCTTCGTCTCGGCGCAGGCCCTGCACGCCGCTCTGGCCGCGGACGGCGTGGCGGTGGGGCTGACCACCGTCTACCGCACCCTGCGGTTACTGGAGTCGGCCGGGCACGTCGACGTGGTACGGGACGGTGACGGTGAGCGTCTCTACCGGCCCAGGCCGGACGGCGGTCACCGGCACTACGCCGTCTGCCGGGAGTGCGGCCTCAGCCTCGCGGTCGACTCCGAGGAGGTAGAGCAGTGGGTGGCGAGGACCGTACGGCTGATCGGATTCCGCGCGGTGGACCACACCGTCGAACTCACGGGCGTGTGCGGTGACTGCCACCGCCCGGCCGACCGCCGGACGGACCCCTGACCGGCGGGCGCGCGAGCGGCTCCCGCAGGCGCGCCGGCGCACGGACCCTCACAGCATCCTGAGCTCGGCCGCCCCGTCCGTCGCCAGGTCCTCGGTGACGCGCAGCGGATCGAGTACCTCCGCGGCGAAGCGCACACCGGGTGCGATCGCCCCGTGGAGGACCCCGAGCGCGGCGGTGGCGGCCAGGAACCCGCTCAGCTCGTAGGAGTCCTCGGCGCGCAGGACCAGCCTTGCGGTGGGCGGCCCGTCCTCCACCCCGTCCCAGAGGTGGAACTCCTGTCCGTACCAGGCCCCGTGGCGCCGCACGTCCTCGTCGGCGGCCGTGACCAGCTCGGCGGTCCCCGTGCCGTCCAGCGCCCACGCCATGGCGAGTTCCTCGGCCAGGCGGCCGCCGCCGAAGACGGTGTACCAGCGCAGGCGGCCGACACCCGTGTCGCGGGCCAGCCGGACGGCCTCGGCGGACAGGAAGGGGAAGGCGTCCACGGGCGCCGGGAAGGCATCGAGCCGCTCCGCCCGGCGGGGGGCCAGGGCGCGCTCCCGTATCCGTCCTTCCTCCCAGGCGGCCGCCGGTGTGCCGTGCTCCGGCCCCCGGCCGAGCAGCACGTCGCCGGCCGCGGCCGGGGTGAGCGGCGCGACACCACCGACGTAGGCGTCCAGTGCGACCGCCGCGGTGGCGCGGGCGGCCAGGGCGCGAGGCAGCAGCGACGACAGACCGGGCAGCGCGCCGGCGGACAGCACGGCCACGCGTCCGGCCGCCGCCCATCGCTCGGCGCCTTGGCCGGCGGACAGCAGGTCGCGGACCGGATCGTCACCGGCCGCGTCCACGTAGTCGGCGCCGTTGCGCAGCGCTGCCCGCGCGACCAGGTCGAGCACGCGGTACGAGGGACCCGCGCAGTTGACGACGAGCCGGCATCCGGCCGTGAAGCGGTCCAGCGAGTCGGGGTCGGTCAGATCGACGGCCAGGGCAGCCGCGTCCGAGCCGCCCTCCGGGAGTCCGGTGACCAGCGCCGCCGCCCGGTCCGCGTCACGGCCGGCCACCAGGAGGGGGCCGGCACCCGCCCGGTGGAGCCGTCGCACGACCGCACCGCCGACCGCTCCGTAACCGCCCAGGACGCCGACGGCCGTCTTGTCTCGCATCGGTATTCCCACCGTTCCCCTCGGACTCCACTGTTGAAAATGATAATGATTATCGTACTAGTTCTTGATCGCCGAACCAGGAAAGAAGTGACGACGATGTTCGACGTGATCGTGGTGGGCGGCGGGCCCGCGGGCCTCAACGCGGCGCTGGTGTCCGGGCGTCAGCGCAGGCGGGTCCTCCTGCTGGACTCCGACCGCCCCCGCAACGCACCCGCGGCGCGGATGCACATGTTCCTCAGCCGTGACGGGTTCCCGCCGGCCGAACTGCGCCGCATAGGCCGCGACCAGCTCTCCGCCTACCCGAACGTGGAGGTGCGTGGGGCCACCGTCACCACCGCCGCGACCACGCCCCGGGGATTCACCGTGACGCTGGCCGACGGCGCGGTGGAGCACGCCCGCAGACTGGTCCTCGCCACGGGGCAGGTCGACGTGCTCGACGAGCGGGTGGAGGGGCTGTCCGCGCTGTTCGGCCGGGGCGTGTACCACTGTCCGTTCTGCCACGGCTGGGAGACCACCGGGATGAGCCTGGCCGTCCTCGGGCATGAACTGCCGCAGGTCATGCAGGCCCTGTACGTCGCCGACCGCTTCAGCCGGGACGTGATCGTGTGCACCGACGGCCACCCCGTGCCCGAGCAGGCCGCGGGCCGGCTCGCCGACGCGGGGATCGCGGTGGAGGAGACGGGCGTGACCCGGATCGAGGGCGAGGAGGGCGCCGTCCGCCTGGTCCTCGCCGACGGCCGGGTCATCGAGCGGCAGGGCGTCTACCACCGGCCGCCGACCCGCCAGCACTCCCCGCTGGCCGAGCAGTTGGGGTGCCTGATCCTCCCGGACGGCTGTGTGCGGGTCGACGAGTTCCAGCGCACGTCGGTGCCCGGCGTGTACGCGGCCGGGGACACCGCCCGTCTGGAGGCCCTGCCGGACGCCCTCACCTTCGTGATCACCGGCGCCGCCGACGGCGCCCGCGCCGCGGTCTGGCTGGACCAGGAACTCTTCCGCGAGGACGCCGGCCTGGGCGGCTGACACCGGGTGCGGCGGGAGCGGTCCCGCCCCCGCCGCACCCCGTTCACCGGCCGTCCGGCTCGCGCAGGGCGGCGGCGAGCCCGGCCACCGTGGGCTGCCGCAGGAAACGGCGGGGCGTCACCCGTCCCAGCCCCTCCCGCGCGAGCGACCCGAGCATCCGCACCGCGAGCAGCGAGTCGCCGCCGAGCGCGAAGAACTCGGCGGTGCGTTCGTCCACCGGGCAGTCCAGCGACTTCTCCCAGTGAGCGGCGACGGCCCGCTCGGTGTCGTCGCGGGGCGGTCCCGGTTCCGCCCGGTCGGTCACCGTCGCGGGCATGGACAGGCGCCGGCCGGATGCCTGCCGGCTCGGTCCCTCCTGCTCGCCGTCGACCGGGTCCGGCAGTTCGACGACGGCGGACCAGCCGTCCGGCTCGACCAGCGACTCGACGGTGACCATGAGATCGGCGAACATCCGGTCGACATCCGCTCCCGCGAACAGCTCCTCCACCAGCGAGAAGACGACCACCAGCTCGCCGCGCAGCTCGAACAGCCGCACCTCAAGGGCCACCTGGGGCGTCCTCAGTTGCTGGTGGTGGCTCAGCAGGTCGATGACTCCGAGCGGTCCCGCCTCCTGGGGCACCTCACTGCCCAGTGCCGCGTCCACGCCCAGGGTGGACTGGAAGACGACGGGCGCCACCGGACGGTGGGTGCCCCGGCGACGGCCCAGTTCGCGGGAGACCTCCACGCCGGTGACCAGGTTGTGGGCGAGGGCGTCGCCGATGTCCTGCTGGGCGCGGGAGGCGAGGTCGGCGAAGACCGGGGCCGCCGGCAGGTCGACCGGCAGCAGCATGGTGGAGGAGAAGGCTCCCACCAGGCGGGACACGTCCGGGTGGAGCGGGAGGCGGTTCAGTTGCAGGGTGTTGAGGAGGAAACGGCGGTGCCCGCAGGCCCGCGCGACGGCACCGGCGAACGCGGCGAACATCGCCGCGGAGGGGGTCACCCCGTGCTCGGTGCTCAGACGGCGCAGCGCCGACCAGCGCTCCGGGGCCAGCACCGCCTGCCGGGTGCCCATCAGGGTGGGGCGCACCTCGGCGGGGTCGGCCACCAGCGGCAGCGCCGGCGGCAGGGGGAAGGAGTCGAGGCGGTCCCACCACCAGTCGCGGTCCTCCTGCCACGCCTGCGTGCCGGGCAGGTCGCGCAGGGTCGTCACGTAGTCGCCGTAGTCGATGTCCAGGGGGGCGAGGACGGCGTTGTAGTCGGAGACCAGGGCGAAGAGGTCGCGGTAGAAGACGCCCGAGGACCAGCCGTCGATGATCAGCAGGCTGGTGGCGGAGTGCAGTCGCGCCCGGTCGCCGGGCATCAGCGTCAGCCGCATGTCCAGCCCGCACCCCGTGGCGGGGTCGGGCCCCTCGGTGCTCATCTCGTGGCGGATCTCCGCGAGCCGCGCGGCGGCCGTCTCCTCGTCGGCGCCGCGCAGGTCGGTGACGCCGAGCCTCGGTACCGCGTCCGGATCGTCGAGGGGCAGGATGCGTTGCCGGCCGTCGGGCAGGATGCGGGCACGCAGGACGGCCTGGTGCTCGGCCAGCCGCTCCAGGGCGTCCTGCAGCGCCTCGGGAGCCTCGTCGGCGTCGATGTCCTCCAGGCCGATGTCCACGTAGTGGTGTGCGGAGCGGTAGGACAGCTCCCAGGCGTCCTGCTGACCCACGAAGTAGCCCTGCTGGAGCGGCAGAAGCGGGAAGGCGGCGTCCGGGTCCGCACGCCGGCGCAGGTCCAGGGGCAGCGGGCGCAGTGTGCCGGTGCCGGAACCGGTGCTGCGTTCGTGGACGAGGGCGGCGAGCTGGGCGGCGCTCTGCTCCACCCGGATGTCCGCCAGGGCCAGCGGCGTGCCCAGCCGCTTGCGCAGCATCGCGGCCATGCGGACGGCCAGGACGGAGTCGCCGCCCAGGCTCAGGAAGCTGGCGTGTGCCGGCACGGCCGTCGGGTCGGTCTCCAGGGCGTCGGCCCACACGGCGCGGACGGCGTCGACCAGGTCGGCCGGGGCCGACGGCCCGGAGGCGGCGTGCCCGGAGGTGGCATGCCCGGAGGTGGTATGCCCGGAGGTGGTATGCCCGGAGGTGGCGTGCCCGGAGGTGGTGTGCCCGGAGGTGGTGTGCTCGGAGGTGGAGGGGGAGGTCAACGGGGTTCTCCAGTCGGGATGGTGGGGTGGATGATCTCGTCCACGGAGTGGACCCGGGGAGGGCCGGGGGACGGGGGCAGCCGGTCGGCGAGCGCGGCGCGGACGCGGCCGGGGTCCGGACGGGCCCCGTGGGCTCGCACCCGTCCCGCGATGACGCGCTGGCCCGCGGCCGCGGCGAGCGGGTGTGCCTCGTGCGGCAGGACGGGCAGCGGGTCGAAGCCCGCCGCGTCCAACTGCCGCGTCCACTCCTCGGCGGTGAGGAAGACCCGGTCCTGGCCGGCTCGCAGGTCCGTGAACCAGCCCTCCTCGTCGGGCCCGGGAGACATCAGCAGGTACATGGAGGTGAGTGCCTGGTAGTGCTCCCGGCACGACTCGATCATGACCAGCAGCCCGTCGGGGGCCAGCAGTTCCCGCAGGTCCGCCAGGCAGCGCCCGGCGTGCCGCGCGTTGTGCAGGACGTTCGCCGCAAGGACGACGTCCCGGGAGCCCGGCTCCAGGCCCTGCCCGTGCGGGTCGGCCTGGATGTCGAACAGTGCGTACCGCACTCCGGGGCGGTCGCCGAAGGCCTCCTTGGCCGCCCGCAGGAAGAACGGCGAGACATCCGTGAACAGGTAGTCGACGGGCGTGTCGCCGAGCGCTTCCAGGACGGCCGTGGTGGTGCCGCCCACCCCGGCGCCCGCTTCGAGGACGCGCAGCGGGCCCCGCTCGCTCCGGCGCCCGGCCTCAGCGGCGAGCAGGGCGGCGGCGGCGTGGTTGGCCCAGCGGCTGGGCACGCTGTCGCGGTAGTTGCCCTGCGCCGTGTCCGTCTCCCCGTCGGGGAAGAGAACCTCGTGCAGGGACGTGCGGTCCTGGAGGAGCAGGGGAAGCCGTTCGGCCGCGGCCCGGAAAAACCGGGTCATGGACGCCGGGTAGCCCAGGCCCGCGCAGGCCCCCTCCAGGTCCCGCAACGCCCGTGCGTGGTCCCGGCGGTCCGGCGCCGTGAGGCGGTGGTGGCGGCCCGTCGCCGCGGCCGGCCGGAGCCGGTCCTCCGCGGTCAGGGTGCTCAGCCAGCGCCGTACGATCCAGGCGTGCCGGGGGGCGACCGCCAGGGCCGCGAGGATCTCGTCGGTGTGCGGCCGGCCGGCGTCGCGGAACAGCCGGGTCCGGTCGAGCACCCGGGCCATCGTCAGCAGCGCCGCTTCGTCGAGCTGCCGCATCAGGGCCGCGAGCGGGGCCGGATCGGTACCGCGCACGGAGGCGTCACCCGCGTCCGCGGCCCGGCCCGCGGCGTCGGCGTCGGCACGTCCGGCGTCGGCCGGCGGTCGCGGACCGGGCGACGGGCCCGCCACCAGCAGGCTGTCCCGACCGCCACCGCGCACCAACTGCCAGTCCGTCACGCCCGGGAGTCCGCCGAGGACCTCGTCGGTGAGCACGTCGTTCACGAGCGGCCGTCCTCGCCGCCGTCCACCACGGTGATCGCCGGTGGGCTCGTCGCCGGCTCCGCCCGGCGCAGGTGATCACGCAGGACCTCCGGCAGGCGGCGCCGCACGAACACGGGAAACGGCTCGTGGGCGGCCGGGCCGGAAGGCATCGCGACGTCCGCGGCGGCGGGGGCGCGGTCCGCGGGCGCGGCCACGGCCAGCAGGCGCGGATCGGCGACGTCGAGCAGTACGGCGGCGTCGACTCCCTCCAGTGCCTCGCGCAGGGCGTACGGGGTCACCGCTCCCGGGGCGTCGCACAGGAGCGCGTTGGGGATGCCGTGGACGACGACGGGGCCCGCGCCGAGGGCGCCGCGCAGCGTTGCCCGGGTGTCGCTCCCCCGGAGCCCGTGCCACGGCGTCCGGCGCACGCGCCGGGTCTCCCGCCCACCGGCGGACGGGCCGACACGCAGGACGACGTCGTAGCGGTAGCGCGTCAGTTCGGTGTCCGCCGCCATGGTGCGGGCGTGCACGCTCATGCGGACCGGCCGCGGCTGGGCCGCGACGGCCGCGGCGACGGCCGCGGGGCTGAAGGACAGCTCCTCGTCGGCGGCCGCGGCGGCCGCGGCCCTGGTGGCGATCGTCGTGTCGTCCGCCTCGGGATCCCGTGCCCGCTCCAGTCGTTCGAAGTGGTCGAGCAACAGGCCGGAGTGCCGGTTGTCTCCGACGATCACGGTGCCGCCGTCCGCTACGGCCGACAGCGCCCCGTGCAGGACGGCGGTCAGGTAGGCCAGGTCGGGGAAGCACTGGGTGACGGAGTTGAGCAGCACGCAGTCGGGGAGCGTGCCGGGACCGAAGACGGCGTCCATCGCGTCCCGCACTCCGGGGGCGGCGGTCTCGTGGGCGGCGGCCCGGACGAAAGCGGAGCGGGGCAGGCCGGCGTCGCCGAGGCGGTCCACCGCGACCTGAGCGACGTCGGTGCCGACGTACCCGTCCAGGTGCGGATGGAGTCGGTAGGCGAGCAGTCCGGTGCCGCAGCCCAGTTCCAGCAGCCGCCTCGGGCGCCGGTCCAGGACGAGTTCCACGGTGCGCTCCACCCAGTCCCGCATGTGGCTCTCGGGCAACGGCGCTCCGGTGTCGGACGCCCGCCATCCGGACAGGTCCAGGTCGTCGGCGTGCCGCCCCTCGGCCGTCTCGTACACCCACTCGTAGACCTCGGTCCACTGCTCGAGGTGTTCGCGCAGCAGAGGGCCCGGCTCGGGCACGGCGGTCACGGCGTACGGGTGCGGGACGACCTGGACGCCGCCGTCGGGCGCGGGGCGTGCCCGGGCCACCCAGGGGTGGGCGGCCAGCAGCTCCGCGATCCGGCCGGTGTGGTCAGCCGTGGTGTTGTCGGACACCGTGATGCTCCGTTCTCTGGTCATGGGCGGGGTCGGGGAGGGCCGTGGGCGCCCGCGGGATGAGACGGCGCCCGGTCAGGTGCAGTACGTGGTCGGCGCGGGCGGCCGTGTCCGGGTCGTGGGTGACGGTCAGGATCGCCGGGCCGCTCCCGCGCAGCCGGTCCAGGAGATCGAGGACTCGTCGCGCGGAGACCGGGTCGAGGCCCGCGGTGGGTTCGTCCAGCAGCAGCACGTCGGGCTCGGCGGCGAGCGCGCGGGCCAGGACGACCCGACGACGCTGGCCGCCGGAGAGCGCCGAGGGCCGGCTGCCGGACAGTTCTGCGGGCAGTCCCACGGCTTCGAGCAGCTCCCGCACCCGGCGTCGCCCGGCCGTCCCCGTCGTGCCGTGGAACACCCTCAGCGGCCGGGCCACCGACCGGCCCGCGGTGTGCGCCGGGTTGAGTTCCGTCACCGTGTCCTGTCCGGCCAGTTGGACGGCGCGCAGCATCCGCCGGTCACGCGAGCGCGTTTCGCGGGGCAGCGGGTGCCCGCGCAGCAGCAGCTCCCCGCCGGCCGGGGGGCGGCGGCCCGCCAGGGCGTGCAGCAGGGTCGTCTTGCCGGAACCCGAAAGTCCGGTGACGGCCAGCCAGCCGCCCTCGGGCAACTCCAGGTCGCCCGCGTCGAGCAACGGCGCGCCGCCGGGGGTGAGCAGCGACAGACCCCGCGCCGACAGCACGGGAGCCGGTGGCGACAGCACGGGAGCCGGTGG
Organism: Streptomyces pactum; assembly: GCF_002005225.1. Lineage (NCBI taxonomy): Bacteria > Bacillati > Actinomycetota > Actinomycetes > Kitasatosporales > Streptomycetaceae > Streptomyces > Streptomyces pactum. The sequence continues at coordinate 1,749,327 of NZ_CP019724.1, forward strand.
CGACAGCACGGGAGCCGGTGGCGGTGCGGCAGGATCCGGTGCCGGTGGCTGCGTGGCAGAGGCCGGTGACGGCGTGGAAGGATCCGGTGCCTGCGCGGCAGTGACCGGTGGCGGCACCACAGGACCGGGCGACGGCGTCGCAGAAGCCGAGGACGACACCACAGGAGCCGGTGACGGGGCGGCGGAAGCCGACGACGCGGCCGAAGCAGCCGCCGTGCAGGGTGCGGGCCCGGTCGGAGTCCCGGCGGTCCCGGCGGACGCCTCGTGCGCCGAGGCGGCCGGAAGCGACTCCCGTACCACGCCGGACGGAAGCGGCTCGCGGACGACGGCGGACGGAAGCGACTCCCGTACCACGGCGGCCGGGCGTGGTCCGTGCCCCGGGGCTGCCGGGAGCGCCGGGCCGCCGGCGGCCCCCGCGTCGGGCGCGGGACGGGGGCCGCCGGCGAGCACCAGGGTGCGATCGGCCAGTTCGGCGGCCAGGTGGGCGTCGTGCGTGACCAGGACGACGCACCTGCCGGGGACGTCCCGCCAGGAGCGTACGGTTTCGGCGACCAGGCCGGCCGTCGCACGGTCCAGCGCCGAAGTCGGTTCGTCCAGTACGAGCAGTTCCGGGTCGGCGCACAGGGCGCGGGCCAGAGCGACCCGCTGTGCCTGTCCGCCGGAGACCTCCCCCGCCCGTCGTGCGGCGAGGCCGGGTGGCAGGCCCAGCCGGTGCATCAGGACTTCGACGCGCCGCACCCGGGCGCCGGCGTCACCGGTGAACCCCTCGCCGATCAGCCGGTCCACGCGCCACAGCGGGTTCAGCGCCGCGCCGGGGTCCTGCCCCAGCCAGCCGCACCGGGCACGCCGCCACCGCCTGGCCGCCCGGCCCGGTTCCACCGGCGCGCCGCGCCAGCGGACGGTCCCCGCCGGACGGTGCAGTCCGTCCGGCAGGACGTCGAGCAGGGCCCGCAGCAGGGTGGTCTTGCCGGCACCGGACGCGCCGGTGACGGCCAGCACCTCGCCGGAGCCGACCTCGAGACCGGCCGGCGGCAGCACCGTGGCTCCGTCGTGGACGCGGCGTACCGTCAATCCTTCCGCCGCCAGCAGGGGGACGGCGGCGGCTGCGGCTGCGGCTGCGGCAGTGTGCGAACGGGCTGTCATACGGCCTCCTGCGGCGTGCGGGCGGCGGTCCCGGCCGCCGCGGCGAACACCCAGGCGCAGCCCGCCAGGGGAACCGCGGGAGCCAGCAGCGCCAGGGGATTGAGCGCGGCGCCGGGCAGGTTCTCGCTGAGCATCAGGGCCCAGTCGGGGGCGGGCGGCTGCGGTCCCAGGCCGAGCACGGCCAGGGCGGCCGCGATCTGCAGTGCCGTGACCAGCCGGAGTCCGGCGTCGGCGGCGACCAGACGGCGCAGGTTGGGCAGCACCTCGTGGACGAGCACGGCGGGTGTGCGCTCGCCCCGTTCGACGGCGGCGTGCACGTGTCCGCTGTCGCGCAGGTGGGCGCACTGGGTGCCGACGACCCGCGCGGTCAGCGGCGCCCCGGCGAGCACCGCCGCCACGACGACCGCCGTGGCCCCGGTCAGCGCGGTGGCCAGCACCAGCGCCAGGACGAGGGCGGGGACCGCGAGCAGCAGGTCGCACAGGGCCCGCACGGAGCGGGCGGTACGGCCGCCCGACCAGCCCGCGGCGAGGCCGAGAGCCGTGCCGCAGACGACGGCGGCGAGCGCGGCGAGCAGGGACACGGTGAGGAGTTCGGTGCCCCCTGCCAGCACCCGGGACAGTACGTCGCGGCCCAGGACGTCGGTGCCCAGGAGGTGCTGCCCGCCGGGCGGCAGCCAGGGCTCGGCGACCGTCCGTTCCGGCGGGTGCGGGGCGGCGTACCGGCCGAGCGGCACGCACACCAGCACGACGGCGGCCGCGACGACGGGCGCCGTGCGGCGGGCGGTCGTGGGGAAGGACGGCGCGGACCGGCTCACCATCCGGCCCCTCCGGGTCCGTCCGGCACGGCGCGTCCGGCGCCCCGGGAGAGGCGCGGGAGCATGGTGCGGCGGGCGGCCAGGTCGGCCAGGAGCATGCCCAGCAGCAGGACGGCGGCCGGGAGGAGGGCCGCGGCCTGGACGACGGGGACGTCCCGCACCACTACGGCGGACACCAGTAGCTGGCCGGTGCCCGGATAGCCGAACAGGGTCTCCGCCAGGGCGGTTCCCGCCACCAGTCCCCCGGCCAGCAGGGCCGCCACCTGGAGCGCCGGCGCGTACAGGAAGGGCAGGACGTGCCGGTGCAGCACGAGCGGCGCGGGCAGGCCGCGCAGTCGTGCGTCGGCCACGTGGGGGCGGCGCAGGGCGTCGCCCAGCGCTCCGCGCAGCAGGACGGTGGCGAAGGCGGCCGAGGGCAGGGCGAGGGTGAGGGCGGGCAGCACCAGGAGCCGGGGATCGGCCAGGGGCGAGCCGCCGGGCGGGAGCAGGGACACGGGAGGCAGCCAGCCCAGCAGCCCGGCCAGGACCGCGCCGAGCGACGCCGCGTAGACCGGCTGCGGCACGGCGGCCAGCGCGGCGGCGGCCGTGCCGCCCCGGCCCCCACGCAGGTACGTCAGGGTCAGGGCCGTCGCGGTCAGCAGCACGGTGACGGCCAGCGCCACGGCCACCAGCACGGCGGTGGCGGGCAGCCGTTCGGCGAACAGCGTCGCCACCGGCCTGTCGCCCGCCAGCGAGCGTCCCAGGTCTCCCCGGACCAGACCGTACAGCCAGTCGAGGTAGCGCACCGCGGCCGGCCGGTCCAGTCCGAGACGGTGCCGTTCCGCCGCGACGTCCTCCTGGGAGGCCCGGCCCGTCGTCCGCAGCTCCCCGGCGTCGCCGGGGAGGAGCTCCGTCGCCGTGAAGACCACCGCCGTGGCGGCGACGGCCAGGGCCGCGGCCCGGCCCAGCGGGCGCAGGGCACGGCCGGCAGCACGCGGGGTCACTCGGCCATCCACACCTGGTCGATGAACATGCGCTGGAAGCCGGGCCCGTCGGGGAGGCCGCGCACCCCGGGCGCGGCGAGGTCCAGTCCGTCGCCGGTGCCCCAGACGACGTAGCCGCCGTCCTTCCACAGCTCGCGCTGGATGCCGGAGAGCAGTTCCTCGCGCCGTGCCTCGTTCGCGGTGGCCATGGCCCTGGCGAAGCCGTCGTCGAAGGTCTTGCTGCGCCAGGCGGTCTCGTTGGTGGGCGCGTCGGCCAGCAGGCCGACACGGACCAGGTCGGGGAAGGAGATGCCGCCGTAGTAGCCGGTGTAGAACGCCTTCTTGGCGTAGACGGCGGTCCAGTAGGTGTCGGCGGGCTCGACCTTCACCTCCGCGTCGACGCCGATGTCGGCGAGCTGCTGGGCGTAGAGCGTGGCCGCCGTGTCCATGCCGGGATAGGAGGTGGTGGTGTGCAGGGTGACGGACAGCCCGTCGGCGTGGCCCGCTTCCTCGAGGAGTCTCCTGGCCTTCTCCACGTCACGGGTGCGCTGCGGAAGGTCGTCGGGCGCCGAGGGGTCGTAGGGGGTGGGGAGGTCGTTGGCGACCTCCCCGTAGCCCAGGAACACGGTGTCGACCAGGGCCTTCCGGTCGGCGGCGAGGCGGAATGCCTCGCGGACCCCGGGGTCGTCGAACGGCTCGGTGTCCAAGCGCATGACGAACGGGTACTCGGTGACCCCGTCGCGGCGCACGACCTGGGTCTTCGCCGAGGAGCCGGTGCTCTTGACGGCGGCGGGGCTGACGCTTCCGGCGACGTCGGCCTGCCCGGAGGCGACGGCGCTCGCCCGTGCCTGCGGGTCGGCGACGGCCTGGACCTCGATCCGGTCCAGGTGCGGGCGCTCGCCCCACCACGTGTCGTTGCGGGTGAGCACGGTGGTCTGGGCGCTGGTCCGCTCCACCCGGTACGGTCCCGAGCCGGGGACGGGACGGGAGAAGTCCTCGGTGCCCTCGGGTACGACGAAGGTGACGGATTCCAGCGCGCGGGGCGCGTCGGCCATCGGGGCGCGGGTGGCGAGGACGACGGTGTGCTCGTCGGGGGCCGTGGACTTCCGCAGGTCGAAGTCGGCGAGTCGGCCGTAGTTCTCGGCGGCCTTGCCGGCGATGCGGCGCAGGGAGTAGAGCACGTCGGCGGCGCGTACCGGGGCGCCGTCGGTGAAGCGGGCGTCGTCGCGCAGGGTGAGGGTCCAGCGGTTCATGGCGTCGTTGGGCTTCCACGACGTGGCGAGCCGCGGCCGGGTCCTCCCGTCTTCGCCGGGGACGGTCAGGACGTCGTAGGTCAGGGCGAAGCGCATGACGTCGGACTCGTTGCCGAGTCCGCCGTGCGGGTCGTCACTGGCGGTGGCGGGTGATCCGGCGACGGCGTACCGCAGGGTGCCGCCGTCTACCGGTGTGCCGGTGCCGGCGGCGGGCGCGTCCGCGTCCGCGGCGGGTGTGCCGGAACAGGCGCCGAGCAGCAGGGCGCCGGCCGCCGTGAGGGCGGCGAGGGCGGATCCGCGGGAGCGGGACGGGCGGACACGGGACGAGGGGTGCTGGTGCATGGTTGCTTTCCGCGGGATTCGGGTGTCGCAGGGGCTGGGGCTGCCGGCTTTCACCGGTCGGCGGGTACGGCGGCCAGGGCCCGGTCGATGAGGGCGGCGGTCCGCCGTACCGCGGGGTCGTGGAGCAGGGAGTAGTGGTGGCCCTCGACGGTGTGGGCGTCGACGGGGCCGTTGACGTGCGGCAGCCACCCCAGGGCGGGCAGGTCCCCGGCGTCGTCGACGCCCATGCCGACGCCGGCGTTGTGCGGCGAGGGGCGGGACGCGGCGATGAGCAGGAGCCGGGTGGCCGGGTCGGTGAGGTGTCCGGCCCGGTGGTCCGCCAGGGCCCGCAGGTGGCGTTCGAAGACCTCCAGCCGGGTGTCGGCGGTGTCGTGCGGGCCGAGCAGGCCGGCCAGCCGCAGTCGCTCGGTGACGGCCCGGCGCACGGCGGCCGGGGTCGGGGCCTCGCGGATCTCCTTCGCGTCCGCGCCGAGGTCCAGGTCGAGGTCGAGGAACGCCTCCAGCGAGCGCAGGTAGCGGACGGCCGCGTGGGCGGTGGTCCGGGTGCGGCCGGTCCCCGCCAGGGCCCGGATGCGGTCGGGGGTGTTGGAGTCGATCAGGACCAGAAGGTCGGTTCTCTCACCGCGTCGTTCGAGTTCCACGGCCATCTGGTGGGCGACCGTGCCGCCCATCGACCAGCCGCCCAGCAGGTAGGGCCCCCGCGGCTGGTGGGCGCGCAGCGCGGCGAGGTAGCGGTCGGTCATCTCGGCGATGGTCCGCGCCCCGGTGCCGCCGGTCAGGGCGGGGTCGGTGAGGGCCACGACGGGCCGGCCGTCGGTGAGGAGGCGGGCGAGTTCGCCGTAGCACAGCACGTCGCCGCCGGAGGGGTGCATCAGGAACAGCGGGCGGTCGCCGTTGCCGTGGTGCAGCAGCATGGCGGCGTCGGCATCGGCATCGGCGCGGTTGCGGGCGTCGCCACCGGCGCGGGCAGCGGCGTCGGTATCGCCACCGGCACCGGCACCGGCACCGGCACCGGTATCGCCACCGGCGTCGCCACCGGCACCGGTATCGCCACCGGCGTGGGCAGCGGCGTCGGGGCCCGGGCCGTGGCCGGCCGGTTTCGCCGTCCGGGAGGCGTCGGCGGGTGCCGGCCGGTCCGGTGCGCGGGCCGGGACGGGGAGCGCGGCGCGGGGCTCGTCGAGGTCCCACGCCGACGGCGCGTCGGCCAGCAGGCGTACCCGCTCGGTGTAGGCGGCGAACGCGGCGTTGGCCTCCTCGGCGGGCAGGGCGCTCTCCAGCACGTCCCACTGGAGCAGGAGCGCCCCGTGCTGCTCGATCACCTGGTGGTCCAGCCAGGTCTGCGGGGTGCTGCTCACGCCGTGCACCGGTGTGCCCGCCCAGTCCAGGTCGTGGCCGCCGCCGAGCGGTCCGGACAGACCCAGGGCGCTGGTGAAGACCACGGGAACGGACTCGGAGCGGCCGGTGCGCGAGGACTTCTCGGCCAGCAGGTCGAGCGCGGAGAACTCCCGGTGGTCCAGGTCCTCGAAGAGGGTGCGCTGGGCCCGTACGGCGGCGTCGGCGAAGCGGCGGGTGTCCGAGCGGTCCACCTCGTGCAGCATCAGCGAGGTGAAGTCGCCGACCACGGCGTCCGCCCCGGGCAGGTGCGCGGGCCGGTCGAAGAGGGTGAGGGTGAGGGAGAACCGGTCCTGTCCCGACCATCCGGCGAGTGCCTCGCCGTATGCCGCCAGCAGGACGGCCGTGGGGGTCAGTCCGCGCCGGGCCGCCTCGGCCTTGAGGGCGTCCCAGCGGTCCGGCTCCAGACGGGCGGTGCGCCGTGCGAAGCGGGGCCGCTCCCGCGGATTCCGGTCCTGGACGGGAAGCGCCGGCGCGCCGGGCAGGTCGTCCAGTCTGGCACGCCAGTAGGCGGCGGCCCGGGCGTGTCCGGGGCCTTCGGCGCGGTGCTGGAGCGCGGCCACGCACTGCGCGAAGGTGGTGGTCAGCGGAGGGAGTCGTGCGGCCGGGTCGTGGTAGAGGGCGCGCAGTTCCCGGTCCCAGACCAGGTAGCTCGCCGTGTCGCACACCAGGACGTCCACGTTGACGAACAGGCGGACGACGTCGCCGGGCAGCCGGGCGGCCCGGATGTCGACCAGGGGCCAGCGGCCCGGGCGGGGTTCGCGGCGGACCATGCGCTCGCGGACGCGTTCCAGCTTCCGGGCGCGCTCGCCGTCGTCGTCCCCCGTCAGGTCCTGGACGCGGATCCGGTAGTGGGGCACCTTGTCGAGGATCCGGTTGCGGCCCTCGGGTGAGACGACCGCGCGCAGCATGGGATGGCGGGCGATGACCGCGTTCCAGGCGGCTTCGTAGCGGTCGGTGTCCAGGTCGGGACAGTCGTACTCCAGGTGGAAGGAGCAGGGGACGTCGCCGAGGCGGTAGCCACCCGACCCGCCCACCCAGTAGGCGTGCTGCACCCGGGTGAGGGGGAACTCGCGCGGCTCCTCGTCGGGTCCGGGGGGTGGGGCGGCCTCCGTGTCCTGCGGTCCGGCCGGTGGGCGCCGGTCCGGCCCGCCGGGCAGCATCGGGGCCAGGGCCGCGATGGAGGGCCGGGCGAGGAGGTCTTGCAGCAGCAGGTCGGCGCCGTGGTCGTCGCGCAGCCGGGCGAGCATCCGGGTGGCCAGCAGCGAGTGTCCGCCGAGAGCGAAGAAGTCGGCGTCGCGGTCGGTGACGGGGAAGCCGAGCAGGTCCGACCACACCTCGGCCAGCCGTGCCTCCGCCGCGGTGGTGAATGCCGTGCCGTCCCGCGGCTCCGACGTGGACACGCCGGGTGCGGCGGCGGCCACGACGGCGGGCGTGCCCGCGGTGCGGGGCGCGAGGTCGGCCGGCGAGACGACGACGGAGGCCGGCGAACGGCCCGCGGCCGCGAGGGCCAGCAGCCGGTCCACGGTGCGCATGCCGTCCGCCAGGCCGATCGAGTGCCGGGAGGCCACGGTGCGTTCGCTGCGGCCGGGCCCTACGCGCCAGCCGTCCCAGGCCACGCTGAGCCAGCGGGGCGCGTCCGGGTCCGCGCTGTGCTCGTGTTCGGCGAGCGCGTCCAGGTAGCGGTTGACGGCCGCGTACGGGGCGAGGCCGAGGCCGCCGACGAACGCCGTGGCCGAGGACATCAGCAGTACGGTGCCCGGGCGGCGGCCGGGCGGGAGGGCGTTGACGGCGCTACGCAGCGCGAGCGCCGCGGTGACCTTGGCGTGGGCGTGCGCGCGCACGCTCTCCTCCTCGGTGGCCCGCAGCGGTGCGACGGCGGCGGAGGCGACGACGCCTGCGGCGTGCACGACGAGGTCCAGCGGGCCGTGGCGGCCGGTCAGTTCGCTCAGCAGGTCCGTGGTGGCCGCGATGTCCGCGGCGTCGGCGGCGCGGACCTCGATGTCGGCGCCGGACGCCCGCAGAAGGCGTAGGGTCTCCGCGCGTTCGGCGTCCTTGCCGCCGGAGCCGGGACGCGGGTCGAGTCCGGCGCGGCCGGTCACCACGACGCGCCGCCCGGAGCGGGCCAGGTGTCCGGCCAGGGCCAGGCCCACGTCGCCGAGTCCGCCGAGCACCACCGCGGTTCCGGTGCCGCCCTCGGTGACGGCGGGTCCTTCCGGGTCCGGTGCGGGGGCGGACGGCCGCCAGGGCGTGATGCCGCGCGTCCAGCGGTGTCCGCCGCGGACCGCGCACTCGGTGCCGTTCGGCCCGCCGGACACCAGGTCCGCGGCCTCCGCGAGTACGGCCTCCGTGCCGAGGGCGTCCGGTGGTCCGGCCGGCAGGTCCAGGGCACGCCAGCGCAGGCCTGGGAACTCCTGGGCGAGCACCCGGGGTACGGCGAGCGTGGCGGCGGCGTGGGCCGCGGGCCGGTCGGCGCTCTCCACCTGCTGGGCGTCGTGGCTGACGTGCAGCAGACAGGCGCGGTGGGCCCAGGAGGCGGCGGCTCGGGCCACCTCCGCGTAGCGCAGGACCGACGCGGTGACGGTCGCGGCGGGGTCCGCTCCCTCGGCCGGGGACTCGCCGCGGCCGCCGTGCGGGCCGGTCACGACGATGCCCTCGCACGGGATGTCCGGATCCCGGACCGCCTCGTCGAGGGTGACGGCCTCGGCGCCCGCGGCGACGAGCGCGGCCCGCACCGGGCCGGCCGACGGCGAGTCGGGGGACGCGGCCACGAGCCAACGGCCCCGTAGCGCCGAACGGTCCGCCTCGAGGGGCGGCGTGCGCGTCCACACGGGCAACTGGAGCGGCTCGGACTCGTCGGGTACCGGCTGCCCCGAACGGTGCCGCCGGCCATCCGCCGGCACAGCGGCGGCGGGCGGGTCGATCCACAGTCTGCGGCGGGCCAGGGGCAGGCCCGGCAGGGTGGTCCTCCGGCGCCCCGGGCGGTGCAGGGCGGCCGCGTCCAGGGGGACTCCGTACGTCCACAGTTCGCCGGCGGCCGCGAGCAGCGCCGCCCGCCCGCCACGGGGATCGTCGCGGTCGGGGAAGGTGGCCAGGGTGGCCGGCGCCCGCCGGTCCCCCTGTCGGCGGGCCAGTTGGAGCAGGCCACTGCCCGGCCCCGTCTGCATCAGGACGGCCGGCCCGTCGCCGAGGGCCGTGGCCAGGGCGTCGGAGAAGCGCACGGTGGAACGCAGGTGCGCCACCCAGTGGTCGGCATCGGGAGCGGTGTCCAGCAGCTTCCCGGTGAGGGTCGTGGCGAGCGGGATGCCGGGAACGCCCGGCTGGACGCCTTCGGCGGCCGCGCGCAGTTCCGGCAGGACCGGGTCGACCAGGCGGGAGTGGGCGGCCGCGTCGAGGGAGAGCCGTACGGTGTGCTCGCCCCGCGCGGTGAGGGCCAGTTCCAGATCGGTCACGGCCCGCGCGGGCCCGGACACGACGCAGGAGCGCGGACCGTTGACGGCGGCCAGGTCCAGCTCCGGATGGTCGATGAGCAGGGCCAGGACCTGCCGCTCGGTCAGCGGGACGGTCAGCATCGCCCCGCCGCCGGCCGCCCGGGACATGCCGCGTGAGCGGACCGCCACCAGCGTCGCCGCGTCGGGCAGTGACAGGGCTCCGGCCAGCACGGCGGCCACGTACTCGCCGAGGCTGTGACCGACCACCGCGTCCGGTTCCACGCCCCAGGAGCGCAGCGTCCGCGCGGCGGCGAGGGAAGCGGCGAACAGGGCCGGCAGGCCGTGTTCGGGGTCGCGCAGCAGCCGGCGTGCCCCCTCGTCGGACGGCTCGGCCGTGATCAGCTCGGTGAGGCCGGAGCCGACGCCGTCGTCGAACAGGTCGGCGCACGCCTCCACGGTGCGGGCGAACTCCTCCTCCTGCGCGTACAGTTCGCGCCCCATGCCCGCGTACTGTGCTCCCCCGCCGGGGAAGGCCAGCACGATCCGGGGCGGTGTGGGGCCGGGACGGCGCCGCGGTGCGGTGCGCAGGGCGCGGCTGTCGGCCGCCCGCCGGCCGGTGAGTACGGCCGCGGCGCGGTACGGCAGCGTCGCGCGGCCGGTGTGCAGGGTGTGGGCGGCGTCGGCGGGATCGGCGGCCGTGGTGTGCAGGGCGGTCGCGGTGTCCTCGGCCAGGCGGGCGAGGGCGTCGTCGCGGTGCGCGCTGAGCAGGGCGAGTTGTGGGCGCGGGTCGGCGGGAGGTGCGGGCCGGACGGGGGCGCTGCCCAGGACGACGTGGCAGTTGGTGCCGCCGATGCCGAAGGAGCTGACGCCCGCGTACCGGGGCCCGGTCCAGTCGGCGGTCTCGTGCACGACGGTGAAGGGCGAGTCGGCCAACCGGAGGTCGGGGTTGAGCGGCAGGGCGTCCAGGGTGGGTGGCAGCACACCGTGGTGCAGGGCGAGCACGGTCTTGGCGAAACCGGCGATGCCCGCGGCCGAGTTGGCGTGCCCGATGTTGCTCTTGACCGAGCCGAGGGCGCACCAGGCCGGGCCGGTGTCGCCGAAGACGCGGCGCAGTGCGGCGACCTCCACGACGTCGCCGAGGCGGGTGGCGGTGCCGTGGGCCTCGACGTAGGTGATGTCCCTCGGCGTGAGACCGGCCACGGCGAGTGCCTCGTTCACGGCACGGGCCTGTCCACGCGGTGAGGGGGCCGTGAATCCGGTGCGGTCGCCGCCGTCGTTGTTGACCGCGGAGCCGTGCAGGACGGCCAGCACCGGGTCGCCGTCGGCCAGCGCCTCGCGCAGCCGCCGAAGGACGGTCACCCCGACGCCCTGGGTGTGCACGATGCCGGTCCCCCCGGCGGAGAAGGTCCGCACGTGCCCGTCGACGGAGAAGATGCCGTCGGGGACGTGGAGGTAACCCCTGCCCTGCGGGATGATCAGGGAGGATCCGCCCGCGAGCGCGGTGTCGCACTCCCCCGCCAGCAGCGACTGGGCCGCCAGGTGCACGGCCACCAGCGAGGTCGAGCACGCGGTACCGACCGCGACGGCCGGCCCGGTGAGCGCGAGGCGGTGCGCGACGTGCAGCGGGAGGTAGTCGGCGACTCCCGCGAGGGCGGCCTGCAGGCTGCCGACGGGGTCGGTGGCGGAGGCGGCGTACCGGTCCGCGAGGTTGCGGGCGAGGTAGTCGCTGTGGGCGGCGCCCGCGAAGACCCCCACGGCGCCCGCTCCGGCGCCGCCGCCGTGCCCGGCGCTTTCCAGGGCACGCAGGCAGGCCTCGAGGAAGAGCCGCTGCTGCGGGTCCATCACGGCCGCCTCGGCGTCGGACAGGCCGAACGGCTCGGGGTCGAAGTGGTCCTGTCCGTCGATGATCCCGCTGACGGGTACGTGCGCGGGGTTGCCCGGCGACTCCCGCTCGCTGTGCCGGGTCAGTCCGCTGCGGCCGTTGACGAGCAGGTCCCAGTACGCCGCCGTGTCAGGGGCTCCGGGGAACCGGCAGTCCAGGGCGGTGACGGCGATCAGGTCGTCCTCGCCGGCCGGGTTGCCGGGCGGGGACGCGTCCGGCGCATGTTCTCGGGAGGTGGTCGGTCCGGTGCTCACGCGGTCTCCTCGGCCAGGGCGCGGGCGGCGATGCGGGAGGTTCTGCGCGAGGGCCGCGCGGGTTGCGGGGGTTGCGCGGTCGCGGACGGCGGGACGGCGTCGGTGTCCGGGCCAGGGCCCGGGCCTGTGCCTCTGTCCGTTCCGGTTCCGGTTCCGGTGGCGGTGGCGCCAGGCGGTCGGCCGTGGTCCGGGGCGCTATGGCCGGTGATGCGGGCGGCCAGCGCGGCGACGGTGGGATGCTCGAACATGTCCGCCAGCGCCAGCCGGGGGGCGATGCTCTCGCGGAGCCGGCGGTGGGCGAGGACCAGGGTGAGGGAGGTCGCCCCCAGGTCGCCGAAGGTGCTGTCGGGCGTCACCGGCACGTCCGTGAAGTCGGCCAGTACGCCGGTGAGTGCCTCCAGTACGGCCGGGTCGACGAGTGCGGCGGGGCCGTGCCCGCGACGCCGGGGGGCCGTGCGGGACGCGCTGCCGTGCGGGTCAGGCGCCGAGGCCGGGGGCGGGGCTCCGGCTTCCGACGCCGGACCGGGGGCCGGGGCGGGTGTCTCGGGCGCGCTCCCGTCGGGGTGCCAGACCACCTCCGCGAGCCCTGCGGCGGCCAGGCGCGGTTCGGCGCCCCTGCCGTCCGCGGTCCGCGCCACGCTTCGCAGCCAACGGGCGGAAGCCTCCAGCGCCCGGTCCGGGCTGAGCCGTCCGGGCCGGACCACGAGGGCCGCCTCCAGCCCGAGGCCGGCCGCCTCGGCCAGCGCCGCGGCCACCCACTCCCTGCCCGCGTCGGCGGCCGGGGCCGGCTCGGTGACGGCTCCGGCCGAAGCCGTGCTCCGGGGCGCGGAGGGTTCGTCCCGTTCCGCGCCGGACGCACCCGACTCGCCGGTCTCCGTGGGTCCGGAGTCGGCCGGCGCGGCGGTCAGGGCCGTGTGGTCGATCTTGCCGTTGGCCGTCACCGGAAGCCGGTCCAGGATCACGAACCGGCCGGGCACCATGTAGTCGGGCAACCGCTCGCGCAAGGCGTCCGCCAACTCCTGGGCCGTCGGCGGCTCGCTCGCCCCGCGGGGCGCCAGGTGGGCGACCAGCCGGGGCCGCCCGTCGGGCCCCCGTACGGACGACACCACGCACTGGCGGACCGCCGGGTGGCGGGCCAGCACCGCCTCCACCTCGCCCAGTTCGATGCGGTGCCCGCGGATCTTCACCTGCCGGTCGACGCGCCCGAGGAACTCGATGGTGCCGTCGGCGGTCCACCGGCCGAGGTCCCCGGTGCGGTACAGCCTGCGGCCGAGTACGGGGTGGACGGCGAACCTCTCGGCGGTCTGCACCGGGTCACCGGTGTAGCCGCGGGCCAGTCCGTCGCCGCCGATGTACAACTCCCCCGCCTCGCCGACCGGGCGGGGCGAGCCGTCCTCGCCGAGGACGTGGAAGCTCTGGCCGCGCAGGGCCCTGCCGTAGGGGATGCTGCGCCAGTTCGGGTCGGTGTGCCCGACCGGATGGGTGATGGACCAGATGGAGGCCTCGGTGGCCCCGCCCAGACTCATCACCTGAGCCCGGGGCGCGAGCCGTCGCAGCCGGTCGGGCAGGGTCAGCGGGATCCAGTCGCCGGAGAGCATCACCAGACGCAGCGCGCGCAGCGCCTCGCCGGCCTCGTCCGGCTCCATCTCCGCGTACTCGACGAGCATTTCCAGCAGGGCGGGGGCGGTGTTCCACACGGTGACGCCGTGCCGTCCGGCCTGTTCGAGCCAGTGCTGCGGATCGCGCTGCCGCGCGGGGTCGGGCAGTACCAGGGATCCGCCGGCGCCGAGGACGCCGTAGACGTCGAACACGGACAGGTCGAAGCTGAGTGCCGACAGCGCCAGCACCCGGTCGTCGGGGCCGATGGCGAACCGGTCGACGATGTCGTCGATGGTGGTGCGCGCGGCCCGGTGCTCGATCTCCACGCCCTTGGGGCTGCCGGTGGAGCCGGACGTGAAGATCGTGTAGGCGATGTCGTCGGGGCGCGGGGCCGTGGGCGACGGCTCCGGCGCGGGCGGCAGCGCGGCCCCGCGGGCGGGCCGTCCGGCAGCGGTCAGGCGGTGCGCCGTGACCGAGTCGGGCCAGTGCGTCTGCACGCCCCGGCCGACCAGCGCGTGGCGGACGCCGGCGCGCTCGCAGACCGCGGCGACGCGCGCGGCCGGCCAGGACGGTTCGACCGGCAGGTATCCGGCTCCGCTCAGGCTGACGCCCAGTACGGCGGTGATCTGCGCGGAGCCCTTCTCGCAGGCGACGGCGACCATCTCGCCGGGGCCCGCGCCGTGAGCGGCCAGCAGGGCGGCGGTGGCGGCGGCGTTGCCCGCGAGGCGGGCGTGGGTGACGGTGGCGGCGGAGGTGAGCAGGGCGGGCCGCCTCGGATGCCGCTGAGCCGCGTCGGCGACCGGGTCGTGCAGCAGAGGGCCGGCGGTGGTGAAGGGCCGGACGTCCAGCGGCTCCTCGGGGCGGAAGGAGGGGTCCCAGCCGAGGGCCGGGTCGTGCCAGGCCGCGGGGCGGGTCAGGGTGGTGAGCAGGCGTACGTAGGCGTCGAGCAGGGCCGGTATCCAGCCGTCGGGGAAGGCTCCCTCGACCGCGTCCCACGCCAGGCGGAGCCGGCCGCCCTCGTCCCACACGATGTGGTCGAGCAGGACCTGCGGGGTCTGGGATATGCCGTACACCTCCCGGCCGAGCCAGGAGGCCGGGGGCTTCCCGTCGCCCGCGAGACCGACGCCGCTGGTGAAGACCACCGGGTGGCTGGGGGCTCCCACCGGCCGCGCGGTGCGGTCCCGCAGGTCCCGGAGCACTTCCACACCGGAGACGGACCGGTGGTCCAGGTCCTCCCAGAAGCGGTGGTTCACGGCGGCGGCGTAGTCGGCGAAGCCCTTCCAGTCGGCCGGGTGGAAGCGGGGCGTGCCGACCAGTGCGGTGGTGGTGAAGTCGCCGACCACGTTCTCGGCCCCGTTCCCCTCCTCCGGGCGGTCGAACAGCGTGGTGTTGAGGCACAGCCGCTCCCCGGCGCCCCACCGGCCGAGCACGACGGCGAAGGCGGCGAGGAGGGCGGCGGTCGGTGTGACCGCGTGCTGGGCGCATCGGGCGCGCAGTTCCGCCCAGCTTCCGGCGTCGAGTTCGGCCGCGGAGCGGACGAAGCGGGGCGGGGTGGTGTCGGCGGGGTCGCGCAGCAGGGGCAGTCGCGGTGACGGCGGCAGGACGGGGGCGCGCTCGGCCCAGTAGGCGCGGTCACGAGCGCGCCGGGCGGCCCACTCGGGGTCCGCGGACCGGGCCCGCTGGAGGTCGGCGAACCGCGCCGACGGTTCGGGGAGCCGGTGGGCGGGGTCCTCGACGAGGCGGCCCCACTGGCGCATCAGCAGCATCCAGCCGGCCAGGTCGGTCAGCAGCACGTCGACCCCGACGTGCAGCCGCGTCCGTCCGTCGGGCACCAGCGTGGCGTGGACGTCGAACAGCGGCCAGGAGCCGGTGGGGCGGTTCCGGTGGGATCGCTCCCGCCGCTGTGCCGCCAGGGCTTCCCGCACGCCCTCGGCGGGCTCGCGCCGCAGGTCGGTGACGCCGATCCGGTAGGGGCCCGGAGCAGCGGCGATGTGCTGGCGGCCCCGGTGGTCCACCGTCATACGCAGCATCGGGTGGTGGTCGACCAGTCGGTTCCAGGCGGTCTCCAGACGGTCGACGTCCACGAGCGGGTCCGCGTCACCGGGCGTGCGGTCGTACTCGTGGTAGTAGTACGTGGCGACCCCGCCCAGCGGCATGCCCTCGGCCCGTCCGGCGAGGTACGAGGCCTGGATCGGCGTCAGCGGGAAGCCTTCCCCCGTCACTCCCCCACCGCCGGGGCCCGCCTCCGCCGCCGCCAGCGCGTCGGGGCCGGCAGGCGCGGGCCGCGCGGGGTCCGCCGACGCCGCGGACGCCTCGGCGGCGATCAGCAGGTCCGTCACCGCGCGGGCCGTGGCGCCGTCACCGAGGAAGGCGGTCAACGGCAGGTCCCGGCCGGTGCGTTCGCGGATCCGCCGCCTCAATCGCACCGCGGTGAAGGATTCGAGCCCCAGGGCCGCGAGCGGAGTCGTCAGCGCGACCGTCCGCGGTGGTGTGCCGAGGACGTCGGCTATGCAATCGACGACGCGGGCAAGGGTGTCTTCGCTCGGCACAGGCTGGTTCATCCGGTCTCCGTTGCGGCGGCGGGCGGGAAGGGGCCTCCCCTCCCCGGCAGGGCACCAGGACCCGGGGGGAGCAGGACACGAATGAACCTAGATGAAAATGATTATCAGATCAACTATTGGACGTGGGTGCTTCCTTCGCGTGCTCCACGACACACAGCCCCAGCCCCGGATCACCGGCCGCGCCGAGCCGGAGCCCAGCCCCGGCGGCCTCGGCCGCCAGCTCCTCCACCGTGGCGACCCACCACCGGTACTGGACCGAGGTCCCGCCCACCGGCTCCCCCCGACGCAGAACCCGGTAGTCCATGCGCCAAGTGACCTCGTCCGGACCCGTTGGCCGAGCACTGGCCCAGCCCTCGTACTCCAGTTCGCCGATGACGACCCGGGCCATCCGCACCCGCTCCACCTCCACCGGGGCGTACGGCCGAGTGACGTTGAACACCAGCACCCCGCCCGGGGCGAGTTGCCGGGCGGCGCGGCTCCACAGCACACGCCTCTCGCCGGGCGGAAGGTGACCGATCACGTTCAGGGCCACGACCGCGCGCACCCCGTCGGGCCAGTCGGCACTCGCGCAGTCACCCGGGAGCACGGTGACGCGCCCGCGCAGCCGGTCGTCCTCGTGGACCCGGGCCAGCAGGACGGCACGCATCGCCGCCGACGGTTCGACGGCGAGCACCGGAGCCTGCGGCAGTGCGTCACAGATGACGCGGACACCCCGGCCGGACCCGGCCCCGAGGTCCACCACGGCACCGGTTTCGGCGCGCACCCGCGACAGGACGTCCGTCAGCGCCGGCGCCAGCGGCTCCCACGCCTCGGCGATCATGATGTCGAGGTACTCCGCGGACCGCTCGTAGGGGTCGCTCATCACTGCTCCTGGAATCGTTGGCACACAGTTCGGCAACGAGCCGACGCGACGGCCGGCGACCGGGGACGGGGCGGATCACCAGGCATCCGACTGCGCCTTCGGGCCAGGGCGCGCGGCACTCGATCGGCACGATAATCGATAATGATTACCATTACTAGATGAGTGCGGGAGGACCGAGGGAGCGTCAGGTCGCGGCTGCGGACTGGACGACGGCGTGGGTGCGGCAAGGGGGACGCCCGGGTCGTACCGCTGCTTGATCCGGCCGAGACGCTCGTACGTTTCGGGGGCGTACCGGCACCGGACGTCGCCCACCTCGTCGGAGCCGGCCGGGAAGTCGGCCTAGGCGCGTCCGGTGCTCCACGGGCCCGGAGCGGGCCTCAGCGGGCGGTCCGCAGCGGGTTGGGCAGCGGCAGGTAGCGGGCGTCGGCGCCGTCCGCGCCCGTCCAGCGCAGCAGGAGGTTGGTCTTGCCGGGGAGGGTGGGCGAGTCGAGGAGGGCCGGGACCTCGGGCAGGTCGTCGTGGCGGGCCAGGGCGTGGCGGACGGCGGGCCAGGGGTCGAGGCCGGGGTGGTGCTCGGCCAGCGCCGCGGCGAGCTCGCAGAGGTGGTTGACGACCAGGCAGTAGACCAGCCGTTCCCAGCCGGCCGCCCGCGAGGTGTCCGGCAGCAGCTTGACGCCCTCGGCGTCCCGGAACAGCGCCTGCACCGGTGTGCCGCCCCGGTCCACGGCGACCAGCGTGTTCTGCAGGTGTGCCTCCAGGACGACGCCGTCGTCGGCGAAGGCGGTCAGCACGGGCGGGACGACGGCGGCGAGGTAGGCCTCCCACCAGGCCGCCGGGTCCGCGGCGGCCTCCAGCGGGCTGCCCGGGAAGCCCTCCACCAGTGCGGCGGCGAGCACCGGGGTCGCGCCCGGCAGGGCGTGGTCGCGCAGTCCGTCGCGAACGACGACGGCCAGTTCCTCGAAGGCGAAGTCCGCGGTGCGGTAGCCGCGGTCGCCCAGCCAGGCCGCCGGGGAGGCGATGGCGGCGAAGGCCTCGGTGACCGCGGTGTCGGTGCGGCGCAGTTCCATCAGGTCGTGGCGCCACAGGCGACGGACGTCGTTGGTGATGCGCACGTCGAGGCTGAACTTGAGGAACAGGTCGCGCCCCGGAAGGTACTCGGGTGCGTACACCGTGCGGATCGCGGCGGTCGGCCAGGTGGGGAAGCCGGTCGTGCCCAGCCGGAGGAGGCGGCCGTCGGCGAAGGCCGGGGCCAGGGCGGCCGCGGTCAGGTCGAGTTGCCAGGGGTGGGCCGGGAGCAGCCGGTAGCCGGGCGGGGCCTCCCCCAGGGCGTCCAGGGCGGCGGTGTCGCCCTCGTCGACGACCGCGTCCTCGCGCACGGCGAGCAGCGGCAGCGGGAAACGGGCGTGCGCCTCGGGCGCGTACGGCAGCCAGCCCGCGTGCGGGCCACCGCCGCGCGCCTTGGGGGCGGGGTGGTGGGTGTGGCCGGTGAGCAGGGACTGCTCGGAGCGGAG
Source organism: Streptomyces pactum (assembly GCF_002005225.1). NCBI lineage: Bacteria > Bacillati > Actinomycetota > Actinomycetes > Kitasatosporales > Streptomycetaceae > Streptomyces > Streptomyces pactum. The sequence continues at coordinate 1,767,334 of NZ_CP019724.1, forward strand.
GTACGGGTCCTCGGGCGGGGTCGCTGCCGCGCGTGCCGTCAGCAGCGCGGCCACCGCGTCCCGGCTGTCGGTCATCTCGGTGGGCAGTTCGTGGTTGGTCAGACCGGTGTGCCGGCGCAGCTCCTCCGCGACGAGTTTCACCAGCTCGGTGTGGCCGACGCGGTGCCAGCCGCCGGCCGCGCGCACCTCCGGCTCGGCGGGGCGCCGGCCTCCGCGTACGCGGAGCAGTCTGCCGCCGGGCAGCCGGTACACCGGCCGGGCGCCGGGGGCCGGCAGCGGTTCGGCCACCTCCCGCAGCAGGCAGTTCAGCAGCGGCACCGCCGCGTAGGCGTCGGCGCGTTGTGCGACGTCGTCCCGAAAGGCGGCGTCGGCGCCGGTGGGCGGGGGCAGGAGATCCACGCGTTCCACTCGTTCCCTACGGTCTGTCCATGCTGCCCATGCTGTCCATGGCCAAGATGGCGGAGTTGCCGGAGACGATCAGTATGTCTGTCGTCGACCGTCCGCCGTGACGTCCTGTCTCGTACCCGAGGAGCCCGCCCGTGCATCGTTCCCCCAGCGCAGAGGCCGAGGTCGCCGACGAGCTGGCGGTCGTCCGCCCCGGTCTGGTCGCCCGGTTCACGGCCGGGCTGCCCGGCGCCCGCGCGGCCGTGCTGTCCCGGCTGTGGCGTGCGTTCGCCCATGAACCGCTGCCGTGGATCGCGGGCCGGGGCAGCGGCCGGGAGGAACTCGTGCTGCGCCTCCGGGACGGCCGCCGGCTGGCCGGTCCGGCCGCCGACCCGTACCGCACGGACGCGTACGTCGGCGTGGTGCGGCTCGACGGGGCCGCGTACGACGATGCGGCGCGGCTGGTGACGGACCTCGCCGTACCGCGCTCCGCGGGATTCGCGGCCGAACTCGGGCACAGTGTCGCGTCGTTGGCGCTGTCGCGGGCGGGGCAGGAGAATCACCCGGACGAGTGGCCGGACAGCGACTGGGCCTGGGAGCAGCGGGTGGTCGACGGCCATCCGTACCACCCCGGCTGCCGTTCCCGCCCGGGCTTCTCGGTGGCGGAGCAGCTCGCGTACGGGCCCGAGCACGGGCCGGTGGTGGGGCTGGGGCTGGTGCCGGTACCGGCGGCCGAGTGCCTGGTCACGGGGGTGTGGCCGCGGGAACTGCGCGAGGGCGCGAAGGTCCTGCTGCCCGTGCACCCGTGGCAGGCCGCGCACGTGCTCAAGCGGCCGTGCGACGAGCGGCTGGCCGCCCACCCGCTGATGTCCCTGCGCACCCTCGCCCTGCCCGGCGGACCGCACGTCAAGACCGCGCTGAGCACCCGGCTGACCTCCTCCGTGCGGGACATCTCGGTCGCCTCGGTCGCCGCGTCGGCGGAGGTGTCGGAGTTCGGGCAGGCGCTGACGGCTCGGGCGGACGGGCTGCTGCACGTCACCCGCACCCTGGGAGCGGCGGCCGCCGGCTCACCCGACCTGGCCGCCGTACTGCGCGAGTCGCCCCGGGTGTACGCGGCCCCCGGCGAGCGCGTCGTCCCGGTGGCCGCACTGGCCGGCACCGGGCTGCCCGGCTCTCCCGCGTGGCGGGCGGGGTTCGCTCGCCTCGCCCTCACCGTGGGGCTGCGTCTGCTGGAACTGGGCGTGGCCCTGGAGGCGCACGGCCAGAACCTTCTCGTGGTGCTGTCCCCGGCGGGCGATCCGCTGCGCCTGGTCTACCGCGACCTGGCCGACATCCGGGTCAGCCCGGCGCGCCTCGCCCGCCACGGCGTCGCCGCCCCGGGCCTGCCCGCACGCATGCTCACCGACGACCCGGTGGCGCTGCGCCGCAAACTGTTCGGCTCGCTGGTGGGCGGCGCGCTGGCGGCGACGGTGGGCTCGGGCGCGGCGCTGCGGGAGGTGCTGGAGGAGGCCGTACGCGAACTGCCGCGCACCCCCGACGTCGTGGCGCTGTGCGAGGAGCCGCTGCCGGTGAAAGCACTGACGCTGATGCGCACTTCGCCGGGGACCGCCGGGGACCTGTGGGCGCTTCTGCCCAACCCGCTGCGCTGGAGGTGAAGTCGGGGCGTCGTCGCGGTCTCGTTTTGGAACCCGGCACCACTGATCAATAGGATCCGCCGATGATCACAAGAACACGGCTGGCGGCGGGTGCCTGTGCCCTGCTCGCCGCGCTGACGGCCGGGATCGCCTTCCCGGCCGGGGCGGCCGCCGGTGAACCCACGGGCGAGGACGCGCCGAAGGTCAACCTGGTGCTCGACGTCAGCGGTTCGATGCGGACGCGGGACATCGACGGCGGTACGCGGATGGCGGCGGCGAAGCAGGCGTTCAACGAGGTGCTCGACGCGACGCCCGAGGAGGTGCGGCTCGGGATCCGGACCCTGGGCGCCGACTATCCGGGGGACGACCGCAAGACCGGCTGCAAGGACACCGCGCAGCTCTACCCGGTCGGCCCGCTGGACCGCACCGAGGCCAAGACGGCGGTGGCGACGCTGGCGCCCACCGGCTGGACGCCGATCGGCCCCGCGCTCCTCAAGGCGGCCGACGACCTCGAGGGCGGCGGCGGCTCGAAGCGCATCGTGCTGATCAGCGACGGCGAGGACACCTGTGCCCCGCTCGACCCGTGCGAGGTGGCCCGGGAGATCGCCGCCAAGGGCATCGGGCTGACCATCGACACGCTGGGCCTGGTCCCCAACGCCAAGATGCGGCAGCAGCTCAGTTGCATCGCCGAGGCGACCGGCGGGACGTACACCTCGGTCGAACACACCGACGAACTCACCGACAAGGTCAACCAGTTGGTGGACCGCGCGGCCGACCCGGTGGTGACGCCGGTCGCCACCGAGGGCGCGGACACGTGCGCGAAGGCGCCGACGCTCGAGTCGGGTCTGTACACCGACCGCGAGGAGTTCGGCCGGCAGCGCTGGTACCGGGTGGACGTGGAGCCCGGCCAGGAGCTGCGCGCCTCGGTGAGCGTGGGCGCCGACCGCGCCGTGAACCCCTCCTACGGCGTGCTGCTGCGGGCGGTGACGGTGCACGGCCGGGAGATCGTGCGCGGTGAGGCGGCGGGCAACGGCCGCACGGACGTGCTCTCCACGGGGCTGCGGTATCCGAAGGCGGCGAGCGACGAGGAGGACGCCCCGGCCGAGACCGTGTGTCTCCAGGTCACCAACTCCTTCTCCGTCGCCGCCGGGGTGAAGACCACGCCGGGGCTGCCGCTGGAACTGACGGTCGACGTCGTGGACGGTCCGAGTGACGCCGACGACGTGGCCTCCTTCGGTCTCGGGCGCGGCTGGTGGCTGCTGGGGGCACTGATCCTGGCCGGCTTCCTCGCCGGTCTGCTGTGGGGCTGGCTGTCGCGCTGGCGATTCGCGGTCTGGAGGACCAACTGATGCGCATCACCCGGACACTGAGTGCCGCGACGCTGCTGCTCGGCCTCGCCGCGGCCCCCGCTGCGGCCGACTCCTCACCCTCCGCGGGGCCGTCGGACGACGGCGGTGCGCCGACCGAGGCGGGCACGTCCTTCCGTACGGCGACCGAGCTGGAGCAGGGCCGGCAGGCCACGGCGAACGGCTCCGCGGGCGACTACCTGTACTGGTCCTTCCCGGCCGACGCCGGACAGCGCCCCACCGTGAAGGCAACGGTGAAACTGCCCGAGACGCACGCCGCCGAGACCTGGCGGATCGACGTGTACGACGGTCTGCGCCGCCGCCAGGCCTGCCAGTACGGCGCGCAGACCCGCACGGCGACGGTGGACGCGTCCTCCGTGGAGCTGGCCTGCGTGCTGCGCACGGTCCGCGCCTGGGCGGAGCCGTGGGCCAACGATCCGCTGCCGGGGACGTACTACGTCCGGCTGACGGCGGTGGACCTGCCGACGTCGGATCTCGGTGTCCCGGTCGGCGCCGAGGTCCGGGTGGACTCCGAGGACGTCGGCGGGGCGGCGGCGGTGGACGGCTCGCTGGCCGAGCCGCTGGTGCCTGGCGTGGCGATGACGTCCGGCGCTGACTCCGGCGCGGACGAGGACGGCTCGGACCGCGGCGCGGTGCTGTCCGCGGTCGAGCCCGAGGACGGCTGGTCCTCCGGCTGGTGGTCCGACCGATGGGTGTGGACCGGGGCCGGCGGGGTGCTGGCCGCGCTGGCGGGCATCGGCGGATACGCGCTGACCCGCGGGACGGGACGGCCGCGACGGGTGCCGCCGGGCGTGTGACGCTCCCCGGAAGACCCCCGGAAGACGACTCCCCGGAAGACGGCTCCCCGGAAGGCCCGCCACGGCGGGCCTTCCGGCGTTTCAGCCCTCCCGGAGCGCCTTGGCCGCGGTGCCTTCGCCGCTCACCCCGACGCGGCCGTCCCGCACCGCGTCCCGCAGGCCGAGCTCCCCGCGGCCGATCGCGGCGCAGGTCCCGGAGTCCAGCACGAGCAGGGCGTCGGGCTCCTCCGGTGCGGGCCCGTCTCCGTACACGGGGCGGTCCTCGCCCCCGCCCGCGTACAGGTGGAAGTTCCCCTCCTCCAGCCGGACCTCGACGAGCCCCTCCCCCGCACCGGCCTCGCGCAGGGCCCGCAGCAGGGGCAGCGCGAACCAGTGCGCCCGCAGGGCGTCCGTCGGCCGCCGCTCCCCCAGCTCGCCGGCGCCCCAGGCCCCGAGCGCCTCGAGTACCGGCAGCAACCCGCGCCCGCGAGAGGTCAGTTCGTAGACGTACGCCGCTGCTGGCGGGGGCAGCCGGCGCCGGGTCGTCAAGCCGTCCCGCTCCATGTCCTTGAGCCGCGAGGCGAGTACGTCCGTGCTGACGCCGGGCAGGTCGGCGTGCAGGTCGGTGTAGCGCCGCGGACCGGCGAGCAGCTCCCGGACGATCAGCAGGGTCCAGCGGTCGCCGACGGCGTCGAGGGCGCGGGCGGCGGAACAGTACTGGTCGTAGCTTCGGCGAGGTGACATGCGACGCAGTGTAGACAAGCTGTTGGACTTTCCAAGCTTGCACTTGGTAAAACCAAGCAACACCAGATACCGGAGGGGAAGCGCCGCCATGGAGTTCCGGCAGTCGAACAAGCTCAGCGAGGTCTGTTACGAGATCCGCGGCCCGGTCATCGAGCAGGCCAACGCACTGGAGGAGGCGGGGCACAGCGTGCTGCGCCTGAACACCGGCAACCCCGCGCTCTTCGGTTTCGAGGCCCCGGAGGAGATCCTCCAGGACATGATCCGCATGCTGCCTAGCGCGCACGGCTACACCGACTCCCGCGGCGTCCTCTCCGCCCGCCGGGCCGTCGCGCAGCGCTACCAGGCCCTCGGCCTGGAGGTCGACGTCGACGACGTCTTCCTCGGCAACGGCGTATCCGAGCTGGTCTCCATGGCCGTACAGGCCCTGCTCGAGGACGGCGACGAGGTCCTCGTCCCCGCCCCCGACTTCCCCCTCTGGACGGCGGTGACGACCCTCGCGGGCGGCAAGGCGGTCCACTACCTGTGCGACGAGCGGGCGGACTGGTACCCGGACCTGGCCGACATGGAGTCCAAGATCACCGACCGCACCAAGGCGGTCGTCATCATCAACCCCAACAACCCCACCGGCGCCGTCTACCCCAAGGAGATCGTCGAGGGCATCCTCGACCTCGCCCGCCGCCACGGCCTGATGGTCTTCGCCGACGAGATCTACGACCAGATCCTGTACGACGACGCCGTGCACCATTCGGCCGCCGCCCTCGCTCCCGATCTGGTGGTCCTCACCTTCTGCGGCCTGTCCAAGACCTACCGGGTGGCGGGCTTCCGCTCGGGCTGGCTGGTGGTCACGGGCCCGCGGCAGCACGCGCGGAACTACCTGGAGGGCCTGACCATGCTGGCCTCCATGCGCCTGTGCGCCAACGCGCCCGCCCAGTACGCCATCCAGGCGGCGCTCGGCGGCCGCCAGTCGATCCGCGAGCTGACGGCACCGGGCGGACGCCTGCGCGAACAGCGCGACGTGGCCTGGGAGAAGCTGAACGAGATCCCGGGTGTGTCGTGCGTGAAGCCGAAGGGCGCGCTGTACGCGTTCCCGCGCATCGACCCGAAGGTGCACGAGATCCACGACGACGAGCGGTTCGTCCTGGACCTGCTGCTGAGGGAGAAGATCCAGGTGGTCCAGGGCACCGGCTTCAACTGGCCCTCCCCCGACCACTTCCGCATCCTGACCCTGCCTCACGCGGACGACCTGGAGGCGGCCATCGGGCGGATCGGCCGGTTCCTGGGCGGGTACCGGCAGTAGGGCGAGCCCCCGTGGCCCGCCCCGAGCGGGCCGGAGGGCGCCGACAGTAGCCTGGGCGGTATGGGTGATCTCTTTCTGGTCCGGCACGGTGAGACCGAGTGGTCGCGGTCCGGACGGCACACCGGGCTGACGGATGTGCCGCTGACCGAGAACGGCAGGGAGCAGGCTCGGAGTCTCGTGCCGTTGATCCGGTCGCACCGGATCGGTGCCGCGTTCGTCAGCCCGTTCCAGCGGGCTCGGGAGACGGCCGAGCTGATCGGGCTGCACGGGGTGCGGATCGAGCCGGACCTGCACGAGTGGGACTACGGCGGATACGAGGGGATCACGACGGTCGAGATCCACCGGACCCGGCCGGACTGGTTCCTGTTCTCCGACGGCGTGACGCCCGGCCCGCCGGACCACCCCGGGGAGACGCCGGAGCAGGTCGGGGAGCGGGCCGACCGGGTGCTGGCCAAGGTGGAGGCCGCGTTCGCGAACACCGAGGGGTGCGTGGTGCTGGTGGCGCACGGGCACTTCCTGCGCGTGCTGACCGCGCGGCACCTGGGGCTGCCGGCATCGGACGGCGCCCTGTTCCAGCTCGGCACGGGGACGCTGTGCCGGCTGGGCACGGAGCACGGGCGGCCGGTGATCGCCGCCTGGAATGTCAGACCCCCGTCGTAGTCTTCGAAGACGTCACCGGTGAGGGAGGGAGGACGCCGTGGCCCTGTCGCCCACGCCCGCGCAGCGGCGCGTCATCGACGCCGCCGATCCTGCCACCGGACGCCTGAGGGGAACGGAGACGCAGCTCGCGGCGCTGGTGAAACGAGGGCTCGCGTTCCGGCATCCGCGACCGCCGCACGACCACTTCCTGACACCGGCCGGGCACCGGGTACGGGAGTCGCCCGCCGAGCCCGAGCCGCCGGGGACGACGGAGCCGGCCGCACCGGCCGCCGGTGGGGTGTTCGCCGCCCGGGTGGGCGGGGAGGAGGCCGGGCCGGGCGGCGCCGGGCCGGCGCGGCTGCGGGAGGTGCGCGGTGCCTGGCAGGGGCTGCTGGAGCTGCGCCGGATGACACGTTCCGACGGGAGCACGGACCGGCCCTGCGGGTGGGAGCGGACGCACCTCGTGCAGGCCGCCGCGCTCGCCCTGGAGGCTGCGGGGCACCCTCCGGCCGGTCCGGACGGCGAGGACGGGTACCGGGTGCGCGCGACGCCGCAGCCGGAGGCCGTCGCCGTGTACGCGCCCGACGGCGCCGCGCTGCGGGGGTGTGCGGTGACGCTGGAACGGGCGGGGTGGCAGGTCGGCGAGCACACCGAGCCGCGTACACGGGCCCGTTACCTGCTGGCGTCCCCGCGGAAGGTGTGACGCTCTCATGACAGGATCGGTCGGTCAGTACGGCAGTACGTCCACGAGGAGAGGCAGCAGCGGTGAGTGAGCCGTTTTCCGTGCCGGTCACGGTCCGCGGGTACGAGATCGATACGCAGGGCCACCTGAACCAGTCCGTGTACCTGAACTACGCGGAGCACGCCCGCTGGTCGCTGCTCCAGGCGGCCGGCGTCCGGCAGGCCGACCTGATCGCCCGCGGTGTGGGGCCGGTCGCCCTGGAGACGACCATCCGCTACCGGCGGGAGTTGCTCGCCGGCGACGAGGTCGAGGTGACCTGCGCGTTCGAGTGGGGCGAGGGCAGGACGTTCCGGATCCGGCAGCTCATCCGCAAGGCGGACGGCACGGTCGCGGCGGAGATCGAGGGCGTCGGCGGGCTCATGGACCTCGAGGCCCGCAAACTGGTGGCGGATCCGCACCGGCGGCTCAAGGAGCTGGCCTCGGATCCCGCGCTGTTCGGGCCGTGAGCGAGCCGTGCCGTCCGAGCCTCGGGGAGAGGCGGGGCGCGCTCAACGCTCGTTCGAGCCCCGGGGAGAGGATCACGGCATGGGCCGCCGGGCCCGCCGGCACCGCGAACACCCTCGCGACGGGCACGGCGACCGTCAGGGTGGCACCCTCTCCTCGGCCATGGTCCGCACGCTCCTCGTCATCTCACGCCGGGCCTTGCGCGGGTGCGGAAGAGTACGTTCCCGACAGGGAGGTGACGCGGCGGGACGAAACCCATCGGTGCCCGCGCCCGTGCCGCCACCTCGCCCGTTCCCTTCCCGGTCGTCCAGCGCGGGTGGGCCGGGGCGTCTCGACGGATCGAGAGGCTCCGGCCCACCCGCGTCAGGGCCTCGGGATCACGGCGTGGCCGGGGCCCGGGACGCCTCGCTGATCTCCGTGCCGGCCTCCATCGGATGGGTCACGTCCTCCGCTTCCCGCCCCCGGCCGCCGATGTGGTTGAAGATCAGGTTGAGCAGGACGGCGGCCACACAGCCGGTCGAGATGCCCGAGTCGAGGATGATCTTCGCGTTCTCCGGGAACGAGTGGTAGAACTCCGGCGCCGCGATCGGGATGATGCCGACGGCCAGGGACACCGCCACGATCAGGACGTTGTTGTCCTTGTCCAGGCTCGCCCGGACCAGGGTCTGGATGCCGCTGGCCGCGACCGAGCCGAACAGCACCACGCCGGCGCCGCCGAGCACCGGGCGGGGCACGACGGCGATGAGCGAGGCGGCCATGGGACACAGGCCCATCAGGACCAGGAAGCCGCCGCCCGCGGCGACGACGTAGCGGCTGCGGATCTTCGTCATCGCGACCAGGCCGATGTTCTGGGCGAAGGCGCTGCACATGAAGCCGTTGAACAGCGGGCTGATCGCCGAGCCGAGGGTGTCGGCGCGCAGGCCGGCCGCGATGACCTTCTCGTCGGCCTTGCGGTCCACGATCTCGCCCAGGGCGAGCATGTCGGCGGTGGACTCCGTCATGGAGACCACCATCACCACGCACATGGAGAGGATCGCCGCGAGCTGGAACTGCGGGGCGCCGAAGTGGAACGGGGTCGGGAAGCCGACGACGCTCGCGTCCGCGACCGGCCCGAAGTCCGTGACGCCGAACGGGATGGCGATGAGCGTGCCCGCGACGAGGCCGAGCAGCACGGCGATCTGCTTGACGAAACCGCGGGTGAAGCGTCGCAGGAGCAGGACGATGACGAGGGTGATCGCGGCCAGGCCCAGATTGGTCGCGGACCCGAAGTCGTCGGCCTCGGGACTGGCGCCCTGGGCCCAGCCGAAGGCCACCGGCAGCAGGGATATGCCGATCAGGGTGATGACCGTGCCGGTGACGACCGGTGGGAAGAAGCGGATCGCCTTGCTGAAGAAGGGGGCCGCGACGAATCCGAGGAGTCCGGCGACGATGACGGCGCCGAAGATGATCGGCAACGCGTCGGACTTGTCCTCCGTGGAGGCGACGATCGCGGTCATGGGGGCGACACCGGCGAAGGTGACGCCGTTGACGAAGGGCAGCCGGGCACCGATCTTCCAGATGCCGAGGGTCTGCAGGAAGGTGGCGAGGCCTGCCGTGAACAGGCAGGCGCCGGTGAGGAAGGTCAGTTCGGTGGCGGTCAGGCCGATGGCCGCACCGACGATCAGGGGTGGTGCGACGACTCCGGCGTACATGGCGGCCACGTGCTGCAGGCCGGTCGTCGCCATTTTCAGTGGCGGAAGTTTCTCGTCAACAGGGTGGTCGGCCACGGCGGCGTTCCTCCGGTCGGTTACACGTCGGCTTTGACGTCAGTGTCAGGGAGGTGGTGCTGGTGAGGGGCATGGGGTACCTCCCGCTCGAGAGAAGTCGAGAGTGGGGGAGGGACCGTGACGGGCCGTTCGGGGAAACGGTGACCGCTCCGGGGGCGTGCACATGGGCGCACGCCCCGGAGACGGCCGCCGTGGACCCCGCTCGGGTCCACGGCTACCGGCCGGAAGCCGTCCCTTCCGGCCGGAGATCAAGTGGTGTTCAGTTGTGCGTGCCCCGGCTGCCGGCGGACCGGTGGCCGGGTGGTTCAGTCCTGGGCCGCGATCCGCGCCAGGCGCCGCGCCTCGTCCCGGGTGGAGCGGGCGATGGCGTCCTCGTCGACCGTGAGCAGCCGGCCGTTCTCGACGATCTGGCGGCCGTTCACGAACGATGCCGTGACCGGGGCCGCGGCGCCGAAGACCAGGGCGGTCACCGGGTCGGCGATGGAGGAGTGGGCGAGGGTGTCCATCCGCCACAGCACCAGGTCGGCCAGCTTGCCGGGCTCCAGTGAGCCGGTCTCGGCGGCCCGGCCCAGGACCCGGGCACCGCCGTAGGTGCCCAGCCGCAGCGCCTCGCGGGCGTTCAGCGCGGCCTCGCGGTGGGCACCGAGGCGGTTGACCAGCAGGGCGCCTCGCAGTTCGGTGTGGAGTTCGCCGGACTCGTTGGAGGCGGTGCCGTCGACGCCGAGACCGACCGGGACGCCGGCGGCGAGCATGTCGGGGACCCGGGCGATTCCGGCGGCCAGTCGCGCGTTGGAGGACGGGCAGTGGGCGACACCGGTCCTGGTGCGGGCGAAGGCGGCGATGTCGGCGTCGTTCATGTGGACGCAGTGCGCCATCCACACGTCCTCGCCGAGCCATCCGGTGGACTCGAAGTAGTCGGTCGGGCCCATGCCGAACAGCTCGTGGCAGAACTTCTCCTCCTCCACGGTCTCCGAGCCGTGGGTGTGCAGCCGTACGCCGAGCCGGCGGGCCAGCTCCGCGCCCTGGCGCATCAGTTCGGTGGAGACGGAGAACGGGGAGCAGGGGGCGCCGGCGACCTGGGTCATCGCGTCGAAGGAGGAGTCGTGGTGCTGCCTGACGGTGGCCTCGGTGGCGGCGAGCGCGTCGTCCAGGCTCTCCACCGCGAAGTCCGGCGGCAGGCCGCCGTCGGACTCGCCGCGGTCCATGGAGCCGCGGGCGAGGGTGAAGCGGACGCCCGTCTCGCGGGCGGCGCGGATGATCGCGCCGGACAGGTCGCCGGAGCCCCGCGGGAAGACGTAGTGGTGGTCCATGGCGGTGGTGACGCCGCCGCGGGCCATCATGGCGAGGGAGCCCTGGGCCGCCGCGTATGCCATCGGCTCGTCGATGCGCGCCCAGGTCGGGTAGAGCGCGACCAGCCAGTCGAACAGGTTGTGGTCGGTGGCCAGGCCCCGGGTGAGCCACTGGTAGAAGTGGTGGTGGGTGTTGACCAGGCCGGGGGTGGCCAGGTGGCCGGTCGCGTCGATCCGGCGCGCCACGTTCCCCAGACCCTCGGGTGCCCCTCCCGCGCCGACGGACTCGATCCTGTTGCCGGCGAGGACGAGGTGGCCCGAGGCGATCTCGGTGTCGCCCGCGTCCACCGTGGCGATCGCACAGTTCTCGATCACCACGCGCTCGGCTGCCGATGATGCTGCCATGCTGCTTCCTTGTCTTTCGGTGGGGCCCGCGGGCGGGACTGCGTGCCCACGGGGAGGGCACGGCAGGACCCTAGGAGGATTTGAGTGCCGCAGCCGCGGGACGGCCCCGGGTGCCGAGGTGGTGGAAGAACAGGTTGAGCGAGACCGCGACGAGCGCGCCGGCGCTGATGCCGGAGCCGAGGACGGTCTGCGCCCAGGCGGGGAACTCGGCGTAGAAGGTGGGCGCGGCCAGCGGGATGATGCCCGCACCGAGCGCCACGGCCACCAGGATGATGTTGGAGCTGTCGTCGAGGCCGGCCTCGGACAGCGTACGGATGCCGCTGACGGCGATCGAGCCGAAGAGGACGATGCCCGCGCCGCCGAGGACCGGCATCGGCACCAGGGAGACGACCGCGCCGAGGACCGGGAAGGCGCCGAGGACCAGCAGGGTGGCGCCGGCGACGGCGACGACGTAGCGGCTGCGCACCCGGGTGAGGGAGACGACGCCGACGTTCTGGGCGAAGGCGGAGGTGGGGAAGCCGCCGAAGACGGGGCCGACCAGGGTGGCGAGGCCGTCGGTGCGCAGACCGCGGGTGATGACCCTGGCGTCGGCGCGGCGGTCGCAGATCTCGCCCAGGGCGAGCATGCCGGCGCTGGACTCGGTCATCAGGACCAGCATCACGATGCACAGCGAGAGGATGGCCGCGGGCTGGAACTCCGGGGCGCCGAAGGCGAAGGGGGCGGGCAGCGCGGCTAGGGGCGCGGACTTCAGGGCGCTGAAGTCGGCCATGCCGGCCGGGACGGCGACCAGGGTGCCGATGAGCAGGCCGAAGAGCAGGGCGACCTGCTTGAGGAACCCCTTGCCGAAGCGCTGGATGACGAGGATGGCGCCGAGGGTGAAGGCGGCGAGCGCGAGGTTGCGCATCGAGCCGAAGTCGGCGGCGGCCTCGTCACCGCCCTGGGCCCAGCCGACCGGGACCGGCATCAGCGTGACCCCGATGAGGGTGATGACGACGCCCGTGACCAGCGGCGGGAAGAAGCGGAGCAGCCGGCCGAAGAACGGGCCGACGGCGAGGCAGAAGACGCCGGCGACCATCACCGCGCCGTAGATGGCGGGGAGTTGGCCGCCGTCGCCGTTGGTCTCGGCGATGGCGAGGATCGGGGCGATGCCGGCGGAGGAGGCGGCGTTGACGAACGGCAGGCGGTTGCCGACGAAGCCCTTGACGCCGAGGGTCTGGAGCAGGGTGGCGACGCCCGCGATGAGCAGGCTCGCGGCGATCAGCCGGGTGCGGCCCTCGATGTCGAGTCCGACGGCCTGGCCGATGATGAGCGGAGGAGTGACAACGCCCGCGTACATGGCGGCGATGTGCTGGAGCGCGGCGGGGACGAGCCGCGAGGGGTGGAGCTTCTCGTCCACCGGGTGCACGGACGTGACGGCGTCCTCTTCGTGCACCGGCGGGGTGGAACCCGGGCCTGTCACGGGCCCTTTCGCAGGCAGTGCCATGTTCTTTCCTCCGGTGTGGCGCGCCCCCGGGCCCGGTCGGCCGGCCGGGGGCGCGCCTTCCGCGTCAGAGGTTGGTCATGTCGACCGGGATGAGTTGCTCGGCGCCGTCCCGCAGGATGGTGGCCTCGATCAGGCCGTACGGGCGGTCGGCGGCGTAGTAGACGGCGCCGTCCTTGGCCTCGTTGTCGATCCCGAAGGGCGACAGGTCCGAGCGGAAGTGGTGCTTGTTGGGCATCGAGAAGCGGATCTCGTCGACCTCGTCGCGGGAGTTCAGCACCCGCACACCCATCTCGAAGAGGGTCTGCTGGAGCGAGTACGAGTAGGTCTCGGCGAACGCCTGGAGGGCGTGCTTGCGCACCCCGGCGTACGAGCGGTCCCAGTCCGGGGCGTGCGAGTCGACGCCGTCCCAGTTGTGCCGCCACCAGGTGGAGACGGTGGTGGCGAGGATGCGGTCGTAGTCCTCCTGGAGGGTGGTGTACTTGTCCTTCAGGAAGCCGAAGAACTCGGAGCTGGTCGAGTTCAGGACGGTCAGGTCCTTGAAGCCGGAGAGCACCTGGACGCCGTGGCCGTCGTAGGTGATCTGCGCGACGCGGGTCTCCTGGCCCTTGCGGACGAAGGAGTGGGCGATCTCCTCGGAGCCGACGAAGCGGGCGCCGCCCTTCGAGGTCTCGATCCGCTCCCAGGAGTACTCCTCGACGCGGATGCGGGCCCGGTGGATGGGCTCGTTGTTGTCCACGAAGTGGCGGGCGAGCTTGACGCCGAGGTCCTCGGCGCTCTCGATGCCGTGCTCCTTGGCGAAGGCGAACACCGTGTTCTTGGTGGTGTCGGTCGGCAGGACGTTCGCGTTGGACCCGCTGCGGTGGACCTCCTCCATGTCGCCGGAGAGGGCGACGGAGACGTTCAGGTCCTTGATGTGGTGCGTGTCGCCGTCACGCGTGATCTTGACAACGCGGTTCTCTGCCTTGCCGTACTGGTTCTGTCCCAGGACGAAACGGGTCATGTGTCGGTCAGCTCCCTCGGTAAACGGAGTAGCCGAACGGGTTGAGCAGCAGCGGAACGTGGTAGTGCTCCCCGGGCACCACCGCGAAGGTGATGGTGACCTCGGGGAAGAACACGGGCCGGCCGTTCTCGCTGTCCCGGAGCGCGGGGGCGTCCTGCTGGGCCGCGGCTTGTTTCTTGGCGAAGTACGTCTCGGTGTCGAAGTCGAGCCGTACGTGGGTGGTGCCCTCCGGCAGGGCCGGGAGGTCTTTGCACCGGCCGTCCGCGTCGGTCGCGGAGCCGCCGAGTGTCCGCCAGTCCGCGTGCTGCCCCGAGCGGGCGGCGAGTTGGACGGCGACGCCCTCGGCGGGGCGGCCGGCGCTGGTGTCCAGGATGTGCGTGGACACGGAGGCGGTGGTGCTGGTGCTCATGGTCAGGCGTCCTGTTCGACGAGTCGGGTCAGGCGGATGCGGTTGATCTTCCCCAGTTCGGCGCGGATGATCTCGCGCTCCTGCTCGGGCGAGTTGCCGATCCGCTCCAGAGCCGCGTCCCGCATCTGCTCGCCGGTCCGGCCGGTGGCGCAGATGAGGAAGACGTGGCCGAACTTGTCCTGGTAGGCCAGGTTGAGTTCGAGCATCTCCGCCTTGAGTTCCTCGGAGGCGCCGGCCATCCCGGCCTGCTCGCGGGACGAGGTCGGGTCGCCCGGCTCGGGCCGGCCGATCGGCGGGTGCCCGGCCATCGCCTCGTCGAGGTCGTCCGCCGTCAGCTCGGCCATGGCGGCGTCACTGGCGGTGTACAGGTCCTCGACGGTGGCGAAGGGGCGGGCGGCGAGCAGGTGCCGGGCCCACGCCGTGGAGGCACACGCCTCGTGGAGTTCGGCGAGCGCCGCGGACTCCTCACCGGCGTTGAGACGGGCCAGGCCCGGCGCGGAAGTGGACGTCACGGGAGCCTCCGTGGCCTTGTGCTGGACGGGCGTGCCGATAGCTAACGCCCTCGGAAACAACGCGTCAACAGTTTGTTGAAAATTCGGGGTAACGAAAGCCGCCGCCCGGTTACCGGACGGCGGCTCGTCATACGGGGCTCCCGCGCAGGTCAGGAGTCCTTCTCGCGGTTGAGGTAGTTGTAGACGGTGAAGCGGCTGACGCCGAGGGCGCCCGCGACGGTCTCCACTCCGTGCCGCACGGAGAAGGCGCCGCGCGCCTCCAGGGTGCGGACGACCTCCTGCTTGGCCCGGCGGTCCAGCTCGGCCAGCGGCCTGCCCTGCCGGCGCTCCATGGCGGCCAGGATGTGGTCCAGGGAGTCGGCGAGCTGCGGCAGGCGTACGGCGACGACGTCGGCACCCTCCCAGGAGAGCACGACGTCGTCCTGGCCCGCCTCGTCCGGCGGGAGCATCTCGCCGCCGATGGCGTCGACCAGCGGCTTCACGGACGCGATGAAGGGCTCCTCCCCCGGGCCCGTCACCGCTCACCCTCCCCGGCCACGCTCTCCTCGACCACGTTGACCTGGAGGGAGATCCGGGTGGCGCCCGCCCGGAGGGACCGGCGCAGCAGCGCGTCCACGGCGGTGAGCACCGCGTCGGCGCCGCCCTCGGCGGTGTTGCCGAACGGGCCGACGTCCACCTCGTCCAGCTCCGCGGCCTCGACGACCTCCCGGGCCACCACCGCGTGCGCGGGCGCCTCGTCCAGGTCGAAGGGTTCGGTCGTGAACTCCACTCTCAATCGCACCCGGTCAACCTAACGCGCGGTGACCGTTTCCGCCGCCCCCTCTTGACAAGGGTGAAGCCCTGGCGGCAATCTTCCATTAAGCAGAAACGAACTTCCGTAATACGGAATCGCGATCGAACGGAAGGGAGCGCGGCACCCCATGGGATTCGCAGACCAGCGCTTCAACGTCAACCTGTCGATCCTCTTCACGGAACTCCCGCTCCTGGAGCGCCCCGCGGCCGCCGCCGCGGCCGGCTTCACCGCGGTCGAGCTGTGGTGGCCCTGGATCGACTCGCCCACCCCCGAGCAGGCCGAGCTCGACGCCCTGAAGAAGGCCGTCGAGGACGCGGGCGTCCAGCTCACCGGGCTGAACTTCTACGCCGGCCGGCTGCCGGGCCCCGACCGCGGCGCCCTGTCGGTCCCCGGCGAGGAGTCGGACCGGTTCCGCGCCAACATCGACGTGGCCGCCGACTTCGCGAAGTCGCTGGGCTGCACGGCGCTCAACGCCCTGTACGGCAACCGCGTCGAGGGCGTGGACCCGGCCGAACAGGACGGGCTCGCGCTGGAGAACCTGGTGCTCGCCGCCCGCGCGGCCGACCGGATCGGCGCGATCCTGCTGGTCGAGGCGCTCAACAAGCCCGAGTCGCCGCTGTACCCGCTGGTGTCGGCGCCCGCCGCCGTCGCGGTGGTCGACAAGGTCAACGAGGCCACCGGACTGGGCAACGCCAAGTTCCTCATGGACCTGTACCACCTGTCCATGAACGGCGAGGACCTGCCGCGGGTGATCGACGCCTACGCCGCGAAGACCGGCCACGTGCAGATCGCCGACAACCCCGGCCGCGGCGCCCCCGGCACCGGCTCCCTCCCGCTGGAGGAGCTGCTCGACCAGCTCGGGAAGGCCGGTTACGAGGGGTGGGTCGGCCTGGAGTACAAGCCGGGCGACAACCCCAGCGCCGCGTCCTTCTCCTGGCTGCCGGCCGAGGCCCGCGCGGCCCGCTGAGCGCCGTCCCGCAGGAACTCTTCAGAGATTTCAGAGAGGCACCCATCATGAGCACCCTTCCCAAGGTCGCCTGGATCGGTCTCGGCATCATGGGATCCCCCATGTCGGAGAACCTGATCAAGGCGGGTTACCAGGTCACCGGCTTCACGCTGGAGCAGGAGAAGCTGGACCGTCTGTCCGCCGCCGGCGGCACCGCGGCCGGCTCGATCGCCGAGGCCGTGCGCGACGCGGACGTCGTGGTCACCATGGTGCCCGCGTCCCCGCAGGTCGAGGCCATCGCGTACGGCCCCGACGGCATCCTGGAGAACGCGAAGTCCGGCGCGCTGCTGGTCGACATGTCCTCGATCACCCCGCAGACCTCGGTCGACCTGGCGAAGGCCGCGAAGGACAAGGGCATCCGCGTCCTGGACGCCCCCGTCTCCGGCGGCGAGGCCGGCGCCGTCGAGGCCGTGCTGTCCATCATGGTCGGCGGCGAGCAGGCCGACTTCGACGAGGCCAGGCCGCTGCTGGAGACGCTCGGCAAGACCATCGTGCTGTGCGGCCCGCACGGCTCGGGCCAGACCGTCAAGGCCGCCAACCAGCTCATCGTCGCCGTGAACATCCAGGCGTGCGCCGAGGCCGTGGTCTTCCTGGAGAAGTCGGGCGTGGACCTCAAGGCCGCCCTCGACGTCCTCAACGGCGGACTGGCGGGCTCCACCGTGCTGACGCGGAAGAAGGACAACTTCCTCGACCGCGACTTCAAACCGGGCTTCCGCATCGACCTGCACCACAAGGACATGGGCATCGTCACCGACGCCGCCCGCAACGTCGGCGCCGCGCTTCCGGTGGGCGCCGTGGTGGCCCAGCTCGTCGCGTCGCTGCGCGCCCAGGGCGACGGCGGCCTGGACCACTCGGCCCTGCTGCGGGCCGTGGAGCGCCTCTCCGGCGCCCAGGTCTGACCGCGGGCACCCCATGAGACCTCCGGGTGGCGCCGTCGCTGACACCTGTCCCGTCGCGCCCGAGCGGCGGCGCCGCCCGGAACCCGGCTCAACGAACCGCCGATGAACTTCAACAAACTGTTGACGTTCCATCGCCCCAAATCTAGGCTCCACGAAGCGGAAACAAGTTTCCGCTGACCCCTCGCACGGAAGGTCCCCGATGTCGCAGCGCGTGCTCACGACGCGGACTCTCACCACGGAGTCCGGCGCCCCGGTCGCAGACAACCAGAACTCCGCCTCCGCCGGCATCGGCGGTCCCCTCCTCATCCAGGACCAGCACCTGCTGGAGAAGCTCGCCCGCTTCAACCGCGAGCGCATCCCGGAGCGCGTGGTGCACGCCCGCGGCTCCGGCGCCTACGGCCACTTCGAGGTGACCGACGACGTCACCGGCTTCACGCACGCCGACTTCCTGAGCACCGTCGGCAAGCGCACCGAGGTCTTCCTGCGCTTCTCCACCGTGGCCGACTCGCTGGGCGGCGCGGACGCGGTCCGCGACCCGCGCGGCTTCGCGCTGAAGTTCTACACCGAGGAGGGCAACTACGACCTCGTCGGCAACAACACCCCGGTGTTCTTCATCAAGGACCCGATCAAGTTCCCCGACTTCATCCACTCGCAGAAGCGCGACCCGTTCTCGGGCCGCCAGGAGCCGGACAACGTCTGGGACTTCTGGGCGCACTCCCCCGAGGCCACGCACCAGGTGACCTGGCTGATGGGCGACCGCGGCATCCCGGCGTCGTACCGCCACATGGACGGCTTCGGCTCGCACACCTACCAGTGGACGAACGGCAAGGGCGAGTCCTTCTTCGTCAAGTACCACTTCAAGACGGACCAGGGCATCCGCTGTCTGACCGCCGACCAGGCCGCGGAGCTCGCGGGCCAGGACCCGACCTCGCACCAGACGGACCTGGTGCAGGCGATCGAGCGGGGCGTGTACCCGTCCTGGACGCTGCACGTGCAGCTCATGCCGGTGGCCGAGGCCGCGAACTACCGCTTCAACCCCTTCGACGTGACCAAGGTGTGGCCGCACGCCGACTACCCGCTCAAGCGGGTGGGCCGGCTGGTGCTGGACCGCAACCCGGACAACGTCTTCGCCGAGGTCGAGCAGGCCGCGTTCTCCCCGAACAACTTCGTTCCGGGCATCGGCCCCTCCCCCGACAAGATGCTCCAGGGCCGGCTGTTCGCCTACGCGGACGCGCACCGCTACCGCCTGGGCGTCAACCACACCCAGCTCGCGGTGAACGCCCCGAAGGCGGTGCCCGGCGGCGCGGACAACTACGGCCGCGACGGCCTCATGGCCTCCCACTCGCGGGGCCGGGACGCCAAGAACTACGAGCCGAACTCGTACGACGGCCCGGTCGAGACCGGCCGTCCGCTGGCGGCCCCGCTCGCGGTGTCCGGCCACACCGGCACCCACGCGGCGCCGCAGCACACCAAGGACGACGACTTCCTCCAGGCCGGTGAGCTGTACCGCCTGATGTCCGAGGACGAGAGGAAGCGCCTGATCGCGAACATCGCCGGCGGCCTGTCCCAGGTCTCCCGGGGCGACGTGGTCGAGAAGAACCTCGCGCACTTCCACGCCGCCGACACCGAGTACGGCAGGCGCGTGGAGGAGGCGGTCCGCGCCCTGCGCGAGGACTGACGCAAGGCTCGCGCACGGGACCCGGCGGGGAGGCCGGGACCGTGTGCGCGGCCCGCGCAGGCACCGGAGCGGCCCGGATGAGGGGTGACCGCCCGGGGACTGCGCGGGCAGGGCGAGGACCGCGGCGGCCTGCGAGCCAGTGCGGTGGTGAAGGGCCCGGGGGCTTCTCCTACGACCTGAGGGGAGAGGCGTTCCGGACCCGTCGCACCGCCGCGGTCCCAGCCACCACCCGCCCCTTGCGCGAAAGGGGCCCCAGAACTCCGTCCGGCGGCGCGAACGACCTGTCGCGCCCAGCCTCGCGCCGTCGGACGGACACCACGTGACAGCACCTGACAGCACGTGAAGAAGCCTCACCGGCCGCGGAGCGCCGGATGCGGACGGTCCCGCATCCGGCGCTCCGCGGTGTTCGCCCCGGCGCCGGGGTGCGGATCGCGCGTCCGCGCAGCAGCCTGGAGACATGGCAATGGCGCACCCGTCCGAGCACCCGCACATCGTCGTCCACTCCCCCGCCCTCGACGGATCCCGCCGGGTCACCTCCGGCGAGGAGACCCTGGGCGTCGCCTCGCACGTCGACGACGTCGCCGAGCTGCTGCGGCTGGCCGACCTGTACGTGACCGACGTGGAGGACAGCGAGCTGGTCGAGTGGCAGGGCGGCGGCCCGGACGACTGGCCGGGACTGCACGAACACCATGAGCACCACGGGGGCTGAACGCGCGTAGGCGCCCCCGGCAGCGGGCACAACCCGGGGCACACGGGGTGCTCTCGGGGGTGGTCTCATGGACGACGACAGGACGGTCCGTCTCGCACCGCACGAGGTGGCACTGCTGCGCGGCGGCCCCCGTGCCGCCGTGACGGTCTGCGTGGTGGACCTGTACCTGCGGGGCGCCGTCGACGCCGGCCCGCCGGGCACCGTACGCGCCCTGTCGTCGGCGCCCGGGGCGGCCGCGGTCCCCCTGCCGCCCCTGGCGGAGGCGGTGCGCGGGTGCCTCCACGAGCCCCTCGCGCCACGGCGGCTGACCCGGCACCCGGACGTCCGCCTGGCGGTGGCGCTGATGCGGATCCCCCTGGCGGAAGCGGGCTTGCTGCGCTACCCGCTGCTCGGTCCGACCCGTGCCGCCCGTCGCCGGGTGCGAGCCCTCCGGGAGGCGCACCCGCTGCCCGCGAGCCGGCGCGGTCTGACGGCCGACGACAGGCTGCTCGCCGTCGCCCTGCACGACGTGGCCGCCCTGCGCGTCCTGCTGCCCCGCTTCGCTCTGCGGGCCGGGCTCACCGACCGGGTGGAGGTGGCGGACAAGGGCCTGCTCAAGCACGCCCGGCCGGAACGCGGAAGCGGCCCGGGAGGCGGCATGGCGTACTACTGCGGCGGAGGCGGCGGGGGCGGGGACTGAGCGGGAGCCCGCGGCAGGGCACGCGAAAGAGCGGCCCGTTCGTCGGGAACGGGCCGCTCTCGGCGTACCGCGTACGGGTCAGGCCTTCAGCGTCCGGATCGCCGTCGGGGCGTGCCCCGGCTCGGTCGCCAGCTCCTCGAACTCCACGACGTTGCCGATGTCGTTGCTGCCCGACATGGAGATGTTGGTGACGCGCTCCAGGATCGCCTCGACCACGACCGGCACCCGGTGCTCGGCGGCGAGCTTCTTGGCCTGCTCCAGGGCCGCGCCCAGCTCGCCCGGGTCGGTCACCCGGATCGCCTTGCAGCCGAGGCCCTCGGCGACCTTGACGTGGTCGACGCCGTAGACGCCCAGCTCGGGCGAGTTGAGGTTCTCGAACTCCAGGTTGACCTGGAAGTCGATCTCGAACGCCCGCTGGGCCTGGCGGATCAGGCCCAGGTAGGAGTTGTTGACCAGGACGTGGACGTAGGGGATCTTGTGCTGCGCGCCGACGGCCAGTTCCTCGATCATGAACTGGAAGTCGTAGTCGCCGGAGAGCGCCACGACCTGCGCGTCCGGGTCGGCCTTGGCGACACCGAGGGCGGCCGGGACGGTCCAGCCGAGCGGGCCGGCCTGGCCGCAGTTGATCCAGTGCCGCGGGCGGTAGACGTGCAGCATCTGGGCGCCGGCGATCTGGGAGAGGCCGATGGTGGAGACGTACCGCGTCTCCGGGCCGAAGGCCTTGTTCATCTCCTCGTAGACGCGCTGCGGCTTGATCGGGATGTCGTCGAAGTGCGTACGGCGCTGCAGGGTGGCCTTGCGCTCCTGCGCGGAGGCGGCCCACGCGGAGCGGTCGGGCAGCTTGCCGGCCGCCTTCAGCTCCTTCGCCACCTCGACGAACAGCTCCAGGGCCGCCTTCGCGTCGGAGGCGATGCCGTAGTCCGGGGCGAAGATCTTGCCGATCTGGGTCGGCTCGACGTCGACGTGGACGAACTTCCGCCCGGCGGTGTAGACGTCGAGCTTGCCGGTGTGGCGGTTGGCCCAGCGGTTGCCGATGCCGAGGACGAAGTCCGACTCCAGGAAGGTCGCGTTGCCGTAGCGGTGCGAGGTCTGCAGGCCGACCATGCCGGCGTTCAGCTCGTGGTCGTCGGGCAGCAGGCCCCAGCCCATCAGGGTCGGCACGACCGGGGTGCCGGTCAGCTCGGCGAACTCCACCAGCAGGTCGGCGGCGTCGGCGTTGATGACACCGCCGCCGGCCACGATCAGCGGGCGCTCGGCGGCGTTGAGCAGGCCGATGGCCTTCTCGATCTGGGCGCGGCTCGCGGCCGGCTTGTAGACCGGGAGCGGCTCGTAGGTGTCCGGGTCGAACTCGATCTCCGTCATCTGGACGTCGATCGGCAGGTCAATCAGGACCGGTCCCGGCCGGGCGGAGCGCATCAGGTGGAACGCCTGCTGGAACACGCCGGGGACCTGCGCCGCCTCCAGGACGGTGACGGCCATCTTGGTGACCGGCTTCGCGATGGAGGCGATGTCGACGGCCTGGAAGTCCTCCTTGTGGATCACCGCGGTCGGCGCCTGGCCGGTGATGCAGAGGATCGGGATCGAGTCGCCGATCGCCGAGTAGAGGCCGGTGATCATGTCGGTGCCGGCCGGCCCGGAGGTGCCGATGCAGACGCCGATGTTGCCGGCGTGGGTCCGCGTGTAGCCCTCGGCCATGTGCGAGGCGCCCTCGACGTGCCGGGCGAGGGTGTGGTTCACGCCGCCGGATGCCTTGAGCGCCGCGTAGAAGGGGTTGATCGCCGCGCCCGGCACACCGAACGCGTCGGTGACGCCCTCGCGCTTGAGGATCTCAACTGCCGCTCGGGCAGCGGTCATACGAGCCATCGAGTACTCCTGCTCCGGCTGTCGGATTCGCACTACCGTCGCGCCCCGCGGTGAGCTTCTTCCGTAGCAACTTCCGTATAGCGAAATTTATTTTCTACGATCTGGAAGTAATGTAAGTGGGCGGCCGAGGGCCGTCAAGAGAGGACGATGGGGGTCATGTCCGAGACCATCTCGGTGTGCTGCGCCGCCTGCGGGCGCCGGCACCGCTACACGGCACCGTCGTACCCCTGCGCGTGCGGCGCGCCCGTCGCCCCGGAGCTCGATCCGCGCGGGACCGCGACCGAGGTCACCCACCGGACCTGGGACGAGGAGTGGATCGGCGTGCGCTGCGCGGCCTGCGGGACCGAGAGCCGGTGGCCGCGGCCGGAGCTGGGCTGCTCGTGCGGGACCGTGCTGTGCGTGCCGGTGGACGGCGCGGCCACCGGCCGGTCCGGGCGCGCCCCCGGGTCACGGGTCCCCGCCCATCGGGCCGTCCCGGTCAGGACCGCCCGCGACGCGGTCACCGCCGCCGTCCTGTATCTGCGCGGGCTGGGCCACCGGGACGTCCGGCGCGCCGAGCAGCGGCCCATGTCCGGCATCGGGCTGGCCGCGCCCGGCATCGTCGTCCAGGTGGACCCGACGGTGGGCCCGGCCTCGGTGCGGGACGTGGAGTGCCTGTGGCTGACCGCCATGGCGGAGTCCGCGGACTGCGTCTACTTCTCCCTCGCCGGGTACGCCGAGGAGGCGCGGGCCCGGGCCGGTGCGCTGGGCGTCCCGCTCTTCGTCCTCGACCCCGGGGGTGTGCCGCGCCCGGTCAACGCGCCGGCCGTGGCGCTGGACGCCACGGCCGGCTGACCTCTCACCAGGCGCGGCCTACGCGCCGTACCGCTCCCGCAGCTCGATCTTGCGCACCTTCCCGGAGACGGTCATCGGGAAGGAGCCGAGGAGCTGGAGGCGGCTGGGCACCTTGTAGTGGGCCAACTGCCCGTCGCAGTAGGCGCGCAGCTCCTCCAGGGTGAGCGGGTCGGCCGCGTCGCGCGGGACGACGCAGGCCAGGACCTCCTCGCCGTAGCGCTCGTGCGGCACGCCGACGACCTGGACGTCCGCGATCTTCGGGTGGGCGTAGAGGAACTCCTCGACCTCGCGCGGGTAGATGTTCTCGCCGCCCCGGATGATCATGTCCTTGATGCGGCCGACGATCTCGACGTACCCGTCCTCGCGCATCACCGCGAGGTCCCCGGTGTGCATCCAGCGGCCCGCGTCGATCGCCTCGGCGGTCTTCTCGGGCTCCTCCCAGTAGCCGAGCATCACGCTGTAGCCGCGGGTGCACAGCTCGCCCGCGTCGCCGCGCGGCAGGGTCACGCCGGTCACCGGGTCGACGACCTTGACCTCGATGTGGGGCAGGACCCGGCCGACGGTGCCGGTGCGGTGTTCGAGGTCGTCGTCCATCCGGGTCTGCAGGGAGACCGGGGAGGTCTCGGTCATGCCGTAGCAGATGGAGACCTCCTCCATGTGCATCTCGGCGACCACCCGCTTCATGACCTCCACCGGACAGGGCGAGCCCGCCATGATGCCGGTGCGCAGGGAGGTGAGGTCGTAGGAGGCGAAGCCGGGGAGGTTCAGCTCCGCGATGAACATGGTCGGGACGCCGTACAGGGACGTGCACCGCTCCCGCTGTACCGCCTCCAGCGTGGCCGCCGGTTCGAAGGACGGGCCGGGGATGACGATGCAGGCGGCGTGCGAGGTGGCGCCCAGGTTGCCCATGACCATGCCGAAGCAGTGGTAGAAGGGGACGGGCAGACAGACCCGGTCCTGCTCCGTGTAGCCGACCGTACGGCCCACCCAGTAGCCGTTGTTGAGGATGTTGTGGTGGGAGAGGGTGGCGCCCTTCGGGAAGCCGGTCGTGCCCGAGGTGTACTGGATGTTGACCGGGTCGTCGCAGCTCAGCTCGGCGGCGGCCGCCGCCAGCCGCTCCCGCGGCACCGAGGCCGCGCCCGCCGTCAGCGCGTCCCAGGACGGGTCGCCGATGTAGACGGTCTCCCGCAGCGCGGGGCACCTGACGCGGACCTGCTCCACGATCGCCCGGTAGTCGCTGCTCTTGTGGGACAGGGACGCGATCAGCACGGTGATGCCGGACTGCCCGAGCACGTATTCCAGCTCGTGCGCCCGGTAGGCCGGGTTGACGTTGACCATGACGGCGCCGATGCGGGCGGTGGCGTACTGGACGAGGACCCACTCGGGGCAGTTGACCGCCCAGATGCCGACCCGGTCGCCCTTGGTGACGCCCTTCGCCAGCAGTCCGCGCGCCACCTCGTCGACCGCGGCGCCGAACTCGGCGTAGGTCCAGCGCCGCCCGGACGGTACGTCGACCAGGGCGTCGCGGTCCGGATGCGCGGCGACCGCGCGGTCGAGGTTGGCGCCGATGGTGTCGCCGAGGAGCGGGGTGGTGCCGGTGCCGTGGGCGTACGACGCCTGCGGCGAGCGCGGCGGTCGCGAAGTCACCGGAAGTCCTCCTCGCGGTACTCGTTCGCGGAACCGGCCGCCGTGGCCTCGCGCAGCTCGACGCGGCGGATCTTGCCGGAGACGGTCTTGGGGAGCTCGCCGAACTCCAGGCGGCGGATGCGCTTGTAGGGGGCGAGGGTCTCCCGGGAGTGCTCGAACAGCACCTTCGCGGTGTCCGGGCCCGGCTCCCAGCCCGCCGCCGGCACGACGTAGGCCTTCGGCACCGCGAGGCGCAGTGCGTCCGGTGCGGGCACGACCGCGGCCTCGGCGACCGCCTCGTGCTCCAGCAGCGCGCTCTCCAGCTCGAACGGGGAGATCTTGTAGTCGGACGCCTTGAAGACGTCGTCGGCGCGGCCGACGTAGGTGAGGTAGCCGTCGGCGTCGCGGGCGCCGATGTCGCCGGTGCGGTAGTAGCCGCCGGCCATCGCCTCGGCGGTGCGGTCGGGGTCGCCGTGGTAGCCGGTCATCAGGCCGACGGGACGGTCGGACAGGTCCAGGGCGATCTCGCCCTCGTCGGCGCCGGGCGCGCCGGTGACCGGGTCGAGGAGTGCGACGCGGTAGCCGGGGCTGGGGCGGCCCATGGAGCCGGTCTTCAGCACCTGGCCGGGGCTGTTGGCGACCTGGACGGCGGTCTCCGTCTGCCCGAAGCCGTCCCGGATGGTCCGGCCCCAGGAGCGGCGGACCTGTTCGATCACCTCGGGGTTCAGCGGCTCACCGGCGGCGACGACCTCGCGCGGCGGGGTGGCGAGCTGGGTCAGGTCGGCCTGGATGAGCATGCGCCACACGGTCGGCGGGGCGCAGAAGGTGGTCACCCGGGCCCGGTCCATCTCGGCCATCAGCCGGACCGCGTCGAACCGGGTGTAGTTGTAGAGGAAGACGGTCGCCTCGGCGTTCCACGGTGCGAACAGGTTCGACCAGGCGTGCTTGGCCCAGCCGGGCGAGGAGATGTTCAGGTGGATGTCGCCGGGCTTCAGCCCGATCCAGTACATGGTCGCCAGGTGCCCGACGGGGTACGACACGTGGGTGTGCTCGACCAGCTTGGGCCGGGCGGTCGTGCCCGAGGTGAAGTACAGCATCAGCGGGTCGCCGGCGGCGGTCGGGCCGTCGGGCGTGAAGGTGCCGGAGGCGGCGTGGGCGTCCTCGTACGCCTGCCAGCCGGGTGCCGTCGTGCCGCCGACCGCGACGCGCGTGTAGTCGCCGGGCACGTCGGAGAACTTGGCGGTGTCCTCGGCCCGCACGACGACGTGCTTCACCCGGCCGCGGTCGACGCGGTCGCGCAGGTCGGCGGGGCCGAGCAGGGGGGTGGCCGGAATGACGACGGCGCGCAGCTTCATCGCGGCGAGCGCGGTCTCCCACAGTTCGGCCTGGTTGCCGAGCATGACGAGGACGCGGTCCCCGGGGCCGACGCCCCACTCGCGCAGCCGGTTCGCCACGCGGTTCGAGCGGGCGGACATCTCGGCGAAGGAGACCCGGACCTCGGAGCCGTCCTCCTCGACGATGTGCAGGGCGGTGCGCTCGTTGCCGTCGGCGAGGGCGTCGAACCAGTCCAGCGCCCAGTTGAAGTACTCGGGCCGGGGCCACCGGAACCCCTCGTAGGCGGCGGTGTAGTCCTCGCGGTGTTCCAGCAGGAAGTCCCGTGCGCTGCGGAACAGCTCCGTGGCCGTCGTCATCTGTCCTCCTCGGTGCCGGACCTTGCCGGGCGGCTGGGTGCCATCGTCTAATCCGTGATGCGGGTCTCACTACCCCCGAACGGGGGTGTGCGCCCCGGACGGGTGCGAGGGAGGACGGAACCAGTGGCGGTGGACGCGGCCGACATGGCGGAGATCCGCAGCGCGCTGACGCGGCTGCGGCGCACGACCGGGCTGCCGGTCGCCTTCGGCGGCCTGATGGAGACCGGCCGGCGGCGGGTGCGCATCAGCGCGCTCAGCGGCACCGCCACGGCCGCGCTGAGCTCCCTCGCCGTGACCTCGGGCAACGGCCTGGGCGGCAAGGCGGTGGAGCTCACCCGGCCGTGCGCCGTGACGGACTACTCCGCGTCCCGGCGGATCAGCCACGAGTACGACCTCCCCGTCGCCGCCGAGGGCCTGCGCTCGGTGCTGGCGGTGCCGGTGGTCGTACGGCGCCGGGTGCGCGGCGTGCTGTACGGCGCGCTGCGCACGGCCCAGCCGCTGGGCGACCGCACGCTGAGGGCGGCGGTGGCGGCGGCGCGGGACGTGGAACAGGCGCTGGTGCTGCGGGACGAGGCGGGCGAACTGCTGGCGGCGGCCCGGCCGGAGCCGGCGCACGACCCGGCGGGCCCGGCGGCCTGGGAACAGGTGCGGGAGGCGCACACGGCGCTGCGGGCACTGGCGCCCAGGATCGCGGACCCGGCACTGCGGGACGAACTGCTGCGCGCGTGCGGCCTGCTCGCCGCGGGAAGCGGACCCGCGCGGGAGGCCCGCCCGGCTCCGCGCGAGGTGGACGTGCTGGCCTGCGTCGCCGCGGGGGCGACCAACGCGGCGGCCGCGCGACGGCTCGGCGTACGGCCGGAAACCGTCAAGAGCTACCTGCGCTCGGCCATGCGCAAGCTCGGCGCGCGCACCCGCGGAGAGGCGGTCGTCATGGCACGCCGGGCGGGGTGGCTGCCGTAGGCCCGTGCGCGCGGCGGGGGCCACTTTTCGCGGGCTTTTGTGTATTCGGATCCGGTGTTTGTTGTTCGGCTCACCTTCTCGTCCCACCGTAATTCAATGGACCAATGCCTAATATTGGCCGGGACACGACATCGGAGGGGAGCGGTCACCGTGCGACGGGACTTCGCGGAGTCTGCCGGGTGCCGTTCCGACCTGCTCATCGGGCGGGAGGAGGCGTTCGGCGCGGCACGGGAGCAGCTCGCCAGAGGGGGGAGCGTGCTGCTGCACGGGCCCGCCGGAATCGGAAAGTCGACCGTCCTGCGGACCCTGGCCGC
Source organism: Streptomyces pactum (assembly GCF_002005225.1). Classification (NCBI taxonomy): domain Bacteria; kingdom Bacillati; phylum Actinomycetota; class Actinomycetes; order Kitasatosporales; family Streptomycetaceae; genus Streptomyces; species Streptomyces pactum. The sequence goes on from NZ_CP019724.1 coordinate 1,795,277, forward strand.
GGAATACGCCGGCACGGCTCACACCGTCTTGCGCTGCTCGGCCACCGAGTCCGAATCACATCTTCCCTTCCTGGCCCTCGCCGACCTCCTGGGCCTGGTCCTGGGCGACGTGTCGGACGCACTGCCCGCCGCCCAGCGCACCGCACTGGAATCGGCGCTCACCGGCCGGGAGTCCACGCTCCAGCGCGACGGCCTCGCGCTGCGCCTCGCCGTGCTCTCCGCGCTGCGCGCGCTCGCCGCCGACGGCCCCGTCCTCGTGGTCGCCGACGATCTGCAGTGGCTCGATCCGGCCAGCGCCGAACTCCTCGGCTTCGCCGCCCGCCGCCTGGGCGACACCCCGGTACGGCTGCTGTGCGCGGTGCGGACGGAGGGACCGGAGACCGAGGGCGCGGAGTACGACCGCCACCTGCGCGCCTCCCCGCCGGACACCCGCGCGGTCCGCCTGGGACCGCTGACCCGCGCCCAGGTGTCGACGCTGCTCGACGAACGCGGCTACTCGGGTCTGCCCCGGTCCACGGTCCGCGACATCCACCGCACCAGCGGCGGCAACCCGCTCTTCGCACTGGAGCTGGGCCGGGCACTCGCCGAGAGCCCCACCCCGCCGCGGCCGGGCGAGCCGCTGCCGGTGCCGACCTCGCTGCGCGCCCTGGTCCTGTCCCGGCTGGAGATGCTGTCGGACGAGGCACGCCGCACCCTCCTGGTCGCGAGCGCCGGCGCCCGCCCGACCCCGGCCCTGCTGCACGCGGCCGGCCGGGACAACGCCGAGGCCGAGACCGCCCAGGCGGCGACGCTCGGGCTGCTGGCGACCGCCCAGGAGGGTCCGACCGTACGGTTCGCGCATCCGCTGATCTCGGCCGCGCTGTACGCCGAGGCACCGGCGCCGGAGCGGCGGGCGGCGCACGCCGCGCTGTCCACGGCGGCCTCGGACCCGATCGAGCGCGCCCGGCACCTTGCCCTGGCCACCACCGGCACCGACCCGGAGGTGGCGGCCCGGCTGGCCGAGGCCGCCGCGCTGTCCCGGGACCGGGGAGCGCCCTCGGTGGCCGCGTCGCTGGGGCTGCTCGCGGCCCGGCACACCCCGGCGGACGGCGCACCGGGGCCGGACGAGCGCCGGCTGACGGCCGCGGACGACGCGATCACCGCCGGCGAGCCGGACCTGGCCCGGGACATCGCCCGCGAGGTGCTGACCCGCGCCGGCGCGCCCGGTGAGCGGGTACGCGCCTGGATGGTGGTGATCGAGGCCGCCGGGCAGGCCATCGGCGAGGTCGACGCCGTCTTCCCGCAGGCGCTGGCCGACGCGGGCGACGACCCGCGGCTGCTCGCCCTGGTCCACTACCAGTTGGCCTGGCGCTCCCTGGTGGTGCAGGGCGACTTCGCGCAGGGCAGGGAGGACGCCGCGCACGCGGCCCGGCTGGCGGCGCGGGCCGGGGACCGGCGCACCGAGCTGCTCGCGCTCGCCTTCCAGGCGCAGGCGGAGACGCTGATGGGGCATCCGGCCGCCCCGGCGACCATCCGGCGGGCACTGGAGGAGCCGCAGGACCCGCGGGTGGCCTGCCATCACAACGGGGCCGGCTCCTCTCGGTTCCGGTGGCTGGTGATGAGCGACCGGCTGGTGGAGGCGCGGACCACCGTCACGGCGCTGCTGCGCGAGGTGCGCCGGCGCGGCATGGCCGAGAGCGAGGTCCACTACCTGCGTTTCCTCGCCGAGACCGAACTGCACTCCGGGCACTGCGGCCGGGCCCTGGAACTGTCCCGGGAGAGCCTGACACTGGCCCGGGACGCGGGCATCGGCGAGGGCGCCGGCGCGATGCAGGCCGCGCTCGCCGAGGCCGCCGGCGGTGACGTCGAACGGGCGCTGGCGCTGGCCCGGGAGGCGGTGCGGCGGGCCGAGGAGGACGGCGACGCCGTGTACCTGTCGCGGGCGCTGGCCGCGCTCGGCCACGCGAGCCTGGTGGCGGGCGACGCCGGCGCGGCCGTGCGGGCGCTGCGCCGGGTGCGGGAGCTGGAGGCCGGCGCCGGCATCACCGACCCGGCGCGCGGCCGGTGGCAGGGCGACCTCGCCGAGGCGCTGGTGCGTACCGGGGAGCCGGCCGAGGCCCAGGACGTCATCGAGGTCACGCGCGCGCACGCCCTGCGGCTCGGGCGGGAGAGCGTGCTCGCCGTGCTGGACCGGGCCGAGGCGCAGGTGCGGGCGGCGCGGGGTGAGCACCGGGCCGCGGTCACCCGGCTGACGTCGGCGCGGGAGCGGCTCGCCGGGCTGGGCTACGGCCTGGAGGAGGCGCGGGCGGCGTTCGCGCTGGCGGCACTGCACGCCGGCCGGCCGGGGCGGGCGCCGGGTCCCGCGTCGTACGACGAGGCGGCTCGGTTGTTCCGGCGCTGCCGGGCGCTGCCCTGGCTGCGGCAGGTGGAGGCGGCGGTCGCGGCGCAGGCGGCCGGACCGCCCCCGGCGCCACCCGTCGTGCCGGACGGTCTGGCGGGGCTCGCCTCGATGGAGCGTCAGGTCGCCGCACTCGTCATGGAGGGCGCGACCAACCGGGAGATCGCCGCCCGCCTGTTCGTCAGCGTCAAGACCGTCGAGGCGACCCTGACCCGGGTCTACCGCAAACTCGGGATCCGTTCCCGGGTCGACATCGTCCGACTGGCGGCGGGCCGGCGGACCGACTGAGACGGCAGGGAGACCGGCACGGGAAACAGCACGGGGAACGGCACGGGAAACAGCACGGGGAACGGCACGGGAAACGGCAGGGTTTACCGGCGGTAAACCGAGGGTTTTCCCTGCCCGACTCCCCTAGGGGCTTCCCTCATTGGGCGGTCCGCACCGCCGGTTCTAGCGTGAGCACGTGCCGCTCGCCCGGGCATACGGGGGTCTGTCCCGAGACCCCCGTGCAACCCCCCACGCCCGTGCGACCCCCCACCGGCAACCCCTTGAGGAGACTCATGTTCGGGCTCACCCGTGCCAGATCGGCCGCCGCCGCCCTGGCCACCGCCGGCGCCGCCGTCACCGCGCGGCTCGCCGCCCCCTCCGCCGTCGCCGCGCCGCAGCCCATCGTAGCCCCGTGCCGGGGGCCCTCCTGATCTCCTGAGTACCCCTCAGGTGAGAGACCGGGGGGCGTTGCGAGCCTCCACGAGCGGCCCGCAACGCCCCCTTTCCACGTCAGCCGCGTACCGTCCCGAAGCGGACGCCGTACGCGGCGTCCGGGTGCATCGTCGCCAGCATCCGCTCCCCCTCGGCCACCACCTCGTCGCGGCTCGTTCCCGTGAGGCGGTCGAAGGGCTCGACGACGAGCGCGTCGTCGGCCGGCTTCCACAGCCCGGCCACGAAGCCGTCGACGAGCAGGACGCGGTAGGCCTGGTTCTTCTTCCAGGTGCGGCCCTTGTACGCGGGCGGGACGACGCGAGCGCGGTCGGCGTGGGAGAGGAGCAGGTTGTCGAACTCGGGCAGGAAGCGCGGCGGGGCCGGCGTGTCCGGGTCGGGGCGGGGCGCGTCCGGGAGGTCGAACAGCTCGGTACCGTCCACGCTCCGGAAGGTGACGAGCCGGGGGCGGAGCCGTTCGAAGGCGTCCCGCAGGCGGGTCAGACCCGCCCAGGTCTGCATGTCCTTCACGGAGGCGGGACCGAAGGCGGCGAGGTAGCGCAGCACGGTGTCGTCCGGTGCCGGCGCGGGCCGCGCGGGACGTCCGAGCCAGTGCTCGGCGGTGGTGAGCCTGACCTGGCCGCTCCTGCCCCACAGTCCGCGCGGCGTGACCTGCACGAGCGGGAGCCGGCAGCGGGCGGCGACGGACAGGGCCTGCGGGTCGGCGCCGGGCCACTCGGCGAGGAGGGCCTCGCGCAGCTCCCCCATGGTGCGCGGTTCGGCCTCGACCAGTTCGCGGGCCAGGACGGCGAGGCGGTCCAGGTCCACTCCCACCAGGCCCTTGCGGAAGTTGCCCAGCTCCCTGTCCCGTGCGGCCTGCACCAGCGGACGCAGGGTCAGGCAGTCGTCGGCGGTGTGGGTGTGGATGGTCGAGCGCAGGGTGACGAGGCGGGCGGTCCGGCGCTCGGCCATCGGCCCGGACAGGTCGTCGGGCGTGAAGCCTTCGATGCGGGCGGCGAGCGCGTAGTACGGAGGCTTCACGTTCTGCGCCTGGAGTCCGACGAGATGGGCGACGGCGGCCTCGGCGGACATCGACGCGCGGCGCAGCAGCAACTGCCGGGCCAGGGTGGCGCGGCCCAGGGCCCGGGTCCCGAGGACGGGGGCCGTCGACGTTCGTGCCTTGGTCGTCATGGTGTGCACGGTAGCGGGGCTTGCGGACAGGTTCCGTCCGCGGTCCGGCCCGGATGCGGGCGTCCGGGCCCCCGGGGCCGGGCGGGGGGAGGCGGGCGTACAGAGCGTCGTCCCCGCGACCACCGCGCCCCGGCCGTCGCCCGCGCCGTACCCGGCGCGGTGACCGCCGCCCTCGCGGAGACGGCGCCCGGCGCGCAGGTGACGGTGACCGTCACCGAAGCGGTGTGGGCCGGTGGCCGCGCTGTCCGCAGGTGGGCCGGAAGGCGAGCTGCGGCAGGAGTTCGTGCCAGGTGCCGGGGGTGAGGTCGCCGCCGGTGCGGGCGCAGATGTGTCGGACCGTCCGTTCCGTGTCGAGCGTCCACAGCCGGGCGGTCAGGTCGATGCCCGCGGAGGCGAGGGTGTCGCCGTCGGAGCTGAACGCGACCGAGGTGACCGTCTCCAGGTGGCCGGTGAGCGCGTCGCCGAACGGCTCGGCGCGGGCGGGGTCCGCGACGTTCCACAGGCGTACCTCGTGGTCCTCGCCGCCGCTCGCGAGGGTGCGGCCGTCCGGGGCGAAGGCCACGGAGGTGACACCGCCGCGGTGCCCGCTCAGTTCCTCGCCCAGCGGGCGGGCCCGGCCGGGGTCCGTGACGTCCCACAGCCGGACGGTGCGGTCCCGGCCGCCGGTGGCCAGGGTGTCGCCTGCCGGGGCGAAGGCGACCGAGTTGACCCAGTCCCCGTGGGCGGTGAGCGGTTCGCCCACGGGTCGGGCCCGGTCGCGGTCGCTCACGTCCCACAGGCGGGCCGTCTTGTCCTGGCTGCCGGTGGCGAGGGTACGGCCGTCCGGCGCGAAGGCCACGGAGGTGATCCAGTCCGTGTGGCCGACCAGGGGCTCGCCGACGGGGCGCACGCCGTCCGGGTCGCGCGCGTCCCAGAGCCGGACCCTGCCGTCCGCGCCGCCGGTGGCGAGGGTGTGGCCGTCCGGGGCGAAGGCGACGGTGAGGACACCGCCCGGGTGGGCGTCCCGGAGGGTGCCGGCGGGGGCGGGGCGGCTGGGCTCGCTGACGTCCCACAGCCGTACGGTGCCGTCCTCCGCGCCGGCCGCGACGGTGCGGCCGTCCGGGGCGAAGGCCACGGCGAGTACGGGGGCCTCGTGGCCGGTGAGGTCACGCGGCAGCCGGCGGGGGTGTCCCGGACGGCGGACGTCCCAGAGGCGGACCAGGGCGTCGTCGGTGCTGGCGGCGGCGAGCAGGCGGCCGTTCGGGCCGTAGGCCACGGAGGTGAGCGGGTTGGTGAAGTCGGTGAGGACGTTCTCCGGCAGGTGCCAGACGCGGACGCCGCGGTCGGCGCCGGTGGTGGCGAGGGTACGGCCGTCGGGGGCGAACGCCACGTCCCACAGTCCCTCCGTGTGGCCGGTCAGCGGCTCGCCGATCTGCTGCGGGTACTCGGGGTTGGCCACGTTCCACAGGATCACGACGTCGTCCTGCCCGGCCGTGGCCAGCGTGTGCCCGTCCGGGCCGAACTCCACGCCCCACACCGCGGCGGAGTGCGCGGTGAGCGGATCGCCCAGCGGGCGCGGGGCGCCCGGGCCGGAAGCCTCCCACAGGCGCACCGTCTCGTCGTAGCCGGCGGTGGCCAGGGTGTCGCCGTCCGGGGAGAACGCCACCGACCAGACGGCCTCCTCGTGTGCGTGCCGGGGCTCGCCGAGCGGGGCCGGTCCGTCGGTGCCGTCCAGCCTCCACAGACGCACGGTTCCGGTGTGGCCGGCCGTGGCGAGGGTGCGGCCGTCCGGGGCGAAGGCGACGTCGCGGACGCTGCGGGCGTCGGCGCGGGCCGGTTCGCCCAGTGGTTGGGGCCCGGCCGGGCCGCTCACGTCCCACAGGCGGACGGTGCCGTCGTCGCCCGCGGTGGCGAGGGTGCCGCCGTCCGGGGCGAAGGCGACCGCGACGACGGATTCCCCCGCGTGGCTCACCAGGGGCCGGCCCTCGGGCCGCGGCCGCTCGCGGTCGCGTACGTCCCACAGCCGGATGCCGCCGTCGTGCCCGGCCGCCGCCAGCAGGGCGCCGTCGGGTGAGTAGGCCACGGCGCCCACCGGTCCGCCGGTCAGGCGCAGCGGCTCGCCGATCTGCGCGCCCTCGCCCGCTCCCGCCGTGTCCCACAGCCGTACGGTGCCGTCGTGGCCGCCGCTGGCGAGGGTCCGGCCGTCGGGGGCGAACGCCACGGCGCTGCCGATGCCCTCGTGCCCGCCCAGCCGGGTGGACAGCACCCGGCCCGCGTCCGTGGTGAGCCGGGTCCGCAGTTCCGCGGTGGCGCGCATGCCGAGCGCGGCGACGTCGAGCCGGGCGGTCAGCGCGGTGTTGCTGCCGCGCAGCCGGTCGGCCTCCGCGGTGATCCGGCCGAAGACGGCGTCGTCCCGCTCGGCCTGGGCGGTGGCCCGCGCCCTGAGGGCGACGACGGCGGTGCCCGAGGCGATCAGCACCAGCATGACGAGCGCGGCCGACAGGCCCCGCCGCAGCCATACCGCGCGACGCCTCCGGTGGATCGAGGCGGCCAGGAACTCGCGCTCCGCCGAGGTGAGTTCCGCGCTCCGGTGGTCCTGCGGGAAGGCGTCGTGGGCGGCGGCCAGGCGTGATCCGGCGTAGAGCGCGGCGTTCTCCCGGCCCAGGTTCAGCCAGGTGCGGGCCGCTTCGGACAGCGCCCGGTGGACGCGCAGCCGGTCGCGTTCGGCGTCGATCCAGCCGCGCAGCCTCGGCCAGGCCGTGATGAGGGCCTCGTGGGCCAGTTCGACGGTGCCGTCGTCGAAGGTGAGCAGCCGGGCCCGGACCAGCCGGTCCAGCACGGCACGGGTGCCGTCGGGGTCGCCGAGGTCGAGTTCCGCGTGCTCGGCCGGCCGCCGGGTGTCGGGGGTGCCGTCGCCCGGGGCGACGAGCCGCAGCAGGACGCGGCGGGCCAGGTCGGCCTGGGGCGCGGTGAGTTCGCCGTACACCTCCTCGGCGGTGCGGACGACGGCGCCGCGCAGTCCGCCCGCCGCCTCGTAGGCGGTCTCGGTCAGGGACCGGCCGGTGCGGTGCCGCCAGGTCTCCAGCAGCGCGTGCGACATCAGGGGCAGTCCGCCCGGAGCGTCCTCGACCTCGTCGAGCAGCCGTGCCGTCAGGGCGCGTTCGACGACCAGTCCGGCCGCGGCGGCGGGCCGTACGACGGCCTCCCTCAGCTCCTCTCGGCACATCGGGCCGACGAGCAGGGTCGCGTCCTGCAAGGCCGCGGTGAGCCCGGGGTGTTCGGCGCACCGCCCCAGGAAGTCGGCGCGTACGGCGATCACCACCCGCAGTGTGCTGCCGGGGGCGGTGGCGGCGAGCAGCCGGCCGACGAAGGCGTCGCGCTCGGCCGGGTCGGCGCCGAGGGTGTACAGCTCCTCGAACTGGTCGACGATCAGCCAGGTGTCCGCGTCCGTGTCCGGCACGGGGGCCAGCCGGTCCGCGTGGGTGCGCAGGGGGTGTGCGCCGGGCGTGAGGATGCGTACGGCCGCGGGGGGCCGGGCGGCGTCCGCGCCGGTTCCCCTCTCGCGCAGGCGCGGGATCAGACCGGCCCGCAGCAGGGAGGACTTGCCGCTGCCGGAGGGGCCGAAGACGGCGGTGAAGCGGTGCCGGCGGGTCAGTTCGGTGAGGCGGTCGACCAACTGGTCGCGCCCGAAGAACAGGGCGGCGTCGTCCGGTTCGTACCGCGTCAGCCCCCGGTACGGCGGCAGCGTGTCCTCGTCGGCGGCGGCGAGGGCGGCGGCCTCCGCGCTCGTCTCCCGCCAGCGGTGCTCCCACTCCTCCTCGTCGCCGCCGCAGACACCGACGTAGGCGAGGGTCACCGCGAGCGTGGGGAGCTGCCGGCCGGCCGCCGCCTGCGACAGGGCGGTCACCGAGAACGGGACCTTCTGCGCCATCGTCCGGTACGTAGGCCGCCCCGCCGACTCCCGCAGGGCGCGGAGTTCCGCGGCGAACCGCTGCACCGGTCCGGCCCCCGGGTCGAGCCGTCGCTCCCGGCGTCCCACTCCGTGTCCGCTCACGTATCCCCGCCCGCCCCGTCGCCGCTCGTCGCTCTCGGTCTCCGTCCGGGCGCCCACGGTAGGGAGCCGCCGGACGAAGCGGCAAGCGCACAGGTGTTCGTCGGCGGGTGGCACACGGGGAGTTCACCGTGCCTTCACCCCGGTTCCGCATGGTTCCGCGCCGTTCCGCGCCCGTTCCGCGCCGTTCCGCATTGTTCAGTGTCCCGCCCGGGCTGCTGAACAACGGTGTGCCGCGGTGGAATCGGTGGCCGGGGGAGCGCGGGGCGGCGCGGACGCCGTGTCCGGCACGGTCGCGCCACCCCGCACCCGGTTCACCCCGCACCAGGGAAAGGCCCATGAAGGAAGTGATCCGATGACCACCGACGCGACCCGCCGGCCGCGAAGCGTGACGACGGCGGTGGTGCTGCTGATCCTCGGGACGTTCATCGCGGGTATGGCGGCGACCGGCCCCCAGGGGCATCCGACGACGGTGCTGCCCGTCGCGCTCTGCTTCTGGTTCGCGGTGCGCGCCGGCCGCGGGCGGCGGATCGCCCGCATCACGGTCACCTGTCTGACCGTGGTGGTCCTCGTGCTGTCGGCACCGTACGCGTTCGACGATCCGCTGTACGGCGGCGCCACCCTGCTGCTCGGCGCGGCCCTCGCGGTTCCCGGCCTGGCCCTGCTGTACCTGCCGGCCGCCGAAAGGTACGTCCGTGCCCGCACCGAGGAGGCCGGAACATGACCCGACCGCCGTACGACGAGCCGGAGTACCCCGAGAACGGGTCCCCCGAGCCGGGACCCTGGCCGCCGGCGCCGTCCCGGGAGCCCCGCGGGCCCCGCGAGCCCGATCCGCTCGCCGTCGCCGTCGGCAACGCCTCGCTGCTGGGAGCGGGATACCTGATCCTGGGCCGGCGGGGGCTGTTCTGGGCTGCCGCGGTGGTCACCGTGTCGCTGGTGTGGCTCACGGCCGCGAAGGCGGAGACCTGGTGCGAGCTGCTCCTGCTGCTGTGGTGGGCGGCGGTCGTCGCGCACGGGTGGCGGCTGGCGCGGCGGCACCCGGCGGCGGGTCCCCGGCGCGGACAGCGGGTGCTCGCCCTCGCCCTCACCCTCCCGGTGCTGGTGAGCGCCGGGTGGCTGCGCTTCGACGCCCACGGCATCGAGGACTCGGTCGACGAGGCCCGTGCGGACGGGGACTGCGTGGCCGCGGTGGACGCCCAGGACGGGGTGGGGTTCGGGCACCGGCTGGCCGCCGCCCCGGTGGCCGCGCGGGGCGACAGGGTGGTCGAGGCGTGCGAGCGCCTGGACACGGCGTCGGGCTATCTGAGCGGCGGGCTGACCGGCGACCTGGACATGCTGGAGACCGGCTTCGGGCGGCTCGGCACGGTCCTCGAGGAACCCGGCAACGAGCAGACGGTCGCCACGGCCCTGAAACGCTTCCTCGGTCAGTTGCCCACCGGCGACGGCTGCCAGACCGTACGGATCGCGGACTGGCTGCGGGACCGCGAGGCCGGGCCCGAGGGCCTGACCACCCCCTCCTCCGCCACCGCGGCCCGGATAGCGCCCGAGGCGCTGATGAAGTGCGCGGACGCCCTCATGACGGACCGCGAGTGGGCGAACGCGCGCGACCGCTACCAGCGGCTGCTCGACGAGCACCCCGGGGACAAGCGCGCCAGGACGGCCCGCGAGGGGATGAGGAAGGCCGGGCTGGCCATCGAACTGGACCACGTCAGGGAGCTGGTGTCGGCGACGGACGGCATGAGCACCGGCTACTGCCGCGAGCCGGCGAAGTACTCGCAGGCCCCCGCCTACCGCAAGGGCACCAACCGCGCCCTGTTCGTGGGCGACGGCGAGTACACGGACAAGCTGCCGGACGGGTGGCAGGCCTCCGACGCGGCCAAGGCGGCGCTGGTGGTGTGCGTGGACTCGGCGGGCATGGGCGACACCGTCGAGACCTGCCGGTACCGGGACGACGACCAACGCGTCCGCAGCGTCACGTTCCGCAAGGTCGAGGTCCGGGTGAAGGCCTACGCACTGCGGACCGGGAAGCTCGTGTCCGACCGCAAGCTGCAGATCAGCGGCTCAAGCTGCCCGTACTTCATCTCGTACTACGGCAGTCCGCCCGCGCAGCGGTCCGTCACGCCCTCGGACGCGGACGTGCGCGACGCCTTCGAGCCGGTGGTCAAGCGCTGACCGCGCCGGCCGGTGATTGCCGGGCCGCCGTCGGGGCACCCATGGGCACTGTGCGCGAACGAGGCAAGACCCTGGTGACCGGCTGGTTCAGCTTCCTGCACGGGGAGGCGACCGCCGGGGACGTGCTGGCGCTGCGACGGGTGGAGGAGGTGCTGCGGGGCGCGGGGCTCGCGTACGACGTCGTGTGGAGTCCCGGGTTCCGGGCGGACGCGCCGCACTTCGCCGACCTGGACCCGGCGGCGTACTCCCGGCTGGTCTTCGTGTGCGGTCCGGTGCACGGGCCGCAGGTCGAGGAGTTGCACCGGCGGTTCGCGCACTGCGTGCGGATCGCCGTCGGCGTCTCCGTCGTCGACCCCGCCTCCCCGGCCGCCACCGGCTTCCACGAGGTGCTGGCCCGGGACGCCGCCGGCGCGGTGCCGACCCCGGACCTCGCCGCCCGCGCGCCCGCGTTGCCCGCCCGGCCGGTCGTGGGGGTGGTCCTCACCCACGGGCAGCACGAGTACGGGGACCAGCGGCGGCACGAGGAGGTCGCCGCGGGGCTGACGCGCTGGCTGGCCGGCAAGGACTGTGCCCGGCTGGAACTGGACACGCGGCTCGACGCGCACGACTGGCGGCTGTGCGGCACGCCGGCCCAACTGGAGGCGGTGCTGTCCCGGCTGGACCTGGTCGTCACCGACCGGCTGCACGGGCTGGTCCTGGCGTTGCGGGCCGGGACGCCGGCGCTGGCGGTGGACCCGGTCGCGGGCGGCGCCAAGGTGACGGCGCAGGCCCGTGCCTGCGGCTGGCCGGCGCTGGTGCCCGCCGAGCGGACGGTGAAGGGAGCGGAAGGCGTACTGGACCGCTGGTGGGACTGGTGCCTGACCGGCGGGCGGGACGAGGCGCGGCGGATCGCCGCCGGGTTCCGTACGGCGGACGCGGCCGCGGACGCCGCGGACGGGCTCCTGGCGGCACTGGAGACCCGGGAGGCGCCGGGGGCGCGGCCGGCCGGTCAGCGGCCCGGCCGCGCGGGCACCCGGTGGACCGTCGGTCCGTCCCGGGAGGAGACATCGTGAGCGCCGGCCGGCTCTCCGATCACGAGCAGCGCGTACTCGACGAGGTCGAACGGGCACTGTGCCGCGACCGCGGGCTGGACCGGCGCCTGCGCACGCTGCGGCTCGGCCGGTGCCCCGGCCTCGGCCGTCCGGCGGCGTACCGCCCGCGCACCCCGACCGTCCTGCTGCTGCTCACCGTGTCGGTCACCCTGCTGGTCACCGGCATCGTCACGTCCGAGCCCGCCGTGATCTGGTCCTTCGCCGCGGTGTGGCCGGTGACGCTGTTCGCGGTGTTCCGGTTGCTGTGCCGGTGGACGGAGGGTTAGGCGGCGGTTCGCCCGCCCGTCCACTCCCCTGGCCGGCCCCGCGTCCCCTCGGCGCGGGGCCGGCCCGTGTGTGGCCGCCGTGGTGGTGGGCGGCGGGCGTCAGCCCGTGTAGCTGCGGGCGGTCGAGGCGCGCTGGGCGGGTTCCAGTGAGCGCAGCCGGGCCTCTACCTCCGGTGGCAGCACCCGGCGCTCGCGCAGCACCCACGGCAGGGCGGCCGTCGCCTCGGCGAAGGCGCGCAGGGACGCGGTGTCGCGCGGGACCGTGCGGGCGAGGTGGAGGGTGCGGCGCAGGGCCGGGCCGGCCGGGCGGCGCAGCCACGTGAACCACAGGGTGTTGCGGATGCCGTGCGCCCGCCGCAACGTCGAGTCCCGCACCCGCGAGGGGTGGTGGTGGATCGTCAGGTCGTCCGCGTACGTCAGCCACCAGCCGTCCGCCGCCAGGTCGGCGGCGAGCAGCTCCTCCTCGCCGCCCAGCCACAGCCGGGGGTGGAAGCCGCCCGCGGCCCGGAAGGCGTCGGCGCGCAGCACGGTCGCGGCGGCCAGGAAGGACCCGAGGGCCGGTCCCGGGAGCCAGTTCGGGCGGGGCACGGGCGACTCGCGCAGTTCCCCGACGATCGGGTCCTCGGTGCCGTCGGGTTCGACGAGGATGCGAGCGGTGACCGAGCCGACCGCCGGGTACCGGTCGAGCAGGTCGGCGGCCCCGGACAGGGAGCCCGGGGCCCACCAGGAGTCGTCGTCGCAGAAGGCGACGTAGGGCGTGCGGACCTGGCGGACCGCCAGGTTGCGGCCGACGGCGCCGAGGTTGCGGCCGGGGCGCAGGAGCCGTACGTCCGGGTGGTGGCGGGCGACGGCGGACGCGGTGCCGTCGGTGGAGGCGTTGTCGGTGACGATCACCGGGGGCTTCTCGGGGAGTTCGGCGAGGCGGTCCAGGGTGCGCAGGAGTTCGGGGCACCGGTTGTGGGTGATGACGACGACGGTGGTCCGGGTGTCGCTCACGAGGTCGCTCCGCCGGCTGCGTCCGTTCCGTGGGCGCCGTCGAGGAGGCGCGCGGCGCGTTCGACGTGCGGGGGCAGGGGCCTGCGGGCGCGCAGGGCGGCGGGCAGGCGGGTGAGCGTCTCGCGCAGGGCGCGCCGGGCCCGCGGGTCGCGGCGGGCGTCGGCGGCGAGGGCGCGGGTGCGGGCGAGCGCGTGCGGGAGGGGGCGGCGCAGCCAGGCGGTGAGCAGTTCGTTGCGGCGTACCAACGCCGGGCGGTCGGTGCGGGGGCCGGGGTCCGGGTGGTGGTGGGCGACCACGTCGGGGCAGTGCGTGACGCCCCAGCCGCGGGCGGCCAGGTCGTAGGCGAGGAGGGTCTCCTCGGCGCCGAAGAAGAGCAGGGGGTGGTAGCCGCCCGCGTCGAGGTAGGCCGTGCGGCGGGCGACGGCGGCGCAGCCGAGGAAGCCGAGCACCTGGGTGCCGGGCAGGTCGGTGGCCGCGCCGAGGGGGGAGCCGGCGAGCAGGTCGTTGAGGGGGTCCGCGGCGTCGGCGGGGCCGACGAGGGTGCGGGCGGAGAGCAGGCCGAGCCGGGGGTGCTCGTCGAAGTACCGGGCGGCTGCGCGCAGGGCGCCGGGGGCCCACCAGGAGTCGTCGTCGCTGAACGCCACGTACGGGGTGTCGAGGGCGCGGACGCCGTGGGTGCGGGCGAGGGCGCCGCGGTTGAACGGCAGGGCGAGCACCCGCACCCTCGGGAAGTCGCGGGCCAGCATGGCGCGGGTGTCGTCGGTGGAGGCGTTGTCGACGACGAGGACCTTGGGCCGTTCGGGCAGGGCGAGCAGGTTCCGCACGGTCACGGCGAGGCTCGCGGAACGGTTGCGGGTGGCGATGACGACGCCGACGGGCGCGGTTTCCGCGGGGTCGGCGTGGGACCGCTCTCGGGTGCTGGAGGGGCCGCGGTCGGTGGCGTGGTTCATGGTGCCTCTTCCAGGGCGTCCAGGGCGGCGAGTGCGTCCAGGACGTCGTCGGTGGTGATCCGCAGCAGCGCGGGATCGGTCTCGTGGCCGTGCGGGTCACCGTGGTCGCCGTGGGGACTCGGGAGCCACAGGGCGCGGTGCCGGGGGTGGTCCGGCGGACCCCAGCGGCTGGGCGGGACCGGGCCGAAGAGGGTGACGGAGGGCGTGGCGTGGGCGACGGCGAGGTGGGCGATGCCGGTGTCGCCGCTGACGACGGCGCGGGCGCCGGCCACCAGGGCGGAGAGCCGGTGGTAGGGCAGGCCGCCGCCGAACACGTCCGTGTCGGGCAGGCCGGCGCGTTTCGCCAGCCGCGCCACCAGGTCCGCCTCGTCCGCTCCCCCGGTGACGACGACCCGGCGTCCTCGCGCGCGCAGCGCTCGCGCCACGGCCGCGTACCGTTCCACGGGCCAGCAGCGGGAGGGGGCGCCTGCGCCGGGGTGCAGGACGACCGCGCCGGGGGCGGGGGACGGTCCGTCCGGACGCGGCAGCCGCAGGTCGGCGGGGTCGGCGTCGATGCCGTAAGCCCGCAGCAGCCGGCACCACCGGTCGCGTTCGTGCTCCTCGGCGAACCAGGGCGGCCCCTCCACCTCCGGCGTCCGTGGGTGCGCGAACGCCATCAGCTTCAGCGGGCGCATGCGGGTCAGCAGGCGGTGGCTGGGCGGTCCGTTGCCGTGCAGGTCGACGGCGACGTCGGGGGGCGGTCCGGTCCAGTCGAGGGAGCGCGGGACGGCGCGGCCGGGTTCGGCGGCGGGCAGCAGCCGGTCCACGGCGCCGGTCGCCGCGACGGCGGGCGCCAGCTCGGCCGGGGTGGCCAGCACCAGTTCGTGCCCGGGGTACGCGCGGCGCAGCGCGCGCAGCGCGGGCACCCCGGCCAGCAGATCCCCGAGCCCGAGGGCGCGCAGGACGAGCACGCGGGGCCGTGCTTCCCCGCCGTCCCCGTGCCGCCCCGCGTCCGAGGCGGCGTACGCCGGTCCGGCATCGGGCGGGTGCGCCATCCCGGGGGACGGCGGATGCACGGGGTCGCCCGTCACGGGGCCACCGGCGGACGTCGTGGCCGTCTCCCGGCCGGCCCGCCCCCTCGGCGTGTCCCGGGTCATCGCACCCCCTCCGCGGCCCGGGCCATCAGGGCCGTCGAGGAGCGGCCGTCCAGGTAGGGCAGGAGGACCGCCTGGCCGCCCCACTCCTGGAGGAGCGCGGCCTCGGGGAGGTCCGCGCCGGCGTAGTCGCCGCCCTTGACCCAGACGTCGGGGCGCAGATCGCCGAGGAGGCGTTCGGGGGTGTCCTCGTCGAAGACGGCGACCGCGTCGACGCAGGCCAGGGCGCGCAGGACGCGGACGCGGTCGGCGAGGGGGTTGACCGGGCGGCCGACGCCCTTGCGGCGCTGGACGGAGGCGTCGGAGTTGACGCAGACGACCAGGCAGTCGCCGAGCCGCCGGGCGGCCTGGAGGAGGCCGACGTGTCCGGCGTGCAGCAGGTCGAAGCAGCCGCCCGCGGCGACCACCGTGCCGTGCTGGGCGCGGACGCGGGCGGCCAGGGCCCGCGGGTCGCCGGAGTCGGGCGAGGCGGCCGACTCCGGACCGGTGCCGGCGGGGGGCAGGGCGCCCGCACCGCCCGCGGCGACGAACGCCGTCGCGGCCGCCACCGCTCCCTCGACGGCCTCCCCCACCAGCGCCCCGTCGGCGAGCAGTCCGGCGGCGGTGGCGGCGAACCGGTCCCCCGCGCCGCAGGAGTCGCCGTGGTGGGCGGCGGGCGCGGGGACGAGCAGGGGGTGTTCGCCGTAGGAGAGGAGGGCGCCCCGGGAGCCGAGGGTCACGGTCACCGCGGCCACCCGCCAGTCCCGTACCAGGGCGGCGGCGTCGAGCGCGGCGGCGCGCAGGCCCCCGCCCGGGTGGCCGTCGCGCGGTGCGAAGCCGTGCGCCTCCTTCTCGGCGGGTGTCACCAGCCGGGTGCCGGGGACCGGCGGGCCCCCGCGCGGGTGCGGGTCCCAGACCAGTGGCGGGCGTGCGGTCAGTACGTCCCGCAGGGCGTCCGCCGTACCGCGGCCGTAGTCGGAGACGAGGACGGCCCGGGCGGAGCGCAGGGCGGCGCGGGCCTCGTCGGTGGCCTCGCGGGCCCGGCCGCCGCCGCGGTCGAGGCGGACGACGGGGCGGTCCTGCGCCAGGACGCGGGTCTTCTCGGGCAGTGTCCCGGTGAGGGGAAGGGGGATCAGGGTCAGCCAGGGGTCGAGGAGTGCGCGCAGTGCCCGGCTGGCCGGGTCGTCGCCCGCGCCCGTGATCAGGGTGACCTCGCGGCCGTCGCGGGCGGCGAGGTACGCGGCGAGCGCGGCGCCACCGGGCCGGACGCGCTCGGCGCACTCCGACACGACCGGTACCGGCGCGTCGGGCGCCAGCCGGTCGGCGGAGCCGGTCAGGTCGCGGTCCAGCAGGGCGTCGCCGACCACGACCAGTGGGGTCCTGTCCGCCATGCGTCTCGTCACCTCCGCGTTCCCTTGCCCCGTGCGCCCCGTGCGCCCGGTGCACGCCGTACACCCCGCTCCAGGGCGGCGTCGAAGGCCGCGCAGATCATGTGCACGGCGACCAGGTGGATCTCCTGGACGGTGGCCGTCGACGGGGCGTCGACGCACAGGGACTCGTCGCTGCCCGCCATGAGCGGGTTGGGGGCGCGGCCGGTGAGTGCCCACACCCGTACCCCGGCCGCGCGGGCGGCGTCCGCCGCGGAGAGCAGGTTGGCGCTGGCGCCGCTGGTGGACAGCAGCATCAGTACGTCGCCCTCGCGGCCGTGGGCGCGGACTTGGCGGGCGAAGACCTCGTCGACGCCGTAGTCGTTGGCGATGGCGGTCGTGGAGGAGGTGTCCGCGTGCAGGGCGATGGCGGAGAACGGCGGCCGGTCGTCGCGGTAACGGCCGACGAGTTCGGCGGTCAGGTGCTGTGCCTGGGCGGCGCTGCCGCCGTTGCCCGCGGCCAGCAGCCGGCCGCCGCCCGAGAGGACGGACGCCAGCCGCCCGCCCCAGCGTTCGGTGATGTGCGCGGAGGCGCGGAACGCTCCCAGCGCGTCCTGGAGTTCGTCGCAGTGCCCGACGACGGGCGGGTGGACGGTCATCACGCCACCTCCTTCGACAGCGCGTGGTCGGCGAGGGTCAGGCGGTACACCTGTTCCGCGCCGTCGGCGACGCGCGCCCACGTGTAGTGCCGCAGCACGCGTTCGCGGCCGTTGCGGCCGTACTGGCGGCGCAGCCGTTCGTCGGCGAGGAGTTCGCGGGCGGCGTCCGCGATGGCCTCGGGGTCCTGCGGGGCGACCAGGCGGCCCGTGGTCCCGTCGGCCACGGAGTCGCGGTGGCCGCCGACGTCGGTGGCGAGGACCGGCACGCCGCAGGCCATCGCCTCCAGCGGCACGATGCCGAAGGGCTCGTAGACCGGGGTGCACAGCACCAGGTCGGCGCTGCGGAGCAGGGCGGGCATGTCCTCGGGGTCGACCGCGCCGAGCAGCCGGACACGGTCGGCGACGCCGGTGCGGCGCGCGAGCCCGGTCAGGCGCTGGGCCTCGGGGTCGGCGTCGAGGCCGCCGGGGGGCGGGCCGCCGGCGATGAGGAGTTCGGTGTCGGGGACCTGGGCCAGGGCGCGGATGGCCTGGTCGTAGCCCTTGCGGGGGACGAGCCGGCCGCAGGCGAGCAGCCGGTGCCGCTGCCGTCGGGCCGGGGTGCGGCCGGTGTCGGCGGTGGGGTGGAAGTGCTCGGCGTCCACACCGCAGGGCACGACGGAGACCTGCCGGGGCGGTACGCCCATGTCGCCGAGTTCGACGACCTCGTCGGTGCAGGTGGCCAGGACCCGTTCGCAGGCGCGGCCGAGCTGCCGTTCGATGCCGACGCGCTCGTACGGGCTGGTGTCCCGCATGCCCTGGTGGCGCCGCTTGACGGTGCCGAGGGCGTGGAAGGTCTGCACGAGGGGGATGCCGTGCGGCCGTACGCCGATCTGTGCGGCCATGCCGGACATCCAGAAGTGGGCGTGCACCACGTCGGGCGTCTCCCGGGCCCAGGCACGGGCCAGGTAGGCGCCGAAGGCGGGCATGTGCGGGAACAGTTCGTCCTTGGGTACGGCCGCGGGCGGTCCGGCGGGCACGTGCTCGACGACCGCGCCGCCGGGCAGGGGGATCCGGTCGGGCAGGTCGGTGGCGTCCCGGCGGGTGTAGACCGTGACGTCGTGGCCGCGCCCCGCCAACTCCTCGGTGAGGCGGGCCACGTAGACGTTCTGTCCTCCGGCGTCGACGCCGCCGAGCGCGGCGAGGGGGCTCGCGTGCTCGGACACCATGGCGATCCTCATCGGGTCACCTCCTTCAGCAGCCGCTCCCAGTCGTCCAGGAAGCGGGACAGCCCGTAGCGGGACAGGGCCGCCGCACGGGCCCCGTCGCCGACGGTCCGCGCGTGCGGCGGGTCGGCGAGGAAGTCGCGTACGGCGTCGGTCAGTACGTCGATGCGGTTGGAGACCACGCCGGCGCCGGGGGGCACGGCCTCGGTGACCTCGGTGGTGGCGAGGGCGACCACGGGCATGCCGAGGTGCATGGCCTCCAGGAGGGACAGGCCCAGGGAGGTCCAGCGGATGGGGTGGACGTAGACGCGGCGGCGGGCCAGCTCGGCGTGCAGGTCGCTCTGGGGAACGTCCCGGGTGCGGCAGCGGCCGGGGTCGACGCCGATGTGGTCGGCGAGTCCCTCGGTGCGCATGCCGAACACGTCGAGCGGGGCGGCGCGGGCGAACGCGGGGAGCAGGTCGGTTCCGGTCGTACGCCCGCGCCGGATCGGCTCGTTGACGACGACGGCCGCGCGGTCCAGCTCGCCGGTCCAGCGGTGTCCGGGGTCGATGATGCCGTGCTCGACGACCGTCGTCGGCGTGGGGCCCGCGTCCCACATCAGCCGGTTGAAGTGGGTGACGTGGACGAGGGTGACGCCGGGGATGTCGGCGGCGGGGTGGCGGGTGTCGGGTACTCCGGGAGAAGAGCCGTCGGGGGCGTTGTGCTCCAGGTACACCAGCGGCGGGCGGCGGCCGAGCCACTGGTCGACCAGGGCGAGTTCGTGCGGGCGCTGGATGATCACGAGGTCGATGTGCTCGTCCCGCAGCCGCTGAGGCGGTACTTCGACGACGGAGTCGGGCCAGTCCCAGGTACGGGCGCGGCCGAGGCCGTCCGGTCCGCGGTCCGGGGTGACGGGGACGAGGTAGGTGTGCGGGCCCTGCACGAAGGCCGTGGTCCACGACCCGTGCACGTGCCAGATGAGGATCCTCATGCCTCCCCCAGCAGTTTCTCGACGGCGGCCGCCACGTCGGTGGCCGTGACGGTGTTCAGGCAGGGGTGGCCGGGGACGGGGCAGTCCCGGGCCCGGCTGTCGGCGCAGGGCGCGTCCTGGTCGCCGAGCAGGACGTAGGGGACGCCGTACGGCCGCCAGCGCTCGGCCGGTACGACCGGTGCGAACAGAGACACGACCGGGGTGCCGACGGCGGCGGCGAGGTGGGCGGGCGCGGTGTTGCCGGTGACGACGACGGCGGCGCCCGCGAGCACCCCGGCCAGCTCGGGAGCCTCGGTGCGGCCGCCGAGGTCGGTGCCGTGCTCGCCCGCGACGTACGCGGTGAGCTCGCGTTCGCCGGGGCCTCCGGTGACCAGCACGCGGTGCCCGGCGGCGGCCAGTTCGCGCACGGCCTCGGCGCTGCGGTCGGGGCTCCAGGCGCGGGCGGGGACGCTGGCGCCCGGGTGGAGCACGACGTAGGGGCCGGGGCCGGTCAGCGCGCCGGCGCGGGGCGGGGTGCGCACCCGCAGCCGTCCGTCGTCGGGGCGCGGGAATCCGGCCGCCTCGGCGAGGTCGAGCGCGGCCTCGGCCTCGTGGGCGTGCGGTGCGCGCCGGTGGCGCAGGTCGAGCAGGGAGCCGGGGTAGTCCACGCTGTCCGCGGCGATGTGCCGGACGCCGGCCAGGCGCAGTACCAGGGCGGTGGGCAGCGGGGACTGGTGGAAGGAGGTGAGGACGAGGGCGGTGTCGGCGTCGATCCGGTCCACCAGTGCGTCGATGTCCGCCCGGCTGACGTCGGGCGGCTGGAACCCGCCCCACGGCGCGTCCCACACCAGCACCTCGTCGACGCCGGGCAGCAGACGGGCGGCCGGCGCGCCGCGGGACCCGCACAGCATGGTGACGTGGTCGGCCCGGGCGGCCACGGCCCGGACGGCGGGCCCGGCGAGCAGTACGTCGCCGAAGCTGTCGAGCCGGGTGACGAGCGCCTTCATCGCGGCCTCCCGCGGGTGTCCACGACGGCACGTGTCCGAGCCGCCTCGGGGCCGGAGGTGCCCCGGCCGGGGAAGCCGACGGAGCGGTCCCGACCGCTCCGCGCGCCGGGAGCAGCCACGCCGGGGACGGCCGACCGGCCCCCTTCACCACCGGCGCCTACGTCACCCCGCCCGCCCCGGCCGGGGGCGGGCCGGTCGGCGGCGGTCGCGGGCTCACTCCCGTCCACGCCGGCCGCCGACACCCGCCCGTCCACGACCGCCACAGGCTCACTCCCGTCAACACCGGCCGCCGACACCCGCCCGTCCACGACCGCCGCAGGCTCACTCCCGTCCACGCCGGCCGCCGACGCCCGCTCGTCCACACCGGCCGCAGGCTCACTCCCATCAGCACCGCCCGCCGGCGCCCGCCCGTCCACAGCGGCCGCAGGCTCGCTGCCGTCCGTGCCCGTGTCGAACGCCGCCCCGATGGGCCGCTCGTCCACGAGGACCCGGCCCCTGGGCGGGCCGGCGAGTACCGCCCGTACGGCGGTCAGGAGGTCCGGGGCGACGTGGTTCGCGGTGGCCGTCTCCTGCGGGCGGGTCTGCGCGTTGGGGACGAGGATGCCGTGGGCGCCCGCGCGTTCGGCGGCCTCCGTGTCGGCGCCGATGTCGCCGATGACGACGCAGTCGGCGGGGTCGGTGCAGACGCGTCCGGCGGCCCAGAGCACCAGGCCGGGCTCCGGCTTGCGGCAGTGGCAGCCGTCGTCGGGGCCGTGCGGGCAGATCGCCCAGACGTCGAAGGGGCCGATGAGGTCGTCGATCCGCCGGTTGACGTGGCGGACGTCGGTGTCGCTGAGCAGGCCGCGGGCGATGCCGGACTGGTTGGTGACGACGCCGGTGCGGATGCCGTGTTCGCGCAGCAGTGCGACCGCCTCGCGGGCGCCCTCGACGGGCCGGACGCGTTCCGGGTCGCCGTTGTAGGGGACGTCGTGGACGAGAGTGCCGTCGCGGTCGAAGAGCACGGCCTTGACAGGGCTCATGCGGCCACCTCCCGCCAGGCGGGGGCGTTGCGGTGCCGCCACAGTCCGCTCAGCCGGTGCCAGGTCGCGGCGGGCGGGATGAGCACGCTCGTGATCAGCATGGTCGTGACCTCGTGGCGGGTGCGCGGTCCCGGGGTGATGCGGGCCCAGGCGAACTCGGCGGTGCCCGCGGCCCATCCGAGCCCGGCGGCCGCGGCGGCGCGGGGCCGGCCGGCGGCGGTGAGGGCGAGGGCGGCCGCACCGGCGGCGGTGATCGCCGCGTGGCGCCGGATCCGGCCCTTGGGCGCCACCGCCTTGGCCCACCAGTCGGGGCCGTGCAGCCGCAGCATCAGGGCGTCGTCGGCGTTGCCGCGCTGCTGCTTCAGGGACGCCCAGCGGGAGGCGGGGCGTACGGGATGGCGGGTGGTGCGGCGGCCCCGCCGGATGCGCCAGCCCGCGTCGAGGACGCGCAGCGCCAGGTCGGCGTCCTCGCGGAAGGCGCGGGTGAAGCGTTCGTCGAAGCCGCCGACCTGCTTGAGCACGTCGGTGCGGTAGGCCATGTCTGCGGTGATCCACTGGGCCCGCGCGAGGCCGGCGGTGCCCCGCTCCCAGTCGGTGGGGCGGCGTTCACCCGGCAGCGGCACGGCGATCACGCCCTGCACGGCACCCGTGTCGGGCGCCGCCTCGGCGAGGTCCTGGACCAACTGGTCGCACCAGTGCGGGCCGACCTGGACGTCGTCGTCGAGGAAGGCGGTCCAGGGCGAGGTGACCGCGCTGAGGCCGGTGTTGCGGGCGGCGGCGGGGCCCCGGCCCCCGCTGCGCAGCACCACGGTGCGCTCGCGCAGGTCGCCGAGGACGCTCAGGGGGTGCTCCAGCGCTTCCGGGTCGGCGTCCGGTAGGGGCCGGTCGTCGACGAGGACGATCTCGTCGGGACCGGGCCCGGTCGCGGCGGTCAGCGCGGCCAGGCAGTCGGCCAGCGTGGCGCGCACGAGGGTGGGGACGACCACGGCGTAGCCCGTCCTGGGGCCGCCGCCGGTCACGGAGTCGCCGGTCATGCGAATGCCCTCCCCCGGCGCACCGCGAACGGGCCGATCGCCAGCAGGTCCACCGGTGCGGACCCGAAGCACTCCAGCGCGTCGCGCGGGTCGTCGACCATGGGCCGCCCGGCGGTGTTGAGGCTGGTGTTGACCACGACGGGCAGCCCGGTACGGCGTTCGAAGGCGGCCAGCATCCGGGCGACGAGCGGCTCGCGGCGCTCCTCGACGGTCTGGATGCGGGCGGTGCCGTCGACGTGCACGACGGCCGGGATGCGGTCGCGCCACGCGGGCGCCACATCGTGCACGAAGAGCATGTACGGGCTCGGGACCGGCCCGGTGAAGATGTCGGCGGCCCGGTCGGCCAGCACCATGGGCGCGACGGGACGGAACTCCTCGCGGCCCTTGACGTGGTTGAGCCGCTCCAGGTTCTCCGCCCGGCCCGGGTGGGCCATCAGGGAGCGGTGGCCGAGGGCGCGCGGTCCGAACTCGCTGCGGCCCTGGAACCAGGCGACGACGCCGTCCCGGGCCAGTTCCTCGGCGACCGTCTCGGCGATGTCGTCCGGCTCCTCGTAGGGGATCGCGGCCGTCTCCAGCCAGGCGCGGATCTCCTCGTCACTCCAGCCGCGGCCGAGGTCGGCGCCGGGCATGGGCTCGGGAGCGGTGCCCTCCTGGGCGGCGGCCACGTGCAGGGCGCCGCCGAGGGCCGTGCCCGCGTCGCCGGCGGCGGGCTGCACCCACACGTGCCGGTACGGGCCGCGGGCGGCGATCTTCGAGTTGGCGACGCAGTTGAGCGCGACGCCGCCCGCCATGGTCAGCGCTTCTCCCCCGGCCTCGCGGTGCAGCCAGTGGACGAGTTCGAGGAGCAGTTCCTCCAGTACGGCCTGGGTGCTCGCGGCGAGGTCGGCGTGGTCCTTCGTCCAGTCCTCGCCCTCGGCGCGGGCCGGGGCGAGGGCCGCCCAGTCGACGCCGTGGGCGCGGAAGCCGCCGTCGCCGGTGGCGTGGACGTGCTCGCGCAGCCGGTCGAGGTGGCGGGGGGTGCCGTAGGAGGCGAGGGCCATCACCTTGTACTCGTCGCTGCTGCGCAGGAAGCCGAGGTGCTCGGTCAGTTCCTCGTAGACCAGGCCGAGCGAGTGCGGCAGCGCCTGCGTGGCGAGGGTGTCGAGCTTGCCGTCGCGGTAGCGGCCGGCCAGGTGGGAGGCGGACTCGCCGCGCCCGTCGAGGACGAGGACGTCGTTGTCGGGGTGCGGTGAGGCCGGTCCGGCGGAGGCGGCGTGCGCCACGTGGTGCGGTACGAAGACGACCTGGTCGGGGTCGAGACCGGGCAGCGCGTCGGCGAGGAACTCGGGGGCGCGGCGGGCGTACTCCAGCCGCAGCGGGTCCCAGGGGTCGTCCAGGCCCATGTCGCGGGCGGGCCGGGCGAGCTTGGGGTCGAAGGAGTACGCGACGGCGTCCAGTTCCCCGGGCCGCACCCCGGCGTGTTCCAGGCACCACCGCGCCGACAGCTCCGGTACCTCCCACGCGGAGAAGGGCACCGGGCGCTTGCCGTGCTTGCGGCGGCTGAAGCGCTCTTCCTCGGCGGCCGCAACGGTCCGGCCGTCGACGACGAGTGCGGCGGCCGGGTCGTGGAACAGGGCGTTGATACCAAGGATGCGCATGGGGGGTGCTCCGTCCCGGGCGGCTCGTGAATCTCTCTGGGTCGTTCCGGCTCCTGTGGAACCTTTGGTTCCGTCTCGGCTCGCGGGTGCCGCGGGGCGGCTGACTCAAACACTTGGAGACAACTCAGTTCCAGAAATGAGCGGACATGTCACGGACTGTGATGGTAGGCGGCCTGTCCTGCCCGCGGCTACGCCGCCACGGAGTGCGCGAACCAGCCGATGGT
This sequence comes from Streptomyces pactum, assembly GCF_002005225.1. Taxonomy (NCBI): domain Bacteria; kingdom Bacillati; phylum Actinomycetota; class Actinomycetes; order Kitasatosporales; family Streptomycetaceae; genus Streptomyces; species Streptomyces pactum. The sequence goes on from NZ_CP019724.1 coordinate 1,819,257, forward strand.
CCGCTCCAGCCCCTCGCTCCAGCCGACCCGGGGCCGCCAGCCGAGCCGTTCCCGGGCCAGGGTGGTGTCGGGCTTGCGCCGGCCGGGGTCGTCGACGGGGCGTTCGACGAAGCGGATGCGGGAGCCGGAACCGGTGAGCTCGACGACGCGGCGGGCCAGTTCCAGCATGGTGATCTCGTCGGCGCCGCCGATGTTCACCGGCCCGCTCTCACCCGACGCGGCGAGGGCCAGAACGCCGTCGACGGTGTCGTCGACGTAGCACAGGGAGCGGGTCTGGCCGCCGTCGCCGGCGACGGTGAGCGGCATGCCGTCCAGGGCCTGCGCGATGAAGGTCGGCACGGCGCGGCCGTCGCCGGTGCGCATGCGGGGGCCGTAGGTGTTGAAGATGCGGACGATGGCCGCGTCGGTGCCGTGCACCTGGCGGTGGGCGGTGACCAGGGCCTCGGCGAAGCGCTTGGACTCGTCGTAGACGCTGCGCGGGCCGACCGGGTTGACGTTGCCCCAGTACGTCTCGCGCTGCGGGTGCTCCAGCGGGTCGCCGTAGACCTCGGAGGTGGAGGCGAGCAGGAAGCGGGCGCCGTCGGCACGGGCCCGTTCCAGGGCGTTGCGGGTCCCGGTGCTGCCGACGTCGAGGGTCTCCAGGGGCAGCCGGAGGTAGTCGGCGGGTGAGGCCGGGCAGGCGAAGTGCAGGACGAGGTCGAAGCGGCCGGGCAGGCGGCGCAGGGCCGCCGGGTCGGTGGCGTCGGCCCGGACGAACCGGAAGCCTCGGTGCCGCTCCAGCTCGGCCACGTTGGCGCGGGAGCCGGTGGCCAGGTTGTCGAGGCACACGACGTCGGTACCGGCGTCGAGCAGGCGGCCGCACAGGTGGGAACCCACGAATCCCGCTCCGCCGGTCACCAGGGCCCGGCGCCAGTCACGTCCGCTCACGGGGTTGTCGCCCACGGGGCTCTCGCTCACGGGGTCCTCCTCACTCTCGCGTCACTCGCGTGTCGGCTGAGTAACCCGGTGAACGCCCCCACTACCCCGAACACACATTCGACATGGGCGAGGAGGGCACTTCCGCGGACGGCATCACCCCGTCCCGCGACCGGCCGGACCGGTCACCGGTCATCGGTCACCCGCGGCCCGTTCCCTACGATCGGTGCGTGGCCACCTTCTCGCTCGAACGCACCGCCCCGCTCCCCCTGGACGAGGCATGGCGCCGGCTCACCGCATGGCAGCGGCACGGTGACGCCGTGCCGATGACCCGGGTCACCGTCACCACTCCCGGTCCCACGCGCCGGGGCACGGTGATCGTGGCCCGCACGGGCGCGGGGCCGCTCGCCTTCGACGACAGGATGGAGGTGACCGCCTGGCAGCCACCGGGCGACGGCACCCCCGGCCTGTGCCGGCTGGAGAAGCGGGGCCGCCTGGTCGGGGGCTGGGCCGAGATCGAGGTCCACCCGGGCCCCGGCGGCCGGACCCGCGTCGTGTGGCGCGAGGAACTGAGGGTGCGCCTCCTCCCGTCGTTCTTCGACGGCGCGCTCGGCCGCGCGGGGCGGTACGTCTTCGGCCGCGCGGTCAACCGGCTCCTGCGGCGACCGTGAACCCCCGGTCGCCCACGAGGCACGGGCCGCGGTCGGGATCGCGTCGCACGCCGCGCCCCGGACGTTTCCCGCGTACCGTGCCGGCATGTCTGCCAGAGTGCGCACCTTCGTCCAACTGTCCGTAGCCGGTGCTCTGTTGAGCCTCGCCGTGGCCGCACCGGCCGCCTCCGCCGACCAGGGTTTCGCGGTCCCGCTGCGCGTCGCCACGTACAACATCCACGCCGGAACGGGGTCGGACGGCGTCTTCGACCTCGACCGGCAGGCCGCCGCGCTGCGTGCCCTCGACGCCGACGTGATCGGCCTCCAGGAGGTCGACGTGCACTGGGGTCCACGCAGTCAGGGGCTGGACGTCGCAGGAGAGTTGGCGCGGCGGCTCGGCATGCGGGTGTCGTTCGCGCCGATCTACAGTCTCGACCCCGTGGCGCCCGGGAGCCCTCGGCGCGAGTACGGCGTGGCGGTGCTCTCCCGCTTCCCGATCCGTTCCGCGGCGAACCACGAGATCACGCGCCTGTCCACCCAGGACGAGAACCCGGTGCCGGCCCCGGCGCCCGGGTTCGGCGAGGTGACGCTCAAGGTGCGCGGGGTGCCGGTGCAGGTGTTCGTGACGCACCTCGACTACCGCTCCGACCCGGCGGTCCGGGTGGCCCAGGTCGCCGACACCCGGCGGATCATGGCGCGGGAGCGGGCCGCGCTGCCGGGGGCCCGGCAGGTGCTGCTGGGCGACTTCAACGCGGAGCCCTTGGATCCCGAACTGCGACCGCTGTGGACGGACTTGCGCGACGCCGGAGGGGAGAGCGGTGGCACGTTTCCGGCCGCGGCACCCGTGAAGCGGATCGACTACGTGGCCGTGGGCAAGGACGTGCGGGTGCACGGCGCCCACGTGCCGGACGAGGCCCTGGCCTCGGACCACCGGCCGGTGGTCGCGGACGTCTCCCTGCCGAGGAAGCCCGGGAAGCCGCCGAAGACGGAGAAGGCCGGGAAGGCCGGGAAGGCCGGGAAGGCCGGGAAGGCCGGGAAGGCCGGGAAGGCGGGGAATGGGGACGGCCGCGGCTGATTGGGTCCTGGCTAGGCCACCGAGCCGATGCGGCCGGCCGGGGACGACGGGCCGTCGTGGTGGATGGGGGTGTGGGCGCCGGTCAGGGAGGCGCCCGTGCCGCCCCGGCGGGTCGCGACGATCTCGGCGGCGATGGACAGGGCCGTCTCCTCGGGCGTACGGGCGCCCAGGTCGAGGCCGATGGGTGACCTGAGGCGGGTCAGCTCCAGGTCACTCACGCCGGCCTCGCGCAGCCGTGCGTCGCGGTCCAGGTGGGTGCGGCGGGAGCCCATCGCGCCGACGTACGCCACCGGCAGGCGCAGCGCCAGCTCGAGCAGGGGTACGTCGAACTTGGCGTCGTGGGTCAGGACGCACAGCACCGTGCGCGCGTCGACCTCCGTGCGCCGCAGGTACTCGTGCGGCCACTCGACGACGACCTCGTCCGCCTCCGGGAAGCGGTCCCGCGTCGCGAAGACGGGGCGCGCGTCGCACACCGTCACGTGGTAGCCGAGGAACTTGCCGGCCCGGGCCAGCGCCGAGGCGAAGTCGACCGCGCCGAAGACGATCATGCGGGGTGCCGGGACGGAGGTCTCGATCAGCAGGGTGAGCGGTGCTCCGCAACGCGAGCCCTGCTCTGAGATCTCCAGCGTGCCGGTGCGGCCGGCGTCCAGGAAGGCGCCCGCCTCGCCGGCCACCGTGCGGTCCAGTTCGGGATGGGCGCCGAAACCGCCGGTGCGGGAGCCGTCCGGGCGGACGGCGAGCGCGCGGCCCGTCAGTTTCGCCGGACCGCGCACGATCCGCGCCACCGCCGCCGGCTCCCCCCGCGCGGCGGCGGCGAGCGCGGCGGCCAGCGCCGGACGGGCGGCGTCGTCCGCCCGTACCGGCGTGACGAGGATGTCGACGACCCCGCCGCAGGTCAGCCCCACGGCGAAGGCGTCCTCGTCGCTGTAGCCGAAGCGCTCCAGTACGGTTTCGCCGTCCTCGAGCGCCTGCCGGCACAGCTCGTACACGGCACCCTCCACACAGCCGCCGGAGACCGAGCCGACCGCCGTGCCCCCGGCGTCCACCGCGAGGGCGGCGCCGGGCCGGCGCGGGGCGCTGCCGCCGACGGCCACCACGGTGGCCACGGCGAAGTCGCGTCCCTGCCCGACCCACCGGTCCAGCTCTTCGGCGATGTCCAGCATCTGTCGGTCTCCTCCACGGAGCGGATATGGAAGGGGTTCCCGTGGCGGCGGCTAATGCACGCCCAGCCAGCTCTCGATCGGGTTGAGGGCGAAGTAGACGACGAAGATCACCGTCAGCGCCCACATGAACACGCCGATCTCCCGGGCCTTGCCCTGGGCGGCCTTGATGGCGACGTAGGAGATGACGCCGGCGGCGACACCCGCCGTGATGGAGTACGTGAACGGCATCAGGACGACGGTCAGGAAGACCGGTATCGCGGTGGCCCGGTCGGCCCAGTCCACGTGCCGGGCGTTCATCATCATCATCGCGCCGATGACGACGAGCGCGGCGGAGGCGACCTCCTGCGGCACGATCGCGGTGATCGGCGTGAAGAAGAGGCAGGCCGCGAAGAACAGGCCGGTGACCACCGACGCGAGCCCGGTGCGGGCACCCTCGCCGACGCCGGTCGCGGACTCGACGAAGACGGTCTGGCCGGAGCCGCCCGCCACACCGCCGATCGCGCCGCCGGCGCCGTCGACGAAGAGCGCCTTCGACAGGCCCGGCATGCGGCCCTTGTCGTCGGCGAGCTTCGCCTCGGTGCCAACGCCGATGATGGTGGCCATCGCGTCGAAGAACCCGGCCAGTACCAGCGTGAAGACGATCATGCCGACCGTCATGGCGCCGACCTCGCCCCAGCCGCCGAACTCCAGGTCGCCGAAGAGCGAGAAGTCCGGCATGGAGACCGCGCCGCCGTGCAGCTCGGGGGCTCCGTTGGCCCACTGCTCGGGGTCGATGACCCCGGTGGCGTTCAGCAGCGCCGCCACGATCGTGCCGGTGACGATGCCGATCAGGATCGCCCCGGGCATGTTGCGCGCCTGGAGCATGAAGATCAGGAGCAGGGTGCCCGCGAAGAGCAGGACGGGCCAGCCGGCGAGTTCACCGGCGGGGCCGAGGGTGAGCGGGGTCGCCTTGCCGGCGTGCACGAAGCCGCCCTTGACCAGGCCGATGATGGCGATGAACAGGCCGATGCCCATGGTGATGCCGTGCTTGAGGGCGAGCGGGATCGCGTTCATGATCATCTCGCGGAGCCCGGTGACCACGAGCAGCATGATCACCACGCCGTACATCACACACATGCCCATGGCCTGCGGCCACGTCATCTGGGGAACGACCTGCCCGGCGATCACCCCGGACACCGAGAGACCGGCGGCCAGGGCGAGCGGCACCTTGCCGACGAAGCCCATGAGGAGCGTGGTGACCGCCGCGGCGAGCGCCGTGGCGGTGATCAGGGCCTTCTGGCCCAGGGTGTCCCCCGCCGCGTCCTTGCCGGACAGGATGACGGGGTTGAGCAGGACGATGTACGCCATCGCCATGAAGGTGGTGGTACCGCCGCGCACCTCACGCGCGACCGTGGATCCTCGATGGGTGATGTGGAAATACCGGTCGAGCCAGGACCGGCCGGCGGGGACGCGGGAACCCGCGGCCGCGTCCTCGGCGGTGGTCCTGGGCTCCACTGACTGCTGGGTCATGGGGCCGTCTCCCAAGGTTCATAGGTGCACCCGGCCGACCGCTGGGGCGGTCGCGGGATTTGGGATATGCACGACCCGGGGGACGGCCCGAGGCGAACGCATGTGGTGGTACTTCAAGCACCGCGAGCGGAGCGGGACTTGGTCTGCGCTCCGGGCGGCGCGGGTGTGACGTTCCGTGCGCCGCCCGGAGGGTCTTCTCACGCCGTGCCGGTAAGCTGCTCCGGCCGTACCGGCGTGCGGTCGAGCGCCAGCCCGGTCGCGTCCCGGATGGCCGCGAGGACCGCCGGGGTCGACGACAGGGTGGGTGCCTCGCCGACGCCGCGCAGCCCGTACGGCGCGTGGTCGTCGGCGAGTTCGAGCACGTCGACCGGGAGGGCCGGCGTGTCGAGAATCGTGGGGATCAGGTAGTCCGTGAAGGACGGGTTCCCGACCTTCGCGGTCCCGGGGTCGACGACGATCTCCTCCATCACCGCGATGCCCATGCCCTGGACGGTGCCGCCCTGGATCTGGCCGATGACGGAGAGCGGGTTGAGCGCCTTGCCGACGTCCTGCGCGCAGGCCAGCTCGATCACCTTGACCAGGCCGAGTTCGGTGTCGACCTCGACGACGGCGCGGTGCGCGGCGAAGGAGTACTGGACGTGGCCGTGGCCCTGGCCGGTGTGCGGGTCGAAGGGCTCGGTCGGCCGGTGCCGCCACTCCTCCTCGACCTCCACGGCCTCGTCCTCCAGCACCTCGGCCAGGTCGCTCAGGACCTCGCCGCCGTCGGTGACGACCTTGCCGCCCTCCAGGAGGAGTTCGGCGGTGGCCCAGGCGGGGTGGCAGGAGCCGAACTTGCGGCGCCCGATCTCCAGGACCCTCTCGCGCGCGAGCTCGCAGGCGTTCTTCACGGCGCCGCCGGTCACGTACGTCTGCCGGGAGGCCGAGGTGGAGCCGGCCGAGCCCACCCGCGTGTCCGCCGGGTGGATGGTCACCTGCGTGACGCCCAGTTCGGTGCGGGCGATCTGCGCGTGGACGGTGACGCCGCCCTGGCCGACCTCCGCCATGGCGGTGTGCACGACGGCCACCGGCTCGCCGCCGACGACCTCCACGCGGACCTTGGCGGTGGAGTAGTCGTCGAAGCCCTCGGAGAAGCCGACGTTCTTGATGCCGACCGCGTAGCCGACGCCGCGGACGACGCCCTCGCCGTGCGTGGTGTTGGACAGGCCGCCGGGCAACTGCCGTACGTCGGTGCCCTCGCTGGACTCCCACTGACGCTCGGGAGGCATCGGCATCGCCTTGACGCGGCGCAGGAGTTCGGCGACGGGGGCCGGGGAGTCGACCGGCTGGCCGGTGGGCATGACCGTGCCCTGCTCCATGGCGTTGATCCGGCGGAACTCCAGCGGGTCCAGGCCGAGTTCCCCGGCCACCTTGTCCATCTGCGCCTCGTAGGCGAAGCACGCCTGGACCGCGCCGAAGCCGCGCATCGCGCCGCAGGGCGGGTTGTTGGAGTAGAGGGCGAGGGCCTCGATCTCCACGTCGTCGACCACGTACGGACCGACGGACAGGGAGGCGGCGTTGCCGACGACCGCCGGGGAGGCGGAGGCGTAGGCGCCGCCGTCCAGGACGATCCGGCACTTCACGTGCGTGAGCCTGCCGTCCCTGGTGGCGCCGTGCTCGTAGTGGAGCTTCGCCGGGTGGCGGTGGACGTGGCCGAAGAAGGACTCGAAGCGGTTGTAGACGATCTTGACCGGCTTGCCGGTGCGCAGCGCCAGGAGGCAGGCGTGGATCTGCATCGACAGGTCCTCGCGCCCGCCGAACGCGCCGCCCACGCCGGACAGCGTCATCCGCACCTTTTCCTCGGGCAGGCCGAGGACGGGCGCGATCTGGCGCAGGTCGGAGTGGAGCCACTGGGTGGCGACGTAGAGGTCGACGCCGCCGTCCTCCGAGGGCACCGCGAGGCCGGACTCGGGGCCGAGGAAGGCCTGGTCCTGCATGCCGAAGCGGTACTCGCCCCGGACGATGACGTCGGCCTTGCGCGAAGCCCGGTCGGCGTCGCCGCGGATGATCGGCTGGCGGTGCACGATGTTGGGGTGCGGGACGTGGGCACTGCTGGGGGTCTTGCCGGCGCCGGAGCTCGTCTCAGGCGATGGGGGGAGGTCGTCGCGGTTCTCGTGGACGAGGACCGCGTCGGGGGCGGTGGCGGAGGCCTCGTCGGTGATGACGGGCAGTTCCCGGTACTCCACCTTGATCTTGGCGGCGGCGCGGCGCGCGGTCTCCGGGTGGTCGGCGGCGACGATCGCGACCGGCTCCCCGTGGTGGCGGACCTTGCCGTGGGCGAGGACGGGGGTGTCCTGGATCTCCAGGCCGTAGTCGCGCACGTCGGTGGGCAGGTCGTCGTACGTCATGACGGCGTGGACTCCGGCCGTGGCGAGGGCCTCGCCCGTGTCGATGGACACGATCTCGGCGTGTGCGACGGTGGAGCGCAGGATCTGGCCCCAGAGCATGTCCTCGTGCCACATGTCGGACGAGTACGCGAACTCGCCGGTGACCTTGAGGGTGCCGTCCGGGCGGAGCGTGGACTCGCCGACGCCGCCCTTGGTCCGGGAGCCCTGGGTGATCTTGGTGGGTGCGCCGGTGGCGGCCATGTTCAGCCCCCCTCGGACTGGCGGGCGGCGGCCAGGCGGACCGCGTCCATGATCTTCTCGTAGCCCGTGCAGCGGCACAGGTTGCCCGACAGCGCCTCGCGGATGTCCGCGTCGGTGGGGCTGGGGTTGCGCTCCAGCATCTCGTCGGCGGCGACCAGCAGGCCGGGCGTGCAGAAGCCGCACTGGACGGCGCCGGCGTCGAGGAACGCCTGCTGGAGAGGGGCCGGTTCCGCGCCCTCGCCGGTCCGGGAGTCGGTGCCCCGGGCCTGCCACCGCTCGGCCTCGTCGAGGGTGGTGCCCCGGCCGGCGGCGCATCCCTCGGCGCGCTTCTCGGCGAGGTCGGCCAGGCCCTCGACGGTGACGACCTCGCGGTCCTGGGCCTGACCTGCCGCGACCAGGCAGGAGCACACCACAACGCCGTCGAGGCGGACCGTGCAGGACCCGCACTCGCCCTGCTCGCAGGCGTTCTTGGAACCGGGCAGGCCCATCCGCTCGCGCAGCACGTACAGCAGGGACTCGCCCTCCCACACGTCGTCGGCTTCCTGCGGACGTCCGTTGACGGTGAAGTTGACGCGCATCACGCGGCTCCTTCCTCGGTGCGGCGGGCGCCGCGGTACGACTCCCAGGTCCAGGTGAGCGTCCGGCGGGCCATGACGCCGACCGCGTGGCGGCGGTAGCCCGCGGTGCCCCGGACGTCGTCGATGGGGTCGCAGGCGGCGGAGCACAGGTCCGCGAACTGCTTGGCGACCGCCGGGGTGATGATCTTTCCGTTGTCCCAGAGGCCGCCCTCTTCGAGCGCCGCGTTCAGGAACTCCTCGGCGGACCGGGCACGGACCGGGGTGGGCGCGGCCGAGCCGATGCCGGTGCGGACCCTGCGGGTCCCGGGGTGCAGGGCGAGACCGAAGGCGCACACGGCGATGACCATGGCGTTGCGGGTGCCGACCTTGGAGAACTGCTGCGGGCCGTCGGCCCTGTCGACGTGCACGGCGCGGATCAGCTCGTCGGGCTCCAGCGCGTTGCGCTTCACGCCCGTGTAGAAGTCGTCGATCGGGATCAGGCGCCTGCCGCGCACCGACTCGGCCTCGACCCGCGCGCCGGCGGCCAGCAGCGCCGGGTGGGCGTCGCCGGCCGGGGAGGCGGTGCCGAGGTTCCCGCCCACGCCGCCGCGGTTACGGATCTGCGGGGAGGCGACCGTGTGCGAGGCGAGGGCGAGACCCGGCAGCTCGGTGCTCAGGTTCTCCATGATCCTGGAGTAGGGCACGGAGGCACCGAGCCGTACGGAGTCCTCGCCGACCTCCCACTCGAAGAGGTCGGCGACGCGGTTCAGGTCCATCAGGTACTCGGGCCGGCGGTGGTCGAAGTTGATCTCGACCATCACGTCGGTACCACCCGCGATCGGCACAGCGGTGGGGTGCTCGGCCTTCGCTGCGAGCGCCTCCTCCCAGCTTGCGGGGCGAAGGAAGTCCATGACCGGCTCTCTTCTACGTCTTCGTGCGGTGGGCCGTGCGGATCAAGCCAATCTGCGGGCGGCGGGCCCGGCTCGTTCATGTCCTGTTCACGTGGAGTGGCCTCAGTACACCGCCCGGCGCTCCACCAGGGTCAGTCGCAGAAACCATGAAGGAGTTGGCTGGCCAGGGCTGGCATCTTGTAGATTCGTATGAAAGGAGGTCCTCGGGAGCCTCCTCGTTTTCCTCCGGAAACGGGCGACACAGCCGCGTGACCTGGAACACTTCGAGACAAAGAACGGCGGCGACGAGAATGCGGCTGCGCGCACTGCTGGACACCGACGCGCTGGGCCTCAAGCTGCTCGGCGGCGAGGACGAGCTGGACCGCTCCGTGCGGGGCGTGATGACCACCGACCTGCGGGACCCCAGCCGCTACCTCTCGGGCGGCGAGCTGGTCCTCACCGGTCTGGCCTGGCGCCGGGACGCCGACGACTCCGAGCCGTTCGTCCGGATCCTGGTGCAGGCCGGGGTCGCCGCGCTGGCCGCCGGTGAGGCGGAGCTGGGGAGCGTGCCCGAGGACCTGCTGGTGGCGTGTGCCCGGCACCGGCTGCCGCTGTTCGCGGTGAACGAGTCGGTGGCCTTCGCGACCATCACCGAGCACGTCGTCCGCCAGGTCTCCGGCGAGCGGGCCGGGGACCTGGCGGCCGTGGTGGACCGGCACCGCCGGATGATGACCTCAGGTCCGGCGGGCGGCGGCCCCGACGTGGTGCTGGACCTGCTCGGTTCCGACCTGGACCTGCGGGCCTGGGTGCTCTCCCCGACGGGGCGCCCGGTCGCCGGCCCGAAGGACGCCGCTCCCGCGCTCTCCGCCGAGGTGTGCGCGCAACTGGCGGCGGATCACCTCGCGGCCACCCGCGCGGGCCGGCGCGCGCCGCACCGGGTGCCCCTGGGCGGCACGACGTACAGCCTCTTCCCGGTGCGCGCCGGCACGCGTACCCCGCAGGGCGCGGGCGCCGCCGCCCGGGACGTGCGCGAGACGGTGCTGTCCGACTGGCTGCTGGTGGTGGAGGCGGACGCCGGGGACTGGGCCGAGGAGCGGCTCGACCTGCTGCACGGCGTCACGCAGCTCATCGCGGTCGAGCGGGACCGCCGGGACGCGGCGCGCACCGTGCGGCGGCGGCTCGCGCAGGAGGTCCTGGAGCTGGTGCAGACGGGCGCCGCCCCGGCCGAGGTCGCGGCCCGGCTGCGGGTGGCGGCACCGGTGCTGCTGCCGGGCCTCGGCGCGGCCCCGCACTGGCAGGTCGTCGTGGCCCGCGTCGAGTGGACGGACGGCGGGACGGAGACCGGCCCGGTCGCCCAGACCCTGCTCGAGGAGATCCTCGTCGACCCGCTCGCCACGGGCCCCGAGCACTCCGACCGCATCGCCGTGGCGCACACCGGCGACGAGGCCGTCGCCCTCGTCCCGCTGCCGGCGGTCTCCAGCGAGCACGACGGCTCCGAGACCGGCATCCTCGCGGACGCGCTGCTGGCCTCCGTACGGGAACCGCTGTCCGCCGGGCTGGACGGTGACGGGCGCGTCACCCTCGGCGTCAGCGCGGCCGTGCACTCCGCGGAGGGACTGCGCGGCGCGCTGGAGGAGGCCCGGCACGCGCGACGGGTGGCCGCGGCGCGCCCCGGCCGGGTCTGCGCGGCCGGCCACCAGGAACTGGCCTCGCACGTCCTCCTCCTGCCCTTCGTCCCCGACGACGTCCGCCGCGCCTTCACCGCCCGGTTGCTGGACCCGCTGCGGGACTACGACCGCCGCCACCGCGCCGAGCTGATCCCGACGCTGGAGGCGTTCCTCGACTGCGACGGCTCCTGGACGCGCTGCGCGGGCCGGCTCCACCTGCACGTCAACACGCTGCGCTACCGCGTCGGGCGGATCGAGCAGTTGACGGGGCGTGACCTGTCGCGCCTGGAGGACAAGCTGGACTTCTTCCTGGCGCTGCGGATGAGCTGAGCCGGGGCGCGCGAGAAGCCCCGGACGCTCCCAAACCTCCGGACCGGGAAGTCCCACCACTTTGTGAAATCTTTCACCCATCCTCTTGGCCGGGCCGCCGGATCCGTGCTGAGATGCGGCCACCACTCGAGAGCTCGATGGCGTGCTAAGGGGAGGGCAACGTGGCGCATTCCGCCATGGCTGGTTCTGGTTGGGGAACGACCGAAGGTGACGATCCGCTCCAGACCGCCGTGTGGCGGTTGCGCTCGCGCGCCTGCTGGGCCGACGCGGTCGCCCTGCTGGAGCCGGTCACCGCGGCCACCGCCTTGCAGCGGACCGCGCTGCTGGTGGAGCGGTGTCTGTACACCGAGCAGGGCTGGGCGGAGGCCGAGGACGCGCTGCGCACCGCCGAGGCGCTGGCCCACAGCGACGACGAGCGCGGGGCCGCCGCCTGTGAACGCGGGCAGCTCGCGTACGCCGCCACGGTGCACGGGGTGCGCGACCGGGCCGACGAGGCGCGGGCCGCCCTGGGCCGGGCGGCGGCACTGATCGCGCCGGGGGCCAGGGGGCGGGCACTGCTGGACTTCCGGCGCGGGCTGCTCGCGGAGAACCTGACCCGGTCCCCGCAGGCCGCCCGGGCGGCGTACCGGCGCGCCCACGCCGGCGCCACCGCGCACGCCGACCCGCTGCTCCAGTCCTTCACCTGGCGGCATCTGGCCGGACTCGCCCTGCGGGAAGGGGAGCTGGCCGAGGCGCGGCACGGCTTCGCCGAGTCCCTGCGCATCCGCGAGGAGCTGGGATACCTGGTCGGTACGGCCCCCGCGCTGGCGTCGCTGGCGGACGCGGAGTCGGAGCCGGAGGCGTCGCGGCTGCGGGAGGAGGCACGGCGGCTGTTCCGGCTGCTGGGCGGTGTGCCGACGTGGCTGGCGCGGCAACTGGCCCCGCCGGGCGCGGACGCGGCGACGGCGTGACGGCGGTCGCGGGCGCGGCGACCGCGGGGCGGCGGACGGCGTGACGGCGGTCGCGGGCGCGGCGACCGCGGGGCGGCGGACGGCGTGACGGCGGTCGCGGGCGCGGCGACCGCGGGGCGGCGGACGGCGTGACGGCGGTCGCGGGCGCGGCGACCGCGGGGCGGCGGACGGCGTGACGGCGGTCGCGGGCGCGGCGACCGCGGGGCGGCGGACGGCGGGCGCGGCAACCTCGGGACAGCGGACAGCGGACAGCGGACCGCGGACGGCGGACGGCGGACGGCGGACGGCGGGCGCGGCAACCTCGGGACGGCAGTCGGCGGGTGTCACGGCCGCATGACGGCAGCCGGCAGGCACCGCCGCCTCGGGACAGCCGGCGACGGGCACCGCCACCGCGGGACGGCCGATCACGGGAACCCGCTCCAGCGCGGGGCCGTCGCGGTCCAGGCGGCGTCCCACCCGGCGAGGTTGCGCCGTTGCAGCACGTACCCGGTGACCCCGTGGGCGGCGAGGCCGGTGAGGACGACGCCCAGGAAGGCGAGGATCGCCCAGCCCATCGTGCGGCTGCGAATCTGCTCCGCGGTCAGCGGCGGCTCGGTGATCTTCCCGTCCGTGTCGACCCAGACCAGGACGGTGCTGTCCACGGGCAGCCCCGGCTCGACGTCGGCCTTCCCGGTCCGCGCCGCGCCGTCCGGACCGGTGAACCGGACCTTGACCGGGTACCGGGTCTTCTCGGCCTCGTCCGACCCGGGTTCGGGGTGACGCGGCGCGTCGTGGACGAGGACGGCGGGACGGTGGTCCCGGGTCCGGGCCTCGTGCTCGGCGGTGCTCCGGTAGTGGCTGTACGCGGTGTCACCGACCGCGAACATCGCCGCCGGGGCTGCCACCAGCACGGCGAGCAGGAGCCAGAGGGCGGCCCACGCGTGCATCCGGTCGGTACGGCGCCGCAACGGGTTGCGCCGCCACCGCCACAGCAGGAGGTGCGGGTGTCGTCCGGGGGCGGGAACGTCGGGCGGTGGCTGTGCTTGCGGTATCTCACCGGCCACGGTGCGCCTCCTTCCAGGGTCGGGGCAGCCGGAGCGGCGCCGGTCGGTACCGGTCCGGCATCGACGGCGGGTCGGGGCCCGGGGGACGGGCGCGGGGGTTGTGGCGGGCGGGGCGGTACGGCCGACGCCGGGCGGGCGGTGGGCGCGGGGGCCGGAGTACGCCCGTAGCCGGCACGGCGACGGGGGCGGGGTCGGGGGCCGAGGTCACGGGCCGGTCGTGGTGGTGCTCTGTCCGGCCGCACGGGTGCCCCGCGCCGTGGGAGGGCCGGTCGCCCCGGGGTCAGTGCGGATGCTCGTCCGGTGGGTCCGTACCCGTGGTCGACGGGTGGGCGTGCGCGGCTTCCAGGAGCTTGGCGGCGCCGCGGACCGCGGCCGTGTGCGGGGCCGGCACCGCCCGCAGGGGAGCGTGCAGTCCGCCGGTGAGCCGGCAGGTGATGTCGGGACGCAGGGCACCCCCGCCCGCGAGCAGCGGGCCCCTGCTCAGGGCGTCTGCCGTCAGCGACGTGTCGTCCTGCCGCAGCATCGAGGTCGTCATGTCGACCACCGCCTCCGCCACCCGCGCGGCCGGGGTCGCCTCGTCGATGTCCCCCGTGCCCAGGGCGGTGCGGCGCGCGTCGAAGACGGCGCCGTCCACCAGGAGCACCACCTCGGTGAGATGCGCGCCGATGTCCACCACGAGCAGCGGCCGGGCCAGGTCCGCGCCCGCCGCCAGGGCCACGGCCCGCGCGCTGGGAACGGTCAGCACACCGCGCGGGCGCAGCACCTCCACGGCCGTACGGGCCTCGGTCCGGTAGGCGAACCCGTCCAGCACCGGCGCGGTCACCACCACCAGGGGACGGGTGAGGCGGGGCAGTCGGTGGCCGAGCAGCCGGTCGAGCATCCGGGCGGTGCCCCCGGTGTCGACGATCGAGCCGCGCCGGATGGGGTACACCGCACCGGCGCCGGGGAAGGTCACCGTCGGCACGTCGAGGATCACACCGCGCCCGGCGACCCAGGCGCGGGTGCGGGCACTGCCCATGTCGAGGGCGACCCCGCCGCCGCACCGCCGGCACAGCGGCCACGGGCGGTGCCCGGCCGGGGCGGCGCGGGGCCGGCGGACCACGGTCATCGTCCGGCCTCCCGCACCTGCCGGCAGCGACCGCAGTAGCGGGCCTGCGGCACGATCGCCAGGCGTTCGCGGTCGATGGGGCGACGGCACAGATGACAGAGGCCGTAACGGCCCTCGTCCATGCGTTCGAGTGCCGCCTCCACGTCGGCGAGGACCATGCGCGCGCAGGCCGCGAGCTCGGCCCGCACCTCGGTCCGCGCGGCGGACGGCCGCTGGACCGGCTCGCCGGTGCGGGACGGGACGTCGGCGATCTGCCGGAGCTGCTCCTCGCGGAACAGCCGCTGCTCGTGGAGGTCGTCCCGGAGCGCGGCGAGGTCCTCGGGCGACAGCCGCCTGTCGCGGTCGTCGATGGTCTGGTGGTTCACCACTTCACCCACTTCACCCCTCGGGCGGGGCGGGAGACGAAGACTGGACGGACGGTGGTCAGGCGGCGGCGCGGCGCTGGCAGGCGACGCAGTACCGCGTGTAGGGGAGGATCTCCAGCCGCTCCCCCGGGACGGGCTTGCCGCAGCCGAGGCAGGTGCCGTAGGTGCCCTGCTCGATGCGGGCGAAGGCCTCCTCGATCTCCTTGAGCACCCGCTCGATGGCGGCCTTCTGCGCGGACATGAGCTGGTCGTCCGCCTGGCCGCTCTCCGGGAGGGCCCGCAGTTGGGTCAGGCGGGTGTTGCGGGCGTGTTCGAGGCGCTGGCGCGACTCGTGAGCGGTCAGCCGCTCGGGGCGGGGTTCGATACGGGAGGCGTCGAGCGACACGGTGAGTCCTTCTCTCGGGAAGTTCCGCGGGTATGACCGGCGCCGGGCCGATGGGACCCGGTCAGCCTCAACCCTGGCCGCCCCGTCGCGGGAAACCCATCGGGCGCAGGCCCCATTTGCCCGGGGGCGCAGGATCCACTCGGCGGTGCGCGGGGGCGGCCGGATGGGTGTGCCGCGTCCCGGAAATGGGGGTCGGACCCCATCGACCGGCGGTGGCGGACGGGGCACGCTGGTCGTTTGCCCGGTCGCGACTTGGGCCGCGGGCCCCGCCGAGGGCGCGATGACCGACAGTAGAGGCGTACCAGTCGACGCGTCGCAGAAGGAGGCGTACCCCCCGGTGTCCCTGTTCTGGCGGATCTTCGGGCTCAACGCGGTGGTGCTGGGCTTCGCCACGGCACTGCTGCTGTGGGCTCCGGTGACCGTCTCCGTGCCGGTCCTGCTGACCGAGGCCGTCATTCTGGTGGGCGGCCTGGGCGTCATGCTGGTGGCCAACGGCGCCCTGCTGCGCTGGGGCCTGGCACCCCTGGACCGGCTCACGCGACTGATGACCACCGTCGACCTGCTGCGCCCCGGCCAGCGGCTGCCGGTGTCCGGCGGCGGCGAGGTCGCCGAGCTGATCCGCACCTTCAACGCCATGCTCGAGCGGCTGGAGCACGAGCGCGCCACGAGCACCGCCCGGGTCCTGCTCGCCCAGGAGGCGGAGCGGCGCCGTATCGCCCAGGAGCTGCACGACGAGGTCGGGCAGAGCATGACCGCGATCCTGCTGGTGCTGGGGCGTGCCGCCGACGACGCCGACGAGCCGCTGCGCGAGGAGTTGCACCAGGCGCAGGAGATCACCCGGGAGAGCCTGGACGAGGTGCGCCGCCTGGTGCGCCGGCTGCGTCCCGGGGTCCTGGACGACCTCGGTCTGATCAGCGCGCTGTCCTCGCTGACGCACGACTTTGCCACGCACACCGGCCTGCGGGTGGTGCGCCGTTTCGAGGCCGATCTGCCCGATCTGGACCCCGAGACCGAGCTGGTCCTCTACCGTGTCGCGCAGGAGAGCCTGACCAACGCGGCCCGGCATGCGGACGCCTCCCGGGTGGAGGTGAGCCTGGCCCGTGCCGACGGCGCGGTGGCGCTCGCCATCGCCGACGACGGCCGCGGCATCGAGGCGGCGTGCGAGGGCGCCGGTATCCGCGGCATGCGCGAACGGGCCCTGCTCATCGGGGCCGCCCTCGACATCACCTCGGCGCCCGGCGCCGGCACCCGGATCCAGCTCCTCTCACCCGTCCCCAGGAAGCAGCCCTGACCATGTCCGACCCCTCCCTGCCCGGTTCCCCCGCGTCCGGACCGGCCCCGGCGCCCGCGGCCGATCCGTCGAGGATCCGCATCCTGCTCGCCGACGACCACGCGCTGGTACGCCGCGGCGTGCGGCTCATCCTCGACCGGGAGCCGGACCTCGAGGTGGTCGCCGAGGCCGGAGACGGCGCGGAGGCCATCGACATGGCGCGGGCGCACGCCGTCGACCTGGCCGTCCTGGACATCGCGATGCCCCGGCTGACCGGTCTGCAGGCAGCCCGGGAGCTGGCGGCGCTCAAGCCGGGGCTGCGCATCCTGATGCTGACGATGCACGACAACGAGCAGTACCTGTTCCAGGCGCTGAAGTCGGGGGCCTGCGGGTACGTGCTGAAGTCCGTCGCGGACCGCGATCTGGTCGCCGCCTGTCGGGCCGCGATGCGCGACGAGCCCTTCCTGTACCCGGGCGCGGTGACCGCGCTGATCCGCAACTTCCTGGACCGTGTCCGGCACGGCGAGGAGAGTGCCGACCACATCCTCACGCCCCGCGAGGAGGAGGTCCTCAAGCTCGTCGCCGAGGGCCACTCCTCGAAGGAGATCGCCGAGATCCTCTTCATCAGCATCAAGACCGTCCAGCGGCACCGGGCGAACCTCCTGCAGAAACTCGGTCTGCGCGACCGCCTGGAACTGACCCGCTACGCCATCCGGGCCGGACTCATCGAACCCTGACACGTCCGCACGACGCCTGCGAACCGCCCGGAGCCCTGGCCGCCCACTCCCCGTCCGGAGCCCCGGGCTCCCGCTCCTCCGCCCGCCCGACCGTCCGACCGCCCGCGACGCGTCACCCGCCACGAAAGGGGACGGTGCATGCACCCCGCACGACGCACCGCCCCCGCAGACCGCACCACCCCCGCGGGCCGCACCGCCCCCGCAGGCCGCGCCGCTGCCCCTCCCGCCCCGGGACACCGGCTCGCGGCGACGCTCGCCGCGCTGCTGGCCGTTCTGCTGGTCCTGGTCCCGGCATGGCCGGTGGCCGGCGCGGGCACCACCGTCCCGGGACCGGTCCCGGCGCCCGCGGCGACGGCCGTCCCGCATCCGGACGCCGGGTACCACGCGGACGACAACTGTGCCACCGGCTGCGCGGCCCAGGTCAGGCCCCGGCACGACCACCTAGCCGAGCGTCCGGCGCCACCGGACCGCCTCGCCACCGTCACACGCGCCGCCGGCACCGCCCCGGCCGCCCACCGGCGGACCTCGGCGGCGCCCCGGCCCGTGCCCGTCTCCCCCGGCCGTGCGAGCCACGACCGCGGGCGGGCTCCCCCCGTCTCCTCCGGTAACTGAGACAGTCCGTCCTTTCACCTTCCCCCGCCGCGGCCGCGCTCGGCCGCCGCCGTGGCGTGCCTGCCGGAGGCCCGTGTTGAAACGTTCTCGTCCCCGCTCCCGAGCCAACTCCCCGAAGGGGCGGGCGCTCGTCGCCCTCCTCGTGCTGGCCGGAGCCGCGGCCATCGCCCTGACCATGCCGATCCGCCTCGGACTCGACCTGCGCGGCGGCACCCAGATCGTGCTGGAGACCAAGTCCACCGAGACCACCGAGGCCGACCGGGAGGCCACCGACCGCACCGTGGAGGTACTGCGCGGCCGTATCGACGCGCTCGGTGTCGCCGAACCGACCATCGTCCGCTCCGGCGACAACCGCGTCGTCGTCGAGCTGCCCGGCGTCCAGGACCCGAAGAAGGCGGCCGACGTGCTGGGCCGCACCGCGCAACTCACCGTCCACTCGGTGCTCGGCCCGGCCGAGGCCGGGCAGGAGGCCACCGGGGCCTCGTCCGGCACGGACGGCGAGCGCGTGCTGCCGGACGAGTCCGGACAGTCCCTGCGGCTCGCGGACGCCACGCTGAGCGGGCAGGACGTCAAGGGCGCCGACGCCCGCTTCGACCAGCAGGGCGGAGCCGGGTGGCACGTCACCGTCGATTTCAAGGACGCGGGCAGCGACCGCTGGGCCGAGGTGACCGGCGAAGCCGCCTGTCACCCGGCCGGCGATCCGCAGCGCCGCGTCGCCATCGTGCTCGACGACAAGATCATCTCCTCGCCGCAGGTCGATCCCTCCGTGGCCTGCGGGGCGGGCATCGCCGGCGGCTCCACCCAGATCACCGGCTCCTTCGACGACGCCGAGGCCCGCGAGCTTGCCCTGCTCATCAAGGGCGGCGCCCTGCCCGTACCGGTCGAGACCATCGAGCAGCGCACCATCGGCGCCACCCTGGGCGACGAGGCCATCTCGGCCGGCGCCTGGGCCGCCGTCATCGGCACCGCGCTGACCGGGTTGTTCATCGTCTTCGTCTACCGGCTCATGGGCGCCCTCGCGACCGTGGCCCTGCTCTGCTACGGCCTGATCTCCTACGCCGCCCTGGCCGCGATCGGGGCCACCCTGACCCTGCCCGGCCTGGCCGGCTTCGTGCTGGCCATCGGCATGGCGGTGGACGCCAACGTCCTGGTGTTCGAACGCGCCCGCGAGGAACAGGCCGCCCGCACCCGGCCGAGTACGCGCTCGTCGCTGACCGCCGGTTTCCGCAGCGCCTTCAGCGCGATCGCCGACTCCAACATCACCACGCTGATCGCCGCCGCCCTGCTGTTCTTCCTGGCCTCGGGGCCGGTGAAGGGTTTCGGCGTCACCCTGGGCATCGGCGTGCTGGCCTCCATGGTCAGCGCCCTGGTGATCACCCGGGTGCTCGCCGAGTTCGCCGCGAGCCGCCCGTCGGTCTTCCGCCGCCCGCACATCACGGGCATCTCGACCACCGGCCCGGTGCGTGACGCCCTGCTGCGCCGCGACCCCTTCCTGATGCGCCGCCCGCGCCGCTGGCTGGCCGCCTCCGCGGTCGTCCTCGTGGTGGCCGGCTCCGGCATCCTGGTCCGCGGCCTCGACTTCGGCATCGAGTTCACCGGCGGACGGCTCATCGAGTACTCCACGGCCACCCGGGTCGACGCCGACCGGGCGCGGGACGCCCTCGCCGACGCGGGCTTCCCCCGCGCCGTCGTCCAGTCCTCCGGCGACAGCGACCTCACCGTGCGCACCGAGAAGCTGACCAACGCGGAGGCGGAGACCGTCACCGAGGCCATCGGCGAGCTGGGCGGCGAGACGGAGAAGGTCCGCGACGAGCTGATCGGCCCCAGCCTGGGCGCGGAGCTGCGCAAGGACGCGCTGATCGCCCTGGGCCTGGCCCTGTGCGCCCAGTTGCTGTATCTCGCCGTCCGTTTCCGGTTGCTGTTCGGCACCGCGGCGGTCGGCGCGCTCGCCCACGACGTGGTGATCCTGGTCGGTGTGTTCGCCTGGCTGGGCAAGCCGATCGACGGGGTCTTCCTGGCCGCGCTGCTGACCGTGATCGGCTACTCGGTCAACGACTCGGTCGTCCTCTTCGACCGCATCCGGGAGCTGCTCGGCGGCAAGGAGCGGAAGGCTCCGTTCGCCCGGCTCACGAACCAGGCGATCCTGCAGACCCTGCCGCGCACGGTCAACACGGGCCTGGGCGCGGTGCTGATCCTCGCCTCACTGGCCGTCCTCGCCGACGACTCGCTCACCGACTTCGCCCTCGCCCTGCTGATCGGTGTGGGGGTCGGCACGTACTCCTCGGTGTTCACCGCGTCTCCGCTGGCCATCGAGATGCACGACCGCGGCACCGGGTCCCGCCCCACCCGCCGCGAGGGCCGGAGCACGGAGCGGAAGAAGGTGCCGGCGAGCCGCACGGAACGGCAGGAGGTCTTGTAGCGCCTCTACAGGGCGCCGCAAGCACCCGTAGCGGCTTGCGACACCCGTAGGGACTCATAGGGCCTTGTAAGGCCTCATAGGGACTCGTAGGGACTCATAGGGACCCTACGAGTCTTCGCAGGAGTCCGGTCGGGAGGGGTTCGCGTCCGCGGCGTCGCGCTCAGCGTGGCTGGCCGAAGTGCTCCCCCACCAGGGTCCGCACCATGTCCGGGTCGCCGGCGATCAGCGCGTCCAGCAGCGCCGTGTGTTCGTGCGCGTCGGCGATCAGGTCCGCCCGCCCCCGTACCGCGGGAGCCCCGGCCGGCGGCCACTGGGCACGGCGGTGCAGGTCGGCGGCGATTCGGACGAGCTGGTCGTTGCCGGCCAGCGCGAGCACCGCGCGGTGGAAGGCGCGGTCGGCCTCGGCGTACGTGGCCGGGCAGCCGGACGACGCGGCCCGGACGGTGGCCTCGGCGAGGGGCCGCAGCTCCGCCCAGCGTTCGGCGGGCACCGTACGGGCCAGGCGCAGCAGCACCGGGACTTCGAGCAGGGCGCGGACCTCGGCCAGCTCGGCCAGTTCCCGGTCGCCGCGCTCGACGACGCGGAAGCCCCGGTTGGGGACGACCTCGACGGCGCCCTCCAGGGCGAGCTGCTGCATGGCCTCCCGTACGGGGGTGGCCGAGACGCCGAACCGCTCGCCGAGCACGGGTGCCGAGTAGACCTCGCCGGGCCGCAGCTCCCCGGAGACCAGCGCGGTGCGCAGGGCGTCGAGGATCTGCCCGCGCACGGAGGAACGCTGGACGAGTACGCGCGGGCGGTGCGGCGGAGGTTCGCCGTGCGTGTGCTCGCCGCGCGCGGCCCCGGCCGGTTCCCCGGCCCCGCACACCCGGTCCCGGTCCATGTCCGCGACGCCCGGCTGCGCCGGAACCCGCACCGATGCGGCCGGTTCGACCCGTGCCGATGCGGCCGGTTCGCGGACCGGTCCGGGCGACTCGGCGGTGCGGACCCGCCCGGCCCCTGTGCCTGCGGGACCCCGCGCGCTCGGCTTCACGGGCCCTCCTGTGGGATGTGTCGGTACTTGGGGTCATTACGGCGGGTTGTCACCTGTCCGTCAAGCACCATAAGGGCAGGGGCCGTCAGTTCAAATCCCAAAGATCTTGGGTAAGGTAAGGCTTACCTCAAGCAGCCCGTTGTTCGAACGTGGATCGGTGGTCCCGCATGCGTGTCGCCCGCTCGGCCTTCACAGCCGCCTACGCGCGCCTGTCCGAGGTGCTCCCGGGGCTGGGCGTCACCGAGGTGGACCCGGCCGGCGAGGTCCCGCGCGGCGGCGGCTGGGTCGCGGCCGACGCGCTCGCCGCGGGCGGGGCGGAGCTGGAGGCCTTCCTCGCCTGGGACGACGCCCAGGTGGTCCGGGACTACGGGCAGCGGGCCCGGCCGGACGTGGTCGCGAGCTTCGGACTGCACCGGTACGCGTGGCCGGCCTGCCTGCTGATCACCGTGCCGTGGTTCCTGCACCGCCGGGTGCCCCGCTACCCCGTGACCCGCGTCGCCTACGACCGCTCGGCGGCAGGCCTCCCCCTCGGCCGCATGGCCGTGCGGCCCGAGGACTTCGCCTGCCTGCCCGGCGATCCGGCCGCCGCGCTGCCCGGCGCCCGCGTGGTCGCCGACGAGGAGGCACTGCGGGCCGAGGTGCGCGCCGCGGTCGCCGAGCACATGGAACCGGTGCTGGCGGGGTTCGGGCCGCGCATGCGGCGGCGCGGACGCGCCCTGTGGGGCATGGCGACCGACGAGGTCGTCGAGGGCCTGTGGTACGTCGCCCATCTGCTCGGTGAGCAGGAGCGGGCGCGGCACGAGCTGGAGTCGCTGCTGCCGGGCGCGACCAAGCCGTACGTCGGCAAGGCGGCGTTCCGCGAGCTGACCGGACCTGACGGCGAGTCACTGCACACCCGGGACCGGGCGAGCTGCTGCATGTTCTACACGCTGCGCCCCGAGGACACCTGCGCCACCTGCCCGCGCACCTGCGACGCGGACCGCGTCGGCAAGCTGCTCGCCACGGCGGGTTGAGCCACCCGCGGCCGGACTCGGGCGCGGTGAACTCGGGCGCGGTGAACTCGGGCGCGGTGAACTCGGGCGCGGTGAACTCGGGCGCGGTGAACTCGGGCGCGACCGCCACCAAGATGGTCGGTTAAGATCACCGGCGTCGTTTCACAACTCCCTCACGAGCCGCGGGAACTTTCCGTGGAACCACCCGTACGGGTAGTCTTATTCGAACTCAACTCCCGCCCCTCATGCGGCAGTTCGAGCGGAGCACCGCCCTGGGCCTCCCTTCACCCTCCCTTGGCTGCCTCTTGCCCCGAAACCCCTTGAGGGCCGCCGGGTTTGGGCCACCATGGCGGGCGTTACGCCCTATCCCAATGCAAGGGACCCCCAGATGAGATTGACCGACATATCGCTGAACTGGCTGCTTCCGGGCGCCGTACTGCTCCTGGGCATGCTGGCGGCGGTGGCGGTGCTCGCGCGAGGCAAGCGTTCCTCGGGGAAGGACGCGGGCGCGGACGACTCGTGGGAGCGCATGGAGGAGCGGCGCAGGCGCAAGGAAGCCCTCTACGGCAGCGTCTCCTACGTCCTGCTCTTCTGCTGCGCCGCGGTCGCCGCGGCGCTCTCCTTCCACGGTCTGGTCGGCTTCGGCGAGCAGAACCTCGGCCTGAGCGGCGGCTGGCAGTACCTGGTCCCGTTCGGTCTCGACGGAGCGGCGATGTTCTGCTCCGTCCTCGCGGTGCGCGAGGCCAGCCACGGTGACGCGGCGCTCGGCTCCCGCATACTCGTGTGGACGTTCGCGTTCGCGGCGGCGTGGTTCAACTGGGTGCACGCGCCCCGCGGGATCGGTCACGCGGGTGCCCCGCACTTCTTCGCGGGCATGTCCCTGTCGGCGGCGGTGCTGTTCGACCGCGCCCTGAAGCAGACCCGCCGGGCAGCCCTGCGCGAGCAGGGCCTGGTGCCGCGCCCGCTGCCGCAGATCCGCATGGTCCGCTGGCTGCGGGCTCCCCGGGAGACGTACCGCGCCTGGTCGCTGATGCTCCTGGAGGGTGTGCGCAGCCTCGACGAGGCGGTCGAGGAGGTGCGCGACGACAGGCGTCAGAAGGAGGAGAAGAAGCTGCGGCGGCGCGAGCAGGAGCGACTGGAGCGCGCACAGCTCAAGGCGATCAGCCGGGGCCACGGCCACCGGGGCTTCCCCGGCCGCGGCGGCCGCCCGGTCGAGGTCGAGGTGCAGCAGGTGGAGCGTGGCTCCGAACGTGCCACCGCGGAGCCTGCCATATCGACGCCGGAGCCCCTGCCCGCAAGCCGGCGTCCCTCACTGCAGCCCGTCCGCCGCGGAGCTGACCAGATCACCGTCGACCTCACCGCGGAGGACGACACCCAGGCCCTGCCCCGCCTGGACTCCCTGGAGCGCAAGCTCAAGGACCTGGAGCAGCAGTTCGGCTGACGAGACGTGAGACGCCGGGGTGCCGGGCGCCGGGATCGTCCCGGCGCCTCAGGCGGCCTCGGCGCCCAGTTCGAACCAGACCGACTTGCCCACCGCGCAGGGCCGTACGCCCCAGTCGTCGGCGAGGGACCGCACCAGGACCAGGCCTCTGCCGTTGGTGCTCTCCTCCGGTTCCGGGGCGCGCGGCCGGGGCAGCCGGCCGACGAAGTCCCGCACCTCGACCCGCAGCGCGCGCGGTCCGACCGTGGCGGTCAGGACGGCGCCCTCGTCGGTGTGGACGAGCGCGTTGGTGACCAGTTCGCTGGTGAGCAGTTCCGCCACCTCCGAGCGTCCGGGTCCTCCCCACTGCCGCAGCAGCTCACGCAGGGCGCGCCGGGCCTCGGGCACCGCCCGCAGGTCCGCCCGCCCGAGCCGCCGCCTGAGCTGTGGTGCCGCGTGTCCCTTCATGTCCCCCGTCCGCGTGCTGATGTCGCTCCCCCTCCTGTTCGAACGTCCTCACGGGGAAGCCTTGCCCGTTCGGGCCCCCCGCAGTCATGCCGATACGCGTCGGCCCCGCCACGATCCCGGCCGCACTCCCGCCGACGACCGCTCGCCGGTCACGGTCGCGGGACGTGGCGCAGGTTCGAGCGGGCCATCTGGAGCATGCGTCCGACACCGCCGTCCAGCACGATCTTCGAGGCGGACAGGGCGAAGCCGGTGACCATGTCGGCGCTGATCTTCGGCGGGATGGAGAGGGCGTTGGGGTCGGTGACGACGTCGACGAGGGCCGGCCCCTTGTGCTTGAACGCGGCTTTCAGCGCCCCGGCCAGGTCCTTGGGCTTCTCCACCCGGACCCCGAAGGCGCCACAGGCCTCGGCGACGGCGGCGAAGTCGGGGTTGGCGTTGGCCACGCCGTGCGAGGGCAGCCCCGCGACCAGCATCTCCAGCTCGACCATGCCGAGCGAGGAGTTGTTGAAGAGGACGACCTTCACCGGCAGGTCGTGCTGCACGAGGGTGAGGAAGTCGCCCATCAGCATGGTGAACCCGCCGTCGCCGGACATGGAGACGACCTGCCGGCGCCGGTCGGTGAACTGGGCGCCGATCGCCATCGGCAGCGCGTTCGCCATCGAGCCGTGCGAGAAGGAACCGATGATGCGGCGCCGCCCGTTGGGCGAGATGTAGCGGGCCGCCCAGACATTGCACATGCCGGTGTCGACGGTGAACACGGCGTCGTCGTCGGCCATCTCGTCGAGCACGGCGGCGACGTACTCGGGATGGATCGGCACGTGCTTGTCGACCTTGCGGGTGTACGCCTTGACCACGCCCTCCAGCGCGTCGGCGTGCTTCTTCAGCATCCGGTCGAGGAAGCGGCGGTTCTTCTTCTCCCTCACCCGCGGGATCAGGCACCGCAGGGTCTCCTTCGCGTCGCCCCACACCGCGAGGTCCAGCTTGGAGCGCCGGCCCAGGTGCTCGGGCCGGACGTCGATCTGGGCGATCTTCACGTCGTCGGGCAGGAAGGCGTTGTACGGGAAGTCCGTGCCGAGCAGGATCAGCAGGTCGCACTCGTGGGTGGCCTCGTAGGCCGCGCCGTAGCCGAGCAGGCCGCTCATCCCCACGTCGTACGGGTTGTCGTACTGGATCCACTCCTTGCCCCGCAGGGCGTGCCCCACCGGGGACTTGATCTTCCCGGCGAACTCCATCACCTCGGCGTGCGCGCCCGCCGTGCCGGCGCCGCAGAACAGGGTGACCTTGTCGGCGTCGTCGATGAGCCGCACCAGCCGGTCGATCTCCTCGTCGCCGGGCCGGACGGTCGGCCGGGAGGTGACGAGGGCCGTCTCGGCCGCCTTCTCGGGCGCGGGCTCGTCGGCGAGGTCGCCGGGCAGGGAGACGACGCTGACGCCGCCCTGCCCGACCGCGTGCTGGATGGCGGTCTGGAGCAGCCGGGGCATCTGCTTCGGGCTGGAGATCAACTCGCTGTAGTGGCTGCACTCGCGGAAGAGCTGGTCGGGATGGGTCTCCTGGAAGAAGCCGAGGCCGATTTCGCTGGAGGGGATCTGCGAGGCGAGGGCGAGGACGGGGGCCGCGGAGCGGTGGGCGTCGTAGAGGCCGTTGATGAGGTGGAGGTTGCCGGGGCCGCAGGAGCCGGCGCACGCGGTCAGCTTCCCGGTGATCTGGGCCTCCGCGCCGGCGGCGAAGGCGGCGGTCTCCTCGTGCCGCACGTGGACCCACTCGATGCCGGAGTGGCGGCGCACGGCGTCCACGACCGGGTTGAGGCTGTCGCCGACGACTCCGTAGAGGCGTTTGACTCCGGCGCGGGTGAGGATGTCGACGAACTGTTCCGCGACGTTCTGTTTGGCCATGGCTCCAGCTATGGCACAGCGGGCGGCGTCACGCCTCCCAGACGGCGGCCGCCGTACGGTCGTCGGCGTAGCCCTTGACCCGGACGCGGCTGTCGGCGAGGAACTCCGCGAGGCCGGGCGGGGTACGGCCGGACCACCGCCGGGCGAGGTGTTCGCCCAGTTCGGGCTCGCTCAACAGGGGTTCGGCGAGGCCCGTGGTGCACAGCAGCAGCACATCACCCGGGCGGGCTACGGAGGCCCGGAAGCGGAAGGGCTCGCGGGGCGGCCCGGCGGGCGGTCCTCCGGAGGGGCCGGGCGGGGTGGTGACGCCCAGGTCCATGGTGAGCCGGTCGCCCTCCGGCGTCTCGTCCGGCGCCTGGCCCGGCCTCGCTCGCGGCGGCGAGCCGAACCCGACGACGGGCTCACCGGCGACGTCGCCGGCGCCCGGCTCCATGTCCTGCCAGGCGCCGTCCCGCAGCCGGAACAGTCCGCCCGCGCCGGCACCGAAGAACACCCGCGTACGGCACCCGGGGTCGGCGGGCAGCAGCAGACAGCGCAGCGTGGCCGCGTACTCCTCCGGAGCCAGGCCCTGTTCGGCGGCGCCGGCGCGGAGCCGGCCGAGGCTGCGGTCGGTGAGGCGGTGCAGTCCGGACTTCAGTTCGCCGCGCCGGGCGGCCCGCAGGTCCTCGGCGAGCCGGGCGTGGCTGCGGCCCACGGCCCGGCCGATCCACTGGCACACCTCGGCGGCGGCGCGGTGCGCCCCGGCGGTCGCGCGGGCGCCGGTCGCCATCGCCACCAGGATCAGTGCCTGCTCCCCCGCGCCGAAGCGCGCGACGAGCAGCGCGTCGCGGCGCGGGTCGCCCCGGTACCGCGCGGAGTCCCCCCGCGCGGAGACGGCCCGCAGCGTGCACGTCCCGTACCGGGCGCCGTCCAGCACGGTGTCCGCCACCAGCCCGTCGAGCCCGTCGGGGTCGGCCGACGGCAGCGCGGTGGGCTCGGCGTCGTAGGTGGGCGGCCCGGAGCCGACGTAGTCGCGCGGGGCGGGGTGGTCCTCACCCGGTGCGGGCAGGGGCTGTGGAGGTTGCGCGGGGAGAAACGGCGGCGGGAGCGGGGGCAGGTCGGAGGCGGTGGGGGGAGGCGGCGGTGACGCTGCCGCGCCGGGGGCCGGCCGTGCGGCGGGGGGATCCTGGGCGGAGGGTTCCGTCAGATCGGCGGGGCCGGTCCCCGAGGTGGTGCGGCCGTGGGGTCCCTGCCGGTGCCCGGTCGGTGGCGGAGCCGACGCAGGCGCGGGCCGTATGAGTCCGGGCTCCCGGCCGGCCGGCGGCTGTGGCGGGCCGTCGGTTTCCGCCCCGTGGGCCGTCCCCCCGGGCCCCCGTCCGGGTCCGGGTCCGCGCGGGAAGCTCACCGGGCCGGTGGGTGTGGCGGGCGGCGGTTCCCAGGGGGCTCGCTGCCGGGGCGGCCCGGGAAGGCGCGACGGCGAATCCTCCTCACGCCGCCCATCGCCCGCCCGCGACACCGAACCGGCACCCGGCCCGCCCCCGGCCCGAGGCACCTCACCGCGCGACGGCGAACCCTCCTCACGCCGCGCATCGCCCGCCCGCGACACCGAACCGGCACCCGGCCCGCCCCCGGCCCGAGGCACCTCACCGCGCGACGGCGAACCCTCCTCACGCCGCCCATCGCCCGCCCGCGACACCGAACCGGCACCCGGCCCGCCCCCGGCCCGAGGCACCTCACCGGCACCACGATCACCACCAACGGTGGGCGGCGCCTCACCGGAAACCGGCGGCACCCCACCCGCACCGGGCCCCCGACCGGCACCCGGAGCGCCGCCCGGCGGAGGCGCCTCGGGGCGCAGTGGGGTGTCGGCGTGTGGCGGGCCCGCGGTGCGAGGGCCGGGGACACCGGGCGGCTCGGCCGCCGCCCACCAGGGGGGCCGGTCCTCTTCCGGAGGGGAGTTCCGCTCGGCGGGAGGATCGGTCGCCGCGGGCGGGATCCGGCCCGTCGCCGACGAGGACGGTGTCCTTCCGTCCGCGGTGTCCGGGGGCGGTCCGTCCGCGGTGTCCGAGGACGGTCTGTCCGCGGTGTCCGGGGGCGGTCCGTCCGCGGTGTCCGGGGGCGGTGTCCGGCCGCCCACCGTCCCCGCTGCCGAGGCGAACCGGTCGTCCAGGGAATCGGGCGCGGCCGTGTGGCCGGTGTCGCCGGTGGAGTCGTCGTACAGCCGCCCCCACCAGTCGTCGTCCTGACCGGTGGGCCTTCCCCCCTGCTGACTCATGCTCCCGATTGTCCACCGACGGAGCCGTATGAAAACGGGGCATCCGGAAATTCCGGCGGACCGGTGCCGCGCCGGACGGCGTGTCGGGGGACGTGTCGAACACGTGTGGCGAGGTGGGCGGCCGAGCGGCCCCACCCCCCACGGGAGGACCGCTCGGCGACGCCACATTGGCAGAGTGACCGGCGGTACGGCGATGATGTCCGCAGGCGGGTTTACGCCGTGGCCGTTTTCCGCCAGGGACGGCTCCGCGCGCTGTGGTGGTGAGGTTTGTTCTCGGGGAGGGACTGCACCTGATGCTGGGAGTGCTGGGGCTGGACGACACGCACGAGTCGGCGTACCGGGCGCTGGTGGCCGTGGGCGCGGCCGACGTGCCCGATCTGGCCCGGCGGCTGGTGCTCGGCGAGCGGGACACGGAGCGTGCGCTGCGCCGGCTGGAACAGAACGGGCTGGCCGCCCAGTCGTCGGCCCGGCCCGGCCGCTGGGTCGCCGCGCCGCCGGGGGTGGCACTGGGCGCGCTGCTCACCCGGCAGCGGCACGAACTGGAGAAGGCGGAGCTGGCCGCGGCGCTGCTGGCCGAGGAGTACCGGGCGGCGGCGGCCGAGCCCGCCGTGCACGACCTGGTGGAGGTGGTGACCGGTGCCGCGGCGGTCGCCCAGCGCTTCCTCCAGCTCCAGCTCGGGGCGAGCGACGAGGTGTGCGCGCTGGTCACCGGCAACCCCGTCGCCGTCACCGGCATGGAGAACGACGCGGAGGAGCAGGCCGCCGGACGCGGGGTCGGCTACCGGGTGGTCGTCGAGCGGGCGGTTCTGGACCTGCCCACCGGCATCACCGAGCTGACCGCCGCACTGGGCCGCGACGAGCAGGTGCGCGTGGTGGACCGGGTACCGACCAAGCTGGTGATCGCCGATCGGGCCCTGGCCCTGGTCCCCCTCACGGCGCACTCCTCGGAGCCGGCCGCACTGGTCGTCCACGCCAGCGGCCTCCTGGAACTGCTCTCGGGCCTGTTCGACTCGGTGTGGCGGGACGCGCTGCCGCTGCGGCTCGGCGCGGCCGGCGTGAGCGAGCACGGCCCGGACGGTCCCGACGGCACCGACCTGGAGATCCTCTCCCTGCTGCTGGCCGGACTGACCGACGCGAGCGTGGCCAAACAGCTCGACCTGGGACTGCGGACCGTACAGCGTCGGGTGAAGCGCCTGATGGAACTGACCGGGGTCACGACCCGGCTCCAGCTCGGCTGGCACGCGTACGAGCGGGACTGGGTGGCCCGGACGGGCTGAACCGGCCGCCTGGCCACCCCCGCCCCGCCCGCGGTGCGGGACATCTGCGGACCGGAACCGATTCCGGCACCCTGGACAGATGGGAGCGTGGAATCTCCTGCTGTCCGGCCTGGTCATCCTGCTCGGGCTGTTGGGAGTACTGCTCCCCGGCATGCCCGGGTCGTGGCTGGTGTGGGCCGGGGTCCTGTGGTGGGCGCTGAAGGATCCGCAGTCCCTCTCGTGGGCCGTGCTCGTCGGCGCCACGGTCGTGCTCCTCCTGTCCCAGGCGGTGCGCTGGACGCTGCCGCCCCGGCGGCTGGGCCGGGACGACGCCGGCCGCCGGGTCACGGCGTACGCGGGCGCGGGCGCGTTCGTCGGCTTCGTCGTGGTCCCGGTGCTGGGCGCGATACCCGGCTTCATGGGTGGCATCTACCTCGCCGAACGGCTGCGGCTCGGCCGGCACGGCGAGGCGATGACGGCGCTGCGCACGGCGATGCGCTCGGGCGGCTCCAGCGTGCTGACGGAGCTGTTCGCCTGCCTGCTGGTCACCGGGGCGTGGCTGGGAGCGGTGCTAGCCGGCTAGCGCGGCGCCCTCCAGGGTGAGCAGCCGCGTCTTGCGCTCCAGACCGCCCGCGTACCCCGTCAGGGAGCCGTCGGAGCCGATCACCCGGTGGCAGGGGCGCAGGATCAGCAGCGGGTTGGCCCCGATCGCGCCGCCGACGGCGCGTACCGCCGGCCGGGAGGCACCGATGCGCGCGGCGATCTCGCCGTACGTCGTGGTCGCCCCGTAGGGCACGTCGTCCAGGGCGGCCCAGACGCGCTCCCGGAAGGCGGTCCCCTCGGCGCGCAGCGGCAGCCGGAACTCCTTCAGCTCCCCGGCGAAGTAGGCGGCGAGCTGTTCCGCGGCCGCGCGGAAGGGCCCGGCGTCGTGCCGCCAGCCGTCCTGGACGCTCCGGCCGCCCTTCTGCCCGGGCACGGACAGGGAGGTGAGCGCGCCGTCCGGCCCCGCGGTGAGCAGCAGCCGGCCGACGAGGCTGTCGGTCTCGGTCCAGTAGGTCGTGGTCATCGTGGTCGCGGTCACAGGCATCGTGGTCACAGGGGGCGTGGTCACAGAGGGCGTGGTGGTGGTCGGGGTCTTCATCGGTGCTGCTCCCATTCTCCCGCTGCGCGCAGGTGGTTCAGGGCGTAGGAGCGCCAGGGGCGCCAGGTGTCGGGTACGGCCGGGTTGGGCGGGGCGACGTCCGGGTCGCCGAGGGCGCGGGTGCGGACGACGGCGGCCGTACGGGGGTCCACGCCGGGCACGGCGAGCAGCGCGCGTTCGGCGTCGTCCCGGTCGGCGCCCGGGTCGAGGCGCACGGCGCCGCCTGCGAGGGCGGCGGCGAGCCGGCCCGGGGCGCCGTCCGGCTCGGCCCCGGCGAGGACGGCCGGTTCGGGGAAGAGGTGGGTAAGGGTGCCGCAGGGAGCGTCCAGCGTCTTGCCGTGGCGCCGGACCAGCCGCTCGGCCTCCGTCCGTCCGGTCAGGGCCCGTACGGCGAGTTCGTCGGGGTCCGCGGCGCCCGGTGAGCGCAGCCCGGGGCGGGCGGCGACCAGCGGGGCGAGGCGGGGGTCGGCACCGAGCCGCTCGTCCACGGCGTACGGGTCGGCGTCCAGGTCGAACAGCCGCCGCAGCCGCTGTACGGACGTGGTCAGGTCGCGCAGGTCGGTGAGGTGGAGGCGGGCGTCGAGCCAGCCGCCGCTGCCCGTGGCGGGCGAACCCGGCCGTTCGTCGACGGCGACGATCCCGGTGCCGTACGGCAGGCGCAGGGTGCGGCGGTAGACGCGGCGGCCGGGCGGGCCGCTCACCTCCTCGACGCCGGCCACCGCCTCGTGCTGGAGCAGGTCGAAGACGGGGCCGGCCTGGTAGGGGCCCCGGTGGGCGAGCCGGAGGGGGATGCCGGCGGACGGGGTGGCCGCGCGCCGGGAGCCCGCCCGGTCCCGGGCGGGGGCGGCGGCGCGCAGCTCGCTCGGGGTGGCCGCGTACACGGCCCGGATGGTGTCGTTGAACTGCCGCACACTGGCGAACCCCGACGCGAAGGCGATCTCCGTGACCGGCAGGCCGGTGGTCTGCAGCAGGACGCGCGCGGTGTGCGCCCGCTGGGCGCGGGCCAGGGCCACCGGCCCGGCGCCGAGTTCGGCGGTGAGCTGCCGCTGTACCTGGCGGGCGCTGTAGCCGAGCCGCCCGGCGAGTCCGGCGACGCCCTCGCGGTCGACGACGCCGTCGCCGATGAGCCGCATGGCCCGGCCGACGACGTCGGCGCGGACGTTCCAGTCCGCCGAGCCCGGCACGGCGTCCGGACGGCACCGCCGGCAGGCCCGGAACCCCGAGCCCTGCGCGGCGGCGGCCGTCGCGAAGAACCGCACGTTGTGCCGCTTCGGCGTGATGGCCGGGCAGCTTGGCCGGCAGTAGATACCGGTCGTCTCGACGGCGAAGAAGAACGCGCCGTCGAACCGGCCGTCCCGGCTGCGTACGGCCTCGTACCTGCTGTCCTCGTGCGCCCGGTGCTCCGCGGGCCGCGTCCCGTTCCCCATCACGCCGTCCAGTCTCCGCCAGACCGGAGGACCGGGCTGGCGGAAATCGGACACGGCGCTGCCGGCTACCGCACGCGGCCCCGCTTGGCCTCCATCGCCGCCTTGCCGATGGCGCCCCGCCGCTTCCACTCCTTGCGCATCTCGGCGCGCACCCGGGCGTCGGTCTTGGCGACGATGCGCTGGTTCTCCCGCATCAGCTTGCGGTAGCTCTCCAGCCGCCGCTCGGGCAGTTCGCCGGTGTCGATGGCGGCGAGGACGGCGCAGCCCGGCTCGCTCTCGTGGGCGCAGTCGTGGAACCGGCAGTCCCGGCCCAGCTCCTCGATCTCGGCGAACACCTGGCCGACCCCGCTGCTCGCGTCCCAGAGTCCGACGCCCCGCAGTCCGGGGGTGTCGATCAGTACTCCCCCGCCGGGCATCACGAGGAGGTTGCGGGTGGTGGTGGTGTGCCGGCCCTTGCCGTCGACGTCCCGGGTGGACCGGACGTCCATGACGTCCTCGCCGAGCAGTGCGTTGGCGAGGGTGGACTTGCCCGCGCCGGACTGTCCGAGCAGCACCGCCGTACCGCCGGTGACGACGGCGGCGAGGACGTCGAGTCCCTCCCCCCGCTCGGCGCTGACGGACAGCACCGGCACGCCGGGGGCGGCGGTCTGCACGTCCTGGACGAGGTGGCCCAGGGTCACCGGGTCGGGGACGAGGTCGGCCTTGGTGAGCACGACCAGGGGCTGCGCGCCGGACTCCCAGGCGAGCGCCAGGAAGCGTTCGATCCGGGCGAGGTCCAGCTCGGCCGCGAGCGACACGGCGACGATCGCGTGGTCGACGTTGGCCGCGAGGATCTGCCCCTCGGACCGCTTGGAGGAGGTGGAGCGCACGAAGGCCGTACGGCGCGGCAGGCATGTCCGTACGTAGCGCGGGTTGCCGTCCGGTTCGACGGCGACCCAGTCGCCGGTGCAGACGACGCGCAGGGGGTCGTGCGGGGTGACGAAGGCGGTGTCGGCCCGCAGGACTCCGCCGGCGGTGACGACGTCGCACTGCCCGCGGTCGACCCGGACCACACGGCCGGGCAGCAGTCCCTCGTCGGCGTACGGGGTGAACGCGTCGGCCCAGTCCTCGTCCCAGCCGTGGGGAGTCAGGGCGGAGTGAGCGGTGAAGACGGAGCTGGAAGACGTGGAAGACAAGGGGTGACCCTTCGGGGGGCGGCCCCGGCGGAAGGACTCGGGAAGGCCGAGGTCAGCCGGTGGCCGCGGAGGTGGACTTGATGGACTCCTGGATGCGGGCAGCGCCCTTCGCAACGACAGCCATCGGTCGACACCTCCTCACTCCTGCGCTCTTCGCCCCGCGGTGATCACCGCGTGACGTGCCGCCACAGTAGCCCGTCGGTACCGCGGTGCGTCAACGCCTTTTCCGGGCCCGGGGCGTCAGGCCCGTTCGCACGCCCGGCCGTTCAGGGTGAAGTCGTACGGCGGGGAGTTCTTGCCGCGCCAGGAGGCGAGGAAGCCGAAGGCGAGGCGGCCGCCCGCGGGGACGGAGCCGTTGTACTCGGCGGCGGTGGCGGTGACCCGGGGGCCGCTCTGGGCGTGGCTCGCGTCCCACATCTGGCCGATCCGCTGGCCGTCGGGGAAGGTCCAGGCGACGCGCCAGGAGTCGAGGGCGTCGGCGGAGGTGACGGTGACCGTGGCCTGGAAGCCGTCGGGCCACTGGTTGACGAGGTCGTAGCGGACGCGGCAGGCGGCCGGGCCGGTCGCGGAGGGCTCCGGAGCCGGGGGCCCGTCCCGGCCGCGTTCCGGCGGGTCCTCGGTGCTCGGGGTGGGCGTGGCGGTGCCCTGGGGTTCCGGGTCGGGGTCCGTCCGCGGCGTCCTGGCGGGCGCGGCGGCCGTGGTGCCGGCGGTCGGCGGTGAGGTGTGCGACGGCCGCGGGCCGGCCGGCGGCAGTACGGGGTCCGGGACGGCGACGGGGCGGCGGTCCACGGTGCCGGCGGACGCCGCGCCGTCCTCGGCCGTGTCGCCGAAGGGCATGAGGGAGACGGTGAGCGCCACCAGGGACACCAGGACGGCGGTGGCCAGGAGGCCGCCGCGGACGACGCGGGCCCGGTGGCCGCCGTCCGGCGGCGCGTCGGCGCGGTCGTCGTCGGCCGTTGCCGGGCGCCCGGCACCGAGTCGTACATCGGCGGCGCGGCGGCGGCGCTCCAGGTAGGCGAGACCGCCCCAGCCGATCACCCCGGCGGCGAGGGCCGCGGGCGGTCCGCCGCCGTTCGTACGCAGACAGGCGGCGGCCTCGGCGCAGTCGGGGCAGGTGGCGAGGTGGCGGGAGAGGTCGTCGGGCACGTCGGCGGCGGACGACCTGGTGACCGCGTCCAGCAGCCGGGCGTAGCCGCGGCACCGCGCGTCCAGCGGTGCGTCGAGGTGGCCCCGCCGGCAGCGGTCGCGGAACAGGTCCCGCACTTGGGCGAGTTCGTCGGACGCGGTGGCCGGATCGAGGCCGAGACGGCGGGCCACCACGGACAGGGGCAGGGCCTCCACGTCGGCCAGCCACAGCAGTTCCGCGTCCGGTGGCTGCATGTCCTTGAGGCCGCGCAGCGCCAGCGGGCGGCGCGGCGGCGGTCCGGCGTAGCGGGCGGCCTGGGCGGAGCCCAGCCACAGCCGCAGTCCGGAGTCGAGTTCGTGGCCCCGCCCGTCGTCCTCCCAGGCGGCCGCGGTGGTGCGTACGGCGGTCAGGAGCAGGGGGATGCGGGGCAGGCGGCGGACGGTGCCGCGCGCCGCGGTCGCGTCGGCGGCGCGGACCTCGCGCATGCCGTGGGCGAACGCCTCGGCGGCGAGCCGGACGGCCGCCCGGGAACCCGTCGTACACAGATCGGCGTAGGAGAGCACCGTGTCCCAGCACTCGTCGAGCAGCGCGGCCTCGGCGGCGTCCTGGGGGCTCGGCAGGTCGGGCATCGGACTCCTGCATCCACGGGCGAGGACAACTCGCCGCACGGACGGAGGAGTTGGCGGCCGGGTCTCGCGGCAGGCGCAGAGCTTCGCACGTCTTCGGCACGACTGACAAGCGCCGTGCTCAGCACCGGCGGGTCCGGTGCGCGACCCGCCGGCTCCCCCTTCGGCTCACACCTCGACGGCCGCGTCCTCGGGCAGGCTGTCCATGAAGGAGCTGACCGAGAAGACCGCGCGGCCGGCGCCGGGCAGGCCGTAGCCGGGGGGCGAGGCCAGGCCGAACTCGTCCATGGTGGCGCGGTAGGCCTCCAGCAGCCGGATGTGGTACTCCAGCGGCGCGCCCTGCGGGTTGGCCTTGCCGAGCGGCGTGGTGGGCTCGGGGCACCAGGTGGTGAAGCGGGGCGTGATGCCGTGCGACATGAAGAAGCGCAGGCCCTCGGTGGTGGACGCGATCGCCTCGTCGACCGTCTTGAAGCCGAAGGGCTCGGCCATCTCGACGCCCGCGACGAAGTTCGGGATGACGTTGCGCGCGCCGAAGACGTCGGCGGAGTCCAGGATGCGCTTGTGCCACTCGTCGCGGCCGACGTAGCGCTCCTTGCCGGGGCAGTACATCTTGAACAGGTACTCGTCCCACACCTCGAAGTTGGGGTGGTAGATCTGCACGCCGTAGTCCTTGAAGCGCTGGACGTCCGGCTTGGGCAGCGCCTGGGCGACGACCTTGCCGATCCAGCGGCCGGGGAAGCGCTCCTCGATGGCCTTGGCGTAGTGGCCGTAGAAGTCGGCCTCGTCCCGCCCGGAGACGGTCTTGGTGATCGCGCCGCCGGTGAGGGTGTAGGCGGTGGAGGCCTTCGCCGTGTCGTACCGGTCGATGATCTCCAGGGCCTCCAGCACCTCCTCCACGTCCTTGACGCCGGTGTACGGCCGCCCGGCGGCCTTGTGCTGGCGCCAGTTGTGGTTGATGTCGCAGTACTGGCACTCCTCCTTGGCGCCGAAGTACTGGCAGACCCGGAAGACGGTCAGGTAGATCAGGTAGCCCCACTGGATGGTGGGCGCCACCTCCATGACCGACTTCCCGTTGGACAGGGTGTGCCGGTAGTACTCCGGCATGGGGGGCACACCGACGTCCGAGATGCGCTTGCCGTCCAGGTAGAGACCGAGCTGACCGTGCTCGTCGGCGGCGACCCGGTAGGGGGACGCCGGGTTCACGCGGACCGACACGACGGTGCGGCGCAGGTCGTAGGGGCCGCCGGTGAGGATGATCTCCTCGGGCGGGCGGCGCAGCGCGGCCTCGCCCAGCTCGGGCAGGGTGCCGTGGTCGAAGGAGAAGATGAAGTACGACTTCGGCTTGACCTCGCCGTCCTCGTTGTCACTGAGTGCGGAGGGGTCGAAGGCCACCCCGCCGCGGAGCAGGTCCTCCTTGAAGACGGCTTCCCGCGGTACGTGCGGAAAGCGCTCCATAAGATCCTCGACCAGCGCGGTGCGGCTGCCCATCCGTGTCTCCTCCCGGCTCAGGCGTTCGACTTCTCACGGTATGCCCCCGGCCGTGCGGCTTCCCGCGCGGGGCCCCCTCGGGCGCGCCGGGTAGGTTTCCGCGGTATGAGCGACATCACCGTGACCAACTGGGCCGGCAACATCACCTACACGGCCAAGGAACTGCTCCGGCCGCACTCACCGGACGCGCTGCGGGCCCTGGTGGCGGACAGCGCGCGGGTGCGGGTGCTGGGCAGCGGGCACTCCTTCAACGAGATCGCCGAGCCGGGCGCCGAGGGCGTACTGCTCTCGCTCGCGGCACTGCCGGCCGAGGTGGACGTCGACACGGCGGCCCGTACGGTGCGGGTGGGCGGCGGTGTCCGGTACGCGGAGCTGGCCCGGCTGGTGCACGGGCGGGGGCTGGCGCTGCCGAACATGGCGTCGCTGCCGCACATCTCGGTCGCCGGGTCGGTGGCGACCGGCACGCACGGTTCGGGGGTGCGCAACGGCTCGCTGGCGTCGGTGGTGCGCGAGGTGGAGCTGGTCACTGCGGACGGCTCGACGGTGAGGATCGCGCGGGGCGACGAGCGGTTCGACGGCGCGGTGACCTCACTCGGCGCGCTGGGTGTCGTGACCGCGCTCACCCTCGACCTGGAGCCGGCCTACGAGGTCGAGCAGCACGTCTTCACCGAGCTGCCGCTCGTCGGACTGGACACGGCGGCGTTCGAGACGGTGATGGCGGCGGCGTACAGCGTGAGCCTCTTCACGGACTGGCGGGCCCCGGGCTTCCGGCAGGTGTGGCTGAAGCGGCGCACCGACCAGCCGCTGCCCGAGTTCCCGTACGCCGCGCCGGCCACCGAGAAGACGCACCCGGTGCCGGGCATGCCCGCGGTCAACTGCACCGAGCAGTTCGGCGTGCCGGGCCCCTGGCACGAGCGGCTGCCGCACTTCCGCGCCGAGTTCGTGCCGAGCAGCGGTGCCGAGCTCCAGTCGGAGTACCTGATGCCGCGCGAGCACGCCCTGGCCGCCCTGCGCGCCATGGACGCGATACGCGACGTCCTCGCGCCGGTGCTGCAGACCTGCGAGGTGCGCACGGTCGCCGCCGACGAGCAGTGGCTGAGCCCGGCGTACGGTCGGGACACCGTGGCCGCGCACTTCACCTGGGTCGAGGACACGGCGGCGGTGCTGCCGGTGGTGCGGCGGCTGGAGGATGCGCTGGCCCCGTTCGCGGCACGTCCGCACTGGGGGAAGGTGTTCACGACGCCGGCGGGCGAGTTGCGCCGGCTCTATCCGCGGCTGGACGACTTCCGGGCGCTGGCCGAGGCGCTGGACCCGGCGGGGAAGTTCACCAACGCCTTCGTGCGGGCGGTGCTGGCCGGCTGAGGCCGCGCGCCTTCCCCGGACCTCCTGCACGGTCTCGCCTCTCCGCAGCCTTTCCCAACCCCTTCGCACACCCCTTGTAGAAAGCCCGGACGGCGCCATAGCCTGGCGTCGCCCGGTGCTCGTCGGTGACTTGGGGGTTCGATGAAGCGCGGCACGTCCCGGGACATCCGTACCGCGAACCGCTACGAGGTGCTGCGCCGGATCATCGCCGGCTCGCCCACGTCCCGGCAGGAGCTGGCGTCCCTCACCGGTCTCAGTCTCGCCACGGTCGCCACCCTGGTCGGTGAGCTGCTCGACCTCGGCATGGTCACCGAGGTCGGTTTCGAGGACTCGGCCGGCGGACGCCCCCGGGGCCTGGTGGCCGTCCACGCGGCGGGCGGCGTGCTGGTCGGGGTGGACGTCGCCGAGACGTACGTCCGGGCCGAGCTGTTCGACCTGGCGCTGAACGTACTGGCCCGCGCCGACGCGGAGCTGCACCCCGGTGAGAGCCGTCCCGAGCAGGTGGTCGGGCATGTCGCCACCACCGTCGGCACGGTGCTCGCGCGGGCCGGTGCCGAGGACGCCCGGGTGCTCGGCGTCGGGGTGAGCGTGCCGGGCCAGGTGGACCGGGGCGCCGGGGTCTCCGTGTACGCGGCCAACCTGGGCTGGCACGACGTCCCCCTCCTGGACCTGCTCGCCGGGCACCTCGGCCACCCCCTCTACCTCGACAACCCGCTGCGCGCCTGTGCGGTGGCCGAGCTGTGGTCGGGGGCGGCGCGCGGGCGCGGGGACGCGGTGGTGGTCAACCTCGGCACCGGGGTGGGCGCCGGGCTGGTGCTGGGCGGCGGGCTGCACCGGGGCGTGAGCAACAGCGCGGGCGAGTGGGGCCACACCACCCTCGTCCTGGACGGCCGCCCGTGCCACTGCGGCGGCCTCGGCTGTGTGGAGGCCTACGTCGGGGCGCCCGGGATCATGCGGAACCTGAGCGAGCTGAGCCCGCGCAGTCCGCTGCTGCACCCCGGGGACCAGACGGCCACCGTCGAGGCGCTGGCCCGTGCGGCGGCGGCGGGCGATCCGGTG
Organism: Streptomyces pactum; assembly: GCF_002005225.1. Lineage (NCBI taxonomy): Bacteria > Bacillati > Actinomycetota > Actinomycetes > Kitasatosporales > Streptomycetaceae > Streptomyces > Streptomyces pactum. The sequence continues at coordinate 1,858,242 of NZ_CP019724.1, forward strand.
GCCCTCGAGGTGGTCCGGTACACCGCCCGCCACCTCGGCGCGGGCATCGCCGCCCTCGTCAACCTCCTCAACCCCGAGGTGGTCGTGCTGAGCAGTTGGGTCGCGGCCGCCCTCGGCGACCCGCTGCTGGACGCGGTGCGCGAGTGTGTCGCCCGGCACGCGCTGCGCCGCCCGCTGGCGGCCACCGAGATCGTCCTGTCCCCGATCCCGACCGACCCGGTCTGTCTCGGCGCGGCGACGTTCGCGCTGGAGGGGGCGCTGGAGCCGGCACCCCGGCCCGGCACCCCCAGACGCGCCGCCCCGGCGCCGGGCCGCCGTACCGCACCGCTCGGCTGACGTCCCGACCCGCACGCCCTTTCCCGACCGGCACATCCCCGGTACCCGACCCGCACACCCTTTCCCGACCGGCACATCCCCGGTACCCGACCCGCACACCCTTTCCCGACCGGCACATCCCCGGTGCCCGACCCGCGCGCCCGATGCCCGACCTCGCGTGCCGGTGCCCGACCCGCCCGAGCCCGACGCCCGACGCGCGCGAGCCCCATCCCCGGTCCTCGGCCGGCCCTCGGCCGGCCCCGGCCCGAACCCGGGTGCTCTCCGCGCGCCCCGCCCGCACCCCACGCCCGGTGCCCCCGAAACTCCCGCACCCGACGCCCTCCGCACCCGACGACCGAGTCAGGAGCCCCATGTCAACGCGCCCCGCCCGCCCCGCCCGCAGCGCCCCCGCCGGCCTCTCCCCCACGCCCTCCCCCCCTTCCTCTCCCTCTCCCGCCGTCGCCTACGTCGAGGACGTCTCTCCCGGCAGCGGCGCCCTCGCGCCCCGCGCCCGGTACACCTCGGACGCGAAGTCCCTCCCACTGGGAGGTAGCTGGCGCTTCCGGCTGTCCGCGACCGCCGACGCCGAGGACGACTCGTTCGCCGCGCCGGGATACGACGCCGGGGCCTGGGCCGAGGTGACGGTGCCCGGCCACTGGGTCCTCCAGGGCGACGGGGCCTTCGGCTCCCCGGCGTACACCAACCACCTCTATCCCTTCCCGGTGGACCCGCCCCGCGTCCCCACCGAGAACCCGACCGGGGACCACCTCCGCGTCTTCGACCTGCCGGACGAGTGGCCGGCGGACGGCGGGGCGGTGCTGCGCTTCGACGGGGTCGAGTCGTGTGCCCGGGTCTGGCTCAACGGCACCGGGCTGGGCGAGTTCAAGGGCTCCCGGCTGCCGCACGAGTTCGACGTGGGCCCGCTGCTGAAGCTGGCCGGCAACGTGCTCGCGGTCCGGGTCCACCAGTGGTCGGCCGGTTCGTACCTGGAGGACCAGGACCAGTGGTGGCTGCCCGGCATCTTCCGGGACGTGACCCTGCTGCACCGCCCGGCGGGTGCCGCCCGCGACCTGTTCGTGCACGCCTCCTACGACCACACCGCCGGCACCGGCACCCTGCGCGTCGACTCGGACGTGCCCGGCCGGGTCACCGTGCCCGCCCTGGACGTCGACATCGCGACCGGCGAGACGGTGACGGTCCCCGTCCGGCCGTGGACGGCGGAGACGCCGGCCCTGTACGACGGCGTACTGGCCACGGACGGCGAACGGGTGAGCCTGCGGATCGGCTTCCGCACCGTCGCCCTGGAGGACGGCCTGATCAAGGTCAACGGCACGCCGGTCCTCTTCAAGGGCGTCAACCGGCACGAGTGGCACCCGGATCGGGGCCGCGCGCTGGATCTGGAGACCATGCGCGAGGACGTGCTGCTGATGAAGCGGCACAACGT